>CAUVIG010000001.1:0-40220 GCA_963551745.1 uncultured Actinomyces sp.
AAATGCTGATCATTCGCATGCGCTCGAGCTATCGCCGAGGCCTCGGCCCCCTCCCTGGATTCACGACGGCCGTAGAATCGAGGTAGTCGACAGCGCACTCTGAGGAGGAGCAACCCTCACATGAACGAAGAACTCGCCGCATACATCACTCACCTGTGCGAACTATCCGCGCACACAACCCGGATCAAGAAAGACTTAATCCTGGTCGAGCCGGGTGAAGACTTTATCTACGACGCATTCACCAGGCGGAAGGACTACTACGCCTACGGCCACGTCGATAAGTACTCATTCGGCGGGCCAGACTTCGGCTCCGCTTCCTTCGAGATCTTCAAGAAGTTCGCGATCATGCACGTCGCCGCCGACATTCGTGCAGCACACCAGCTCCCGCCCCTTGAAGTCCCGCCAGTGACCGACGTTCACCCCACCTTTTCCATCGAATTCGTAGAGCCGATTAGCTACCTCCTGACAAGCAACGCCTCCCCCATTCCCAAAACAGCCACAACCTTCTCGCCAGCTGCGCTGCTCTCGTTGTCATATCTGATGGCACATCAAGCGAGGACCTGCTCTCCCTCCTCCTCGAACCGTCCGGCACCGGATACGCCGCACTCTTCCAGCGCTAACACACATACTCGGCGTTCCCTGAAGCTCCGGAACAAGACCAACCTCGCAGGCATCCCCCTGATCACCCCCGGAAGGACCACCACCATGCTCGAACAGCACACCGAGCTCATCGAACGCCTCCTACACGGCTCGTTGACCAGAACAAGTGAATTCAACCAGGCGTTGTCTTTCACGAATGACGGCACCCTCTATTTCACTGTCTGGGACGAGGACGGAACCACGTTCTTCTCATGGTCGGAAAGAGAACCATCGACTAGTGCTGATCTTCAGACTGATTGTGATTCTGTCGCTGCCTACGTCTTAACGACAGAGCTGGGATCGATGCGCGCCATGGCATTGCATTTCGACGTACCGAGATTCCCCGAAAAGATCGATCAACTTCACCCGTCATGGGCAGCCGACAAGACCCCGTGGCCACCGACCTTGCTCTACCACCGCATCGACGATCCGAGCGTCCGCTTTTATTCAAACAGCCCATCCGATTCCGTGCCCATCACTCACGCGATGCAATACGATCTCGAAGACCTCCTGAAGAAATACAAGGCCTAGGCCAACGACTAACACCACGCGCACCAACGTGACCACCGGCCTCGGGCCAGTCAGCCTCAAGTTCTCAACCAACGGCTCAGGTAAGCATGAGACACTACAGACCATGACAACGATCAGCGACGACGTCTTCATCCAGGCTCTCGTCCCTTTAATCAAACGAGATCTGACGGTGATCGACAAGGACCACGTGTGGTTCCGCAGCAATGATCTGAACGTCATGCTTCACGTCTGGCACGAAGATAGCTTCTACCTGTGCGGATCCAGCGAACACAACTCACCACCTGGCACGTTCGTATGGGCAACATCCCTGACTCCGATCAAGCAGTGGCTCGTCATGTACAATTTCGACCTCTTGCGCGCTTGCCTTGACCTGCAGCCATTCCACATCAGTTTCAAAAGACTAATCTCGGCCCCCGGCTGGTCTCACCGTCCCGGCACGAATAATTATTCAGTTGAGCTATGCCGCGACGATCAACCTACTAACATTTTTACTGGGAAATGGTCCAAGGAATCGACCAATCTTTCCTGGTTCCTGAAGCACTCACCCGAACGGCTCCTCGAGATCGCCCACATCGACAGCACCAAGGAAACCTTCCAGGCCCTCTTCGGCACGCCGCGCATCCCCTTCGAGAAGGAATGAGCAGTGGTCGCAGATCTTGAACAACAGCGTTTTGAGATCAACCGCGACACGCTCAACGCTGCATCGAAGGGCATGAGAGCTCTTAGCCAACTCTCATCGCGACGTATCCTTCACCTAGCTGATGGTTCTACGCAATTCACAGAGCACACGACGTCGCGACAGGTGGCTCGAGTGCGTCAACGGGGAGATGACCCCCGCCGAATGTAGAGACTGATACAGTACCCTTGGGCATTATCGCGTTGAGCATCCACACACTAATCGCAGCCACACGTACGAAGGCCTCGACAAATGAACATCTTTCTCACGGCGAACATGAAGACATTCGAGGACTTCGTCGCCCTCTATGTACCAGGCGACGAGGCGCGCGCGAACCGGGGGCGTTCCCTGTTCAGTTACGCTCTCGGGAACAGCAAAGCTGAGGAGCGATACAAGATCGTCGACTTCCTGCTTGAGCGGAATCCGTCGTTCGCCCACAAGTCCGGTGATGGTGCGTCACTCCTGCACATCCTGCTGGGCAGCGTCAAGCACGACCCCGCGCGCGACGCCGCCATCGCGCAGGTCCTGGTCGACCACGGGGAGACCTTCAACTGCCTCGACGATCGCAAGCGCCTGCCCCTCCAGTACCTGCTTCCCCTCCACCGGTACTCCGACGAGGACCTTGCGCCCATCTACGACGTCGTCTTCGCGTCCCCGGACCCGGGTTTTACAACCGTCGTCGACGGAGGCAAGCCCTTCCATGAACTCGTCCGCGCATTCGAGGACCGGCAAGCCCTCGCCGACCGCATCGACGAGTACCTGCGCGCGCAGGGTGACACCCACTGACAGGAGCAATGATGCGTCCCACCTACATTCGCGGCGCCGGCGCGGCCATCGTCTCTCGCAAGATTGTTGAGCGCACAGGCAACATCAAGTGGCTGACCCGCGAGGAACCCTTCGCCCCTCAGGACTCCGGCTGGCGCGTCCTGTCCGACCGCGACACCGCCGAGTACCTGGATGATCCAAAAAACATGACCGTCGTTGATTTCAACGAGCTGTGCGACATTGAGCCCGCCTGCATCGGCATCTACCTCCTGCCGGTGGGTTCCGACATTCAACTCGTCGTCGAACCTGACGGACGTCGGCGATGGTTCGACAACAAAACCGAGAAGGAGATTTCCTTCCGCTGACTGTCGCAGCGGTCCCGCCCTCACAGGTGAGTGAGCCACACGAGGGTCGCGTACGGGATGGTGACCTGTTCCCCCGGCGCGTAGCCGAGGTGGTCGTAGAGGTACCAGCGCAGGTTCTCCTGCATGCGGGCCCGGCCCGTCTCCGACGAACGGATATACGAGGACCGCGTCGTGCCGAGGGCAAGGATCTCCTCTGGGGTCATGCGGTCCTCCCAGGCGACCTGCGTGAGGGCCATCGGAGCGAAGCCGCCACCCGGCACGGGCGGCCTGTCGGGGCGGTGCACGTCGCCCGAACGCATGATGCGCGTCAGGCGATGCACCCACGGGATCGACACGGCCATCTGATTCCACACGATCGCGAGCGCACCGCCGGGCGCCAGGACCCGAGCCGCCTCGAGGCCCGCACGCTCCGAATCCATCCAATGCCAGGACTGTGCAAACACGACGATGTCATACACACCGTTCGGTAACCCTGTGTCTTCGGCGACACCGTCGTGCCACGTCACGCCTTCGACAGACGAGGCCTGGGCGCGCATCGCCTCGGAGGGTTCGACCGCGTCCACGAAGAGACCGCCGTGAGCCAGGAGCTCGCTCATCTTGCCGGTGCCTGCGCCGATGTCGGCGGCACGCAGAGGGCCGCCCCGCCTCGGAGCATTCACGCCCCGCCCGCGCCGCGCGGCATCGATCAAAGTAGCCACGGCCTCGTCCGGGTAGGCGGGGCGCACCGAGTCGTAGGCGCCACCCTCCCCGACGAAGGGATTCACATCGAGGGAATCGGACACGCCGTTCGATATCGCGTCACGATCCCCGTACTGAGGCCACGAAGGAGTGGCGGCCGTGCGCCCGGCCACGTCCTCGTTGTCGGAAGCGCTCACAGGAGCGAGCTCCCCAGACGGCACACGTTGTCGACGTAGTGGACATGCCACGGCTGGCCGCGCCACTCCTCGTAGGTCAGTTCGCGCGACTGCTGACGTGTGCGCTCATCATTGCCGTGCAGCATCTCGACCAGGCGCGAGCTGTCGGCGACGAGGACGATCTCGTAGTTGAGGCCGAAGGAGCGCACATCCATGTTGGACGAGCCGATGATGCACAGGCTGCCGTCGACGATCATGTACTTCGAGTGAAGCATCCGCGGCTTTCGGTACAGGTGGATGCACACGCCAGCTTTCAGGAGCGGCCCGTAGTAGGAACGCTGCGCGTGGCCGACCAGGAACTGGTCGAACTGCTCGGAGACGAAGAGCTCGACCTCGACGCCCGCCAGCGCGGCGTTCGTCAGCGCGATCATGAGGGCCTCGTCCGGGATGAAGTAGGGGCTCGTGATCGACACGTGCGTGCGTGCCGAGGAGATCATGTGGATGAACGCGCGCAGGTTCGGCTCCCCCCTGAACGCGGGGCCCGACGGGATGATCTGCATCGCTGAGGCCTGCGTATCCTCGCTCTCGGCTGCCAGCTGCGCCGCGGGCGGGGTCAGGACGTCGGGAGTGAGGACCTCCTTGCACGCGTAGTACCAGTCCACGGCGAAGACCGCCTGAATCTGGGCGACGACGGGCCCGGTGACGGACACGCTCGTGTCGTCGTAGAGCATGCCCGCCTTCGCGTACGAAGGGGTGCCGTAGTCGGGAGCCACGAGGTTATGGGAACCAACGTAAGCCTCGCGCCCATCGATGACGAGGATCTTGCGGTGGTTACGTAGGTCAGGGCGGCGAATCTGCCCGCGCAGCGGCGCGAACGGCAGCATCTCGTGCCACTCGATGCCCATGTTGTTCAGGCGGCGGCGAAAGTCCTTGTGGCCTGGGATCGTGCGCAAGCCGTGGTGATCGACGAGCAGGCGGACGGTGACGCCGCGGGCGACCGCGCGCTCGAGGGCCTCGTAGAAGGGTGCCGTGTACTCGTCCCACGAGGTCTGGTAGTACAGGGCGTTCACATGGTGCGTGGCCGCGTCGATGCTGGCCGCCATGGCCCGGAAGGTCTCGGCCGTGTCGTTGTAGAGGCGGCCGACCCGTCCCACCGAGGCCGGGAAGCCGCTGAGGGTCCCGGACAGTCGCATGATCGAGGCGGTGTCGTCGTCCGATCCTGCGGGCAGGCCGTCGGGGCCGTCCGGCACCTCGTAGTTCTCGGGGTCGGGCGCGGTCGAGCCGGCCACGATGGCGTCGACCAGCTGGCGGGCCTCCGGGTCGTCGTCAAGGCGCCGGCCCATCGCCCACCAGGACCCGAAGACGACGTACAGGGGCACACCCAAGAGAGGCCACAGGAAGATCAGCAGCAGCCACGCGGTCGACGTCGAGGCGCGCCGATGCTTGGGCACAACCCCCAGAGCGACAACGCGGATGACGAAATCGATGGCCCCGACAAGGAGCCACGCCCACAGCGGCGGTTCAGGGTGTGGCGGCAACATGTGCCTATGTTACCGGCCGCCCCAGATCCTGACGGGCCCACCGCTGCCAATGCGGCGCGTAGGTCTGCCCGTCGCGCGCGATCGCGCGGTGTCGACGCTCCTCCTCGCCGGGGTCGGCGATCCACACACTGAGGTCGGCCTCGGCCTCGATGGCGCCGCAGCCCTCGATGATCGTCGGAGCGAGGGGGACGGGGATCGTCGCCCCGGTCGTGCCATTCTCCCAATCCCAGGCCTCGTAGGAGGAGGCGCGTCCGCCCCGCAGGTCGGCGGCGATTCGCCGCGCGATGTCGGCGCCCGCCGCGAGGCCGTCCCAGCCTGGATACCAGTCGTCAAGGTGGAGGACCTGCCAGCCGTCCACGAGCCGAGCGAGCGCGGCGGCCAGCGTTGACTTCCCGGATCCGGAGTAGCCGTCGATCGTGACGACCGGGACGGCGCGGCGTGCTCGCACGGATTCACCGTGGGACGAGGCCGTGGCTCGCTCCCCCGCCAGGGCACTCAGGCGGGGGGCGAGGTCTCGGGCGGCCTCATCGGGCCTCATCGTGACGGGGACGGTGACCCGCAGAGCCGCTCCCCTGCGCGCGTCCTCCCAGGTCAGGGCGCTCATCGGCCCACCAGGGCGAAGGTGCCCGCCCAGATGCTCGCGGCCAGCGCGATCATGGGCAGGGCGATGGCGACAACCATGAGGACGGCGTCGACGGCGCGCAGGCGCGAGACACGCGCCCACGTGCGCTTTCCTGCGGCACCAAATCCCCGGGCCTCCATGGTGGTCGCCAGCTTGCCGGAGCGACGCAGCGCAAACACGAGCAGCGAGAAGGCGCCGCGCAGGAAGGAACGGATGCGCGAGGCGTCACCCACGCCTCGGGCGCGCCGTGCTCGCTCGAGGGCCTTCCAGTCGGCCGCCATCAGCGACGTCATGCGCGCGCCCGCGAGCGCAGCCAGGACGGGACGGGCGGGCAGGTGCAGGATCTGCGCGAGGCCGTCACCCATGTCGGTGGGGTCGATGCGGTCGAGCAGGGCGATCGCGGGCATGACGATCGCACACATGCGCAGGCCGATGCCCAGCGCCAGCCACATGGAGTGGTCCGAGATCGCGGCCGGCCCGAACTGCCAGTAGACGGTGCCCCCAGGTGAGGCGTACAGCAGCATGGACAACGCACCGAGCGGCGCGGCCACCAGTAACGGCGTCGCCTTCATGAAGAAGCTGCGCGCCGACACGCCCGACAGGGGCATGAGCGCGAGCTCGAGGGCGAGGGCCACGCCCGCACTCACCGGGTCGATCGTGATCAGCAGGGGGGTCGTTGCGACCAGCAGGGCGAGCACGCGGGCGACGGGATTCGTGCGCGCGAGGAGGCCTCGGGAGCCGCGCCGCGATTCGCGCGAGGGCGCGGGATCCGCATTCGTCTCGGGCTGGGCGCCCTCATCGTGAGCGTTCCCGGCGGAGGCGACCCCGGCCTCGTCCGTGGGATCAGCGGGGGTCGCGCCACGCGTCCCGACCTGCCCGAGGTCGACGACGCGCTGGCCCATCGCGGCCACGAACGCGGGGTCGTGCGTAATCGAGACCAGGGTGACGCCGCGCTCGAGGGCGGCGCGCAGGAGGCGCACGAGGCCAAGCCACGTGCCGCGATCCTGGCCGAAGGTCGGCTCGTCGAGGATCAGCAGTTCGGGGGCGCTGATGAGAGCGGTCGCCACCGACAGGCGGCGCTTCTCGCCGCCCGACAGCGTCATGGGGTTGGCGCGCGCAAGCGCGGTGAGGCCCAGGGCCTCGAGGTGTTCGTCGACGAGGGGGGCGATCTCCTCCTCGGTCATGCCGGCCGCGCGCGGGCCGATCGCGAGCTCCTCGGCGACGGTGGCGGCCAGGAACTGGTATTCGGGCTCCTGGAAGACCATGGACATGCGCCCCAGGAGTTGCTTGCTCGACCACTCGTGCGGGTCGCCGGCCGTGCCATCGGAGGTCTCGACCTCGACGGTGCCCGAGATGGGTTCAAGGAGGCCCGCGAGCGTCAGCGCGAAGGTCGATTTTCCGGCGCCGTTAGCGCCAACGATACAGGTGGAGACCCCGCGCTCGATCGTCAGGTCGATGCCGGAACGTACCGGGGCGGACGCGTCGTAGCCGATCGTCAGGTCGGCGACACGGGCGATCGGGGCGGCTTCGGACGAGGCCGGGGCGACCTCAGGGGTCGGGCCGACCTCGGCGGCGACGTCGTCGCCGGGAAGCCAGATGCCGCGCTCACGCAGGGCGTCACCCTGCTGCGCGAGGACCTCTCTCAGGGGGCCGTCGGCTGCGATCGCGCCGTCCGCGACCACGATGACGCGATCCACGAGGGAGGCCCACACGTCGACGCGGTGCTCGACGACGACCATGGTCGCGCCCGTGCTCTCGACGACGGCTTCGACGGCGGCGCGCACCTCGGCAACGCCGCTCGGGTCCAGGTTCGCGGTGGGCTCGTCCAGGAGCAGCAGGCCCGGGCCCATCGCGAGAATCGACGCCAGAGCCAGGCGCTGCTTCTGCCCGCCCGACAGCTCCGTCGTCGAATGATCCAGGGGGACGCTCAGGCCCACGGCCTCGAGCGAATTCTCCACGCGCGGCCAGATCTCCTCGCGCGCAACCCCCAAGTTCTCCATGCCGAAGGCCACGTCGTCACCGACGCGAGCGAGGACCACCTGGGCCTCGGGGTCCTGCATCAGCAGGCCGACTCGACCCCTCGCCTGCGCCGGAGCGACGCCGTCGACGGTGAGCGTGCCGGTGACCTCGCCCTCCTCGGCGCCGCCTAGCAGGCCGGCCAAGCCGCCCATGAGCGTCGACTTGCCCGACCCAGACGGGCCCAGCACCAACACGCGCTCGCCCGGCGCGATATCGAGATCAACACCCGACAGCGCGGCGTCCTTGCGCCCAGCGTGACGCCATCCCCAGCCGCGCGCGCACACGCGCGCGCCCGCCCCCTCACCCTGCGCAACCGGGGCACCGGGCGAGGAAACGGGGCGGGAGGAGGCGGAGTGGGCCTCGTCCATGGATCGGAAATCAGACAAGCTCACGCGCTCCACGGCCGGAGGCGAAGCGGTCCAGGGCGCCCGTCTTCGCGAGCGCGTTCGTCAGCGCCCACGCGAGCAGGCCGGCCAGGACGATGCCCGACGCCATGCCGCACACGAGGTAGATCGCGTTGTAGAGCACACCCTTCGCGAGGTGACCGGAAAGGAAGAGCTCGAGAACCCACTCGAACGCGAAGGACACAGCTCCGGCCGCACCCACGATCGTCGCGTTGAAGCGGCGGTAGGCGACCAGGGCGAAGACGACCTCCGCGCCGATACCCTGCGCGAGACCCGAGTAGATGGTCTCGACGGCCCACTGGGAACCTAGGGCCATAGAGACGGTCGCGGCCATCAGCTCGACGAAAAGCGCGGCGCCGGGCTTGCGGATGACGTAGCCACCGAGCGTGCCGCCCAGCAGCCAGACGCCCGTCACCAGGCCACCCATGCCGGGGGCAATGGACTTGAGGAACTCGTAGCTAGCACCGCCCACCTGGTTCCAGACGACAAAAATGAGGCCGCACGCGACGCCCAAGACGGCGGCGGTGACGATGTCGATGACCCTCCAGCGGAGGGACGGAGTAGTGGATGCCATGCGAAAATACTCCCTTCGTGTTGCACGGCGGCCACGAGGGAAGAGCCTTCCTACGCCGGTATGATCCGGATCAGGTTCTACGGTCGGGGGTGGTCCCCTCTCAGCTCGGTTCGAGCTCCCGTGGCACGCTGGTGAGCATAGTCACTAACTATGGGTTCCGCTACTCGTGCAGGTGGGGGCCGGTATGCGGCCCCTCGCCCGTGCCCCCGTCGCCGAGGACTCCGCGCGACGCGCGGCGCAGCAGGAAATGGCGGTTTGCGAAGGCCGCGCCCACGATGAACACGATCCAAATCAGTGAATAGATGAGGCCGGGGCGAGTGTCGTCCCACATCGCCAGGATGACGCCCATGCAGCCCATGAACGCCAGGACGATCCAGGCGCTGATCGCGCCGCCGGGAGCCTTGAACGCGGAGGCCGCGTGCAGGTCGGGGCGCTTGCGCAGGTACACCAGGTAGGACACGACAATGACGACCCACACGCCCATGAACAGGGTGGCCGACACGGAGGTCACCAGCGTGAAGGCCCCGGAGATCGAGCCGCCCATCCCCATGATGACGATGCCCGACAGGAGGCACACGCACGACAGGAACAGGGCGTTGAGTGGCACGTGATGGCCGGAGAGGCGAGCGAAGATACCGGGCGCCTGCTCCTGGCGGGCCAGGCCGTAAAGCATGCGCGACGTGGAGTAGATGCCCGAGTTCGCGCTTGAGGCGGCCGAGGTGAGAACCACCAGGTTGACGATCGTCGCCGCGGCACCCAGGCCGGTCAGCGAGAACATCGTGACAAAGGGCGACTTCTCGGGGCTCACCTGGTCCCAGGGGGTCACCATCATGATGGCCGCGAGCGCCGCCACATAAAAAAGCATAATGCGAACGGGGATGGAGTTGACAGCCTTGGGCAAGGTGTTGTCCGGGTCGTCGGTCTCGGCGACGGTCGTGCCGACCATCTCGATGCCGATGAACGCGAAGAGGGCGATCTGGAAGCCGCCCAGGAATCCGGTGAAGCCGGTCGGGAAGAAGCCGCCGTGGCTCCACAGGTTCGAGACCGCGGCTGCGGTGCCCTCCTCGTCAACCGTGCCCATGGCGACCATGCCGAAGCCGACGATGACCAGGGCGATGATCGCGATGATCTTGATGAGCGCGAACCAGAACTCCGTCTCGCCGAAGGCCTTGACCGTCATCGCGTTGAGAGCGAAGAGCAGCAGGGTCGTCGCGCCGATAGGGATCCACGCGGGCAGGTCGGGCCACCAGAAGTGCGTGTAGCCGGTGATCGCGATCATGTCGGCAACGCCTGTGACGACCCAGCACGCCCAGTAGGTCCAGCCCGTCACGAAGCCGGCCCACGGGCCGATGAGGTCGCGGGCAATGTCCGCGAAGGTCGCGTACTTGTGGTCGGAGAGCAGCAGCTCACCGAGGGTACGCATGAACAGGAACAGGACCGCGCCGATGATCATGTAGACCAGCAGGATCGAGGGCCCGGCGACGGAAATCGTCTTACCCGAACCCATGAACAGGCCCGTACCGATCGCACCACCGATGGCGATCAGCTGAATGTGGCGGTTTTTCAGCGTTCGCTGAAGCTTGTCGCCACCCTGATGGGGCTCACCGTGTTCGACGTTCTCGACTGTCATCGTTGTTCCTTCCGCCAGCTCCCATCCCAGGAGCGCTTTGCGCGGCCTTTGCGCGCTCGCATGGCGCGCTTGACTATCCAACGCTACCGCACGGGTACACTCATGACCGAATCCAGAGCTACGCATGGCAGAGGCGGAGCATTCAAGTTAGGTTAGCCTTATGATGCAGAATTCGACGCCTTCGACGGGCGAGACCGCCACCCCCTCAACTGCCGAGGCCTCGTACCCCCTGATCTCCGTGGCCACCGTTCCCACCGAGCGGGCTGCGCGCTACGGCAAGCAGCTCGTCAGCCACATGGCACACAAGATCACGGGCGCCTGGCACGAGGAGGCGGGCAACGGATACCTGCTGTTCGACCGCGAGGGTCCGGTCCTGGGGCGTTTCGACGTTGTCGCGTCGCCGTCCGATCTGCTGCTCGAGCTGCGCACGGAGCCCGAGCGCGCCGATCGCCTCGAATTCATCGTCGGCATTCACCTCGCGCGCTTCGGCGCGCGCGACAGCCTCGCCATTTCATGGGAGCGCACCGACGGCAGCGAAGGTTCAACGCAGGGCCCCCTCACCCCCGAAGAGGTCGAGGAGCGCGCCCGCGCCAAGAAGGCGGCGCGCGAGGCGGCGCAGGCGGCGCACTAGAGCGCAGCACTCACGGCGGAGTAGGCCGGGCACTCAGCTCACCACCCGTGAACAACACCGCTAACAAACCCCCGCAGCCATCAAGCGGGGGTTGTCATTCAGCTCATTGCAGCGTTCAGCGACCCTCGAGGTAGCTCTTCGCGGCCAGCAGGACCTGCTCCCACATGCCGATCGCGTCCTCATACGCCTGGCGGGCCTCGGCCTCGTCGTCGGAGACCGACGCCAGACCCGACTCCTCCACGTGGATTGCGACGCCGCCGCGCTCCTCGGACAGGGAGACCTCGACGCGGGTCGCGTACTCATCCGGCAGCTCGTCGTCAGCCAGCGGGTACCAGCGGAAGGCGACGACGTCCATCGGATCCTCGTCGGCCTTCTCGATCAGCCAGTCGCCGGCATCCGGGTCGCTCACGCGATAGATACCGTCATCCCCGAGCGTCACCTCGTGGTCACCCAGCGGGCCGTCGTTGACCCACCAGCCCGGCTCCGACACGAGCGCCCACGCGGCCTCAATGTCGCAGTCCACGACCGCGTCGGTCTCGACGCGATCCAGGTCGTCCTCAACGTCGGCGTCAGAAGTCATGTCAAAGAAGCTCATATACCAACGGTACCGGGTCGAGCGCTCCCAGGCACGCGAATGGACACCCAAACGGGCGCCCATCTCCGCACGCATACGACGAGGCCGTGGCCGGCCCCGCGGGTAAGCGAGAGTCGGCCACGGCCTCGTCGTGTCAAAAAGCCTCAGGCGAGACGCGTGATGCGGTAGCGCCAATCCACGGGGCCGACCTCGAGGGTCTCCACGCGGTAGTGCTGCTCGGAGTCCTGCAGGTGCGCGAACAGCGGCTCGGGCTGGTGAGGCGCGCAGATCTGGATGTTCTCGCCGACGGGCAGGTTATCGACCGCCGCGAAGAGGACCGCGTGACGCACGACGCGGGGGATCGAGTGGATGACCAGCTCGTCCGCGCCGGGGCGGTGGATGACGCCGGCACCGCCGGCGTGGACGTTGCCCGCCGAGGGGGCGCCGTCGCCACAGCCGCAGCCACCGGCCGTAGAGGCGATGGGCTCGGCGGCCATCTCATGGGGACGCTCGGCGGGGGCCTCGTGACCACCGCAGCCGCAGCCAGCGTGCTCGGCGGGGGCCTCGTGACCACCGCAGCCGCAGCCAGCGTGCTCGGCGGGGGCCTCGGAGACCTGGGCAGCGTGGCCGTGGCCATGTCCGCCACCGTGTCCGCCGCAGCCGCAGCCGCCCTGCTCGGCGGGGGCCTGCGCGGGAGCGGCCTGCTCGGCGCGCGCCTTCTCACCCTCGCCACCGCAGCCACAACCGCAGCTGCCGTCTGTGGAGGGGACGGTGTTGGCGTCGACCAGCTTGAACATCTGACGGTCAGTCATGTCTTTTCCTTATCTTTCGACCCGCAGGGCCATTTCGGTAATCCTCATCCAGTGTAGGCGCGCCTCAGCCACGCCCGCGCGTTCACTGAATGAGGAACTCGGCCTCGACCTCGACGCTGACGTTGAGGGGCAGAGCGGTGACGCCCACGGCGCTGCGCGCGTGCTGGCTGCCGAAGATCTCGCCGAACAGCTCGGAGGCGCCGTTGATGACGCCGGCCTGGCCGTAGAAGTCGGGACGCGAGGACACGAAGCCCACAACCTTCACGACGCCCGCGAGGTTGTCGATGCCGCCCGCGACGGAGGCCGCCGCAGCCAGGGCGTTGAGGGCGCACACGCGCGCCGCATCCTTGGCGTCCTCGGGGTCCGCGCCGTCCTCGCCGACCGCGCCGATGCACACGGGCTCGCCGTCCACGACGGGAATCTGGCCGGAGGTGCGCACCACGCCGCGGTCGATGACGGCCGGCACGTAGGCGGCGACGGGAGTGGCGACGGCGGGCAATTCGATACCGAGTTCGGCGAGCTTCTCGGAGGGGAGCATGAGGGGTCCTTTCGTTCCTTATCGACGAGGCCGGAGCCTCGTCCTCTGGGTCCAGTCTAGTTGCGCTGATCCCGGGGGTGGCGAGTGACGGCGTGACCATGAGATCCCGGCCCAGGCCTCGTCGATGAGGACTGAGCGCGGTCATAAGCGTGCGCCCCGCGTGTCGACAATCACGCGGGGCGCACTATTCAGGAAGCTTCAGCCCTGGGGTGCGGCCGGGGGCTGACCGCCCTGACCTGGGCCGCCCGCCGGGGGCTGGCCACCCTGTCCCGGGCCGCCCGCCGGGGGCTGGCCACCCATTCCGCCGCCCTGGCCGGCGGTCACCTCAGTGGATGTGCCGTCGACGCTCACCGTGTAGGTGGAGCCGTTGGTCATGCCGGAGGTCGAGTAGATGACGTTTCCGAAGGCCTTGGGCGAGGTGTAGGTGTCCAGGACGGAGCCGGAGGAGTCCGTGATCGTCACGGTCGACCCGGCGGAGCCGGTCACCGCAGCGGAGATCCAGCCCTGGCCGTCGGTCGTGGTCGGCGTCTCCACCATCTCGTCCGTGGCGAAGGCGATGACCGTGCCGCCCGTGATGCTCATGGTGCCGTTGGCATCCAGGGCGCCGTTCGCGCCGGATGCGGGGCCGTAGACGGTCGTTGTGCCGCCGCTGATGGTCAGCGAGCCGTTGGAGTCGAGGCCGTCGCCATTCGCGTTGACGGTCACGGTGCCTCCGGTGATTGTGAGCTGCTCGCCGGTGTCCTCCATCGAGCCGCCGCCGTCAGCCATGCCACCGGGGCCCATCTGCTGGGTGGTGGTCGTGATGGTGTCGGCAGTGGTCGTATCGGAGCTGGACTCGGCGACGGCGGCCAGGCCGGCCTCGACAGTGATCGAACCCGAGGCGTTGATGCCGTCGTCGCTCGAGGTCAGGTCGACGGTGCCGTCGGAGATCGTGATGAGGCCACCCTCGAGGGCCTCGTTCGACTGCGTGACGGTCACGTTCGCGCCGTCCAGGACGGCCGCGACCTCGGTGTGCACGCCATCGTCGCCGGAGGCGGCGGTGATCATGCCGGAGCTCAGGCGCAGCGCGCCGTTGGAGTGAATGGCGTCATCCCCGGAGTCCACGTCAATGGTGCCTCCATCGACGATGACGTACGTTGACGCCTTGATGCCCTTGGTTGAGCCCGTGGAGGGCTTGCCGGCCGAGGCACCGCCGCCCGAGGTAATCGACAGGGTGCCGCCGGTGACGATCGCGTCGGTATACGCGTCGATGCCGTCGCCGCCCGAGGTCAGGGTGACGGTGCCGTCCACGATGGACACGTAGCCCTTGGTGTCGTCGTTGTCCTGGTCGGACTTGAGAGCGTCGCCGCCGGAGTTCACGGTGACGGTGCCGCCCGCAATCGTCAGGGAATCCTTGCCGCGCAGGCCGTCATCCGAGGCCGTGGCGTTGATCGTGCCGCTCAGGACGTAGAGGTCGTCCTTGGAGGTGATCGCATCCGAGGCTCCGGAGGTCACGTTGAGCGTGCCCGCCCCCGTGATCGTCAGGTCCATGTCGGCGTAGATGGCCGCGTTCACGTCCTCCGTGCCGCTGTAGGTGCCGGCGGTGATCGTCGAGGTGCCCTCAAGGGACAGGACGAGGTCGTCACCGCTGGTCGCTTCGATCGCGGCGCCCGTGGAGGAGGTGATGGTCACGTTGTCGAGAATCAGGATGACCCTGTCCTCAGTTCCGGCGGCCACGACGACCTTGCCGGTGAAGGATCCGCCGAGCTTGTAGACGCCGGCCTTGGAGATGGTCAGCACGCCGTCGCTCACGGACACGGCGTCGGACGAGGAGCTCGCGGTCGCGGCGCTGAGCGTCACGTCGACGGCGTCCGAGGCCTTCCAGTCGCTGTCCTCCACGTGGGAGGCCTTCGCGTTCGAGGCCAGGGCGTCGGCCGCGGTGGGCGGCGCGGCCGTGTCGCCGTTGGTTCCGGAGGCGGCGACGGTCGCGGTAGCCGTGGTGGAGGCGGAGCCGGAGGAGGCCGTTCCCGAGGCACTGCACGCGCTCAGGGCCAGGGTTCCGACGAGGGCGATCGCGCCGATCGTCCGGGCGGGGGTCCAGATTGTCTGAAGGGCTTTCATGTGTATGTCTCTTTCGTGTGCTTAAGGCTTGTGTTTCTTATGGTTTGCACTTGCGCGTCGTTTTCTATCGCTCGCTCAGGCGCCGTTACGAGGTCTGTCAGGCCGCCATCGCAAGGGGCGCATCGTGCGTGTGCTCGGGGGCCTCCACGTATTCGTGAAAGTAACGGCCGAGCGTGCGATGCCACTTGTTCGCTGGCAGGTGGTGCATGGCCGCCATCGCGGTCCCGTACTTGGAGATTGTCACGGGTCGCACTCCGCCCTCCCACAGGAGGTGGTCGACGATCGAAGGGGTCGCGCCCGACTTCGTTTCGATGATGACCAGGTCAGGTCGAGCGACCTCAGTGCCGTCCGTGCGCAGCGAGCGCCACGTCAGCTTCGTGTCTACGGTCGCGCGCCCCTCGCCACCAGGCAGGAGCAGAGTGTTTCGCTCGTACGATCCGTTCAGCACCGGCTCAAGGGCAGGCACCAGGTGACCGTACCCCGTCTTCTCGACCTTCCCGGCCACCCACGTGCGGCGCTCGCCCGCGAGAGGAGCCCCGGCCTCGTCCCAAGAGATCGGCATACGCTTCTTGACGGTCACGCCGCGCGGGCCGCGGGTCTTCACCTCCAGGAAGGCCTCGCCCGACGAGAGGTAGGAGCGGGTGCGGACCTTAAAGCGACGGCGGCGCTTGAGCGCAGTCAGCAGGTACGAATCCATGTCGGGGGTGTCGTAGTAGGTGGAGGCGTAGCCCTGGGACACCTGGCCGTCGACGTGCAGGACCAACGTGCCCTCAGGGAGGTGGCTCAGAATCGCCGAGGCCGTGGCCGCGTCCAGCGCGTACTTGCGGTCCACTCGGGTCAGCATCGCCGCGCGCTTATTCAGTTCATCGAGGCCGATCGAGTCGAGGTCGGCGAGAATCGAGTTCAGGGTGGCGTTCATGAGTCATGTCCTTCGTAGAGGTTGGCTGCTGGGTGGCGGTGTCTGCTGGCGGGTCGGCGAGGCCGGCGTTTCAGGTCGGCGGGTCAGGCGACCTTCGAGCGCACGTCCACGAGAGTCAGGTCGTTCACGAGGTCGAGCTTGACGACGCTGACCGAGGCGACGGACGCGCCGAGGCGCTGCTCGAGGGTTGCCCTCAGCTCGGTTGGGTCAGCGATCGCACGGTCCAGCTGGACGGTCTGCGAGGTGTAGCGGCCGAAGACCAGCTTCGAATCACCGAAGGACAGGGCCACGAGGATCAGGACGATCAGTCCTCCCAGCAACGGAGTCACCGCCGAGGACATGCCCGTCAGCAGGCCGAGGGCCAGCGAGGCGAAGTAGTAGGCGATTTCCGTCTGCGAGATCTGATCCGAACGCAGCCGGATGATCGAGAGAACACCGAAGAGGCCGAGGCCGAGGCCCGCACTCACGGTCGAGTTCGCGAGGATCATCGTGACAGCGAGGACGCCGACATTCACACCGAGGAAGGCTGCGACCAGGTCAGCGCGGCGGTGTCGTGGGAAGTACAGGCCGAACACGAGCGCGGCCATGGCAACCAGGTCAATGGCGATCAGAATCAGGGCGGTCATTGGTGTCTCCTTTTGTCGATGCACCAATTTCCCCACGCGACCCTATGAAGAACCTATGAAGCTCTCATATTTCCCATATGACTTTTCGGCGTGCTGCTGTGAAGCTGTGAATACTGGCGTTTGTGTGGGCACTTTTCGTTGGACTTCTGCGGTTTTGGTTGCTGTGTGGCGCCGCTGGTGTTCCGGGCGTTGCATGTGCTTTGTCGGGCCGGGCTGCTGTGTGTGCCCGTGGGCGGCGGCCCTCCCAATTGATGGTGTTGCTTGTGGCCCCACGGGTGTTCCGGGCGCCGTACGTGCTGTCCCGTGGGCCGGGCTGCTCGGTGTGCCCGTGGGCGGCGGCCCGCCCGCGAGCCGTCCGCGCCACGAGGGCGTGTTTAATTGTCTGTGTATCCGTCTTTTTGTTTGAAAGGATTGATGCATGATGAATGATGATGATGTTGTTGTGGCTCGCGCTAGTGGGCGTGAGGCTGTGGAGGACCTGCGTCGCTCGGGGGCGTTGGATGCGTTGTTTGAGCGTCTTGATGCTGGCGAGGTCGAGATGACGGGCAGCGAGGGCTTGTTGCCGGCGTTGCTTAAGGAGGCGTTGGAGCGCGGGTTGGCCGCGGAGCTGACCCAGCACTTGGGGTATGAGAAGGGCCAGACCAGTGGGCAGGCGCGCTCGAACACGAGGAACGGCACGACGAAGAAGACCGTGATGTCGGAGGTGGGGGCCTTCGAGATCGAGGTTCCCCGGGATCGGGCGGGCTCGTTCACCCCGCGCCTGGTACGCAAAGGACAGCGGCGTCTCGATGGCTTGGATTCGATGATTATCAGCTTGTATGCCGGGGGGATGACGGTGCGCGATATCCGCCATCACCTGGCTTCGACCATCGGCGTACAGGTCAGTGCCGGGGCGATTTCCACGATCACTGACGCGGTGTGCGACGCTGTCTTGGAGTGGCAGCACCGCCCCCTAGAAGCGTTCTACCCGGTGATCTACCTGGACGCGATCCGCATCAAAATCCGAAGCGATCACACGGTGGAGAACCGGGCCGCTCACCTGGCGGTCGGAGTGGACATGGAGGGCGTTAAGCATGTGTTGGGTATCTGGGTCCAAGCCGATGAAGGCGCGGCTTTTTGGGCCCACGTGTGCGCCGAGCTGGCCAACCGGGGCGTGCGCGATGTCCTGATCGTGTGCTGCGACGGGTTGACTGGCCTGCCCGAAGCCATTGAAGCGACCTGGCCCCAGTCTATGGTCCAAACCTGCGTCGTTCACTTAATCCGCGCGTCCATGCGTTTCGTGTCCTACAAGGACCGCAAGAGCGTCGCCG
The DNA here is from genome assembly GCA_963551745.1 of uncultured Actinomyces sp. Lineage (GTDB taxonomy): Bacteria > Actinomycetota > Actinomycetes > Actinomycetales > Actinomycetaceae > Pauljensenia. Next base: position 18,131 of record CAUVIG010000001.1, read on the forward strand.
CCGCTCTGAAGCGGGTGTACAGCGCGCCCAATGAGGAAACCGCCCGAGAGGCGCTAGAGGATTTCGCGGCCAGTGACCTGGGAGCGCGCTACCCCCAAACCGCCCTGACCTGGCAGCGCGCCTGGCAGCGTTTCACGCCGTTCTTGGCGTTCCCGCCCATGTTGCGCCGCGTCGTGTACACCACCAACGCTATCGAGTCCTTGAACTACCAGCTGCGTAAAATCACCAAGAACCGCGGGCATTTCCCCAGCGAAGAAGCCGCCGTCAAACTCTTATGGCTCGCCATCTGCGACATCGAAGACAAACGAGCCGCCCAGCGCCTCACAGACGCAGGAAAACCCGCCAACAAACGAACAGCCCCCACACGCCTCATCCAAGGACACACCACCACCAACTGGAAACAAGCCCTCGCGGGGCTCACCACCGCCTACCCCGACCGAATCACCCCCTACCTCTAACCCCCATACACAGAAAAATTGACAGGCTCCGCCACGAGCTTCGCTCGGCGCGTCGCCTCGAAGCCCGGCCAGGCCCCGCCACCACCCACGGGCACCGCAGCCTAGCCTTCCGGTCCCTCCGGCGCCCTCCGCACCGGTGGGGCCTGGTGTGTTGACGTGTGGCTCGGCGCGGTCGATCTCAAGGCCCACCCTGGCCCTGCCGCCACCCACCGGCACCGCGACCATGCCCCGCCACCGCCCACGGGCACCGCAGCCAGGCCCCTACTTGAACCCCATCTCTCGCCCCCAGCCCCTCACCTCCCACATTCCTGAACCACACCCAATTTCGCACATAATTCCCCCACGACCATTTCAAACCATGAATTCACAACGTTGGAATTGCAACGTTTTCAGACTTTATTGAAACTTCTCCCAATCGAATTACGTGCGACTTTTCTGAGGCAGTCCCAGCCACCAGCCACGGGTGCCGCAACTAGGCACTGACACGCGGCATGGGCCTCGGCTTCGTCGACACACTCCACGGCCGCGACCGCCACTTCCAGCAAGCCTCCATGAAAGAAATATCGCCCCAGCAGGGCGCCCCACCGCTTGGCTCACTTCCTCAGTGAAAGAAATATCGCCCCTCCTCGCTCAAAATGGGCATAATATTGCACTTTTCGACGTGCCGGGGCGAAGAATATTTCACGGCACCCCACAACACCTCACGCAGGGGCGGTTCTTCTTTCACCCCAGCTCCACAAAACGCCCGTCGGCTGCCTCGTCTGAAACCGATGACACCAATGCTGGTGGATCACTGCCACGAAATGAAACCGCTGACACCTCTGCTCCCACGAAACGGCCGATTTCAGGCCATTCTCCGCCCGCAAAGGCGTCGCCGGTTTCATCTACCCCCCTCACCGAGCACCTGCAAAGGCGCCGCCGGTTTCATCAGGTGTCTAATCAGGGCTTCCGGTTCACAGCAAGTCGCTCACACGCTCATGCTTGCTGCCTCCATCACACTCCTGGTAGCGTCGGAGCATGAACAGCGAGCCCTTCTGCGCCCTTCGTAGGCAGCCCACCGGTGCCCGGGTGTGGTGGTGAGCGTGGCTCGGCCTTCCTCATTTTTGGCAAGAAGACCCCACGACAGTTCTCCTCGAGGCGTGGACCTGGCTGCGCAAGACTTCTGGAAGCTCACTGCGATCGCCATTGTCGTTAACGCCGTCTTGGCGGTGAGTGCCTACTGGGTTTTCTCTTTTGTTCGCATCGGCCCGCTACAGCTGCTCTTCATCTGGTTCCCCCTGTATCTGTGCGCGGTGCTTCCCCACCTCATCGAAAAGAGTGTGCGTCCGTTCTGGTCATCGCGCCCCCATTACGAGGACGGCTCCATCGTCATTCCGGGTAACCACCACTCCATCGCGCTCGTCACGACCGGATTCCTGCTCTACGCCTTCGCGGGCGGGACGATGGCCGCAGTTTTCACGACCAGACAACCCTTCCACGCCGCGATATATGTGTTCGCCGTTGCGTCCATGGCCTATCTGGAGTGCAGCCGCAATCCCGGCAAGGACATCGTCATCGCTTTGAGTGACAAGCAAAAGACAACTCTGACTCCCGAGGGAATCTCCTTCCACTTCCCGGAGCTACTGTCCGTCGAGGAAGACTCAAACGAACGAAACACCACCATCCTGTGGAAGGATAACGTCACCATCCACATCGTCAACAGTCCAACAATTATTCTTAACGCGGACACCGACACATATGACGGACCGTGGAGCATCTCCTCCGAGCACATCGGCATTCCCTTCACCGGCCTCGACGCCCTCATCCGACACTTCAACGAGCACCCCGAGGACCGCCCGCTACTAGCCACACCGCAGGGCGTCGACCTCGTCATCGACATCCTCACCCAAGCCCGCTCAGAACTCACCACCAGGAAAGGCACGCACGTATGAAGTCCAAGAAACGCATCCTCATCGGCCTGATCGTCGCGGTTCTGGTCGCCATTGTCATCTACCCAATGCTACCCCTCGAATACCGCGAAGCCATTGCCTCGTTCTTTGCCCACCCTCTGTACTACCTGGGATTGGGCGACTGGTAAGGACCCACCCAACAGCTCGGCACAACTAGGCGGCCGGGTGCTCCACGATGCGAGCACCCGGCCGCACATGTCCTGTCGGCACTCAGTACGCGAGCCTCCGGAAGTGTTCCGCCAGGACGGCGGCCTCACGATACCCGCAGCAGCAGGTCACCATGCCATCTCACGGCTCTTTGCCGACGACCCACGCTCTTGACATCAAAACTCCTTCTACCTATCCTTAGATGAAACGTTTCATCCTCATCGTGGAGGACCAATGACCGCTTCATCTCAAGACCTCGTCTCCCAACTCATCGAGCTGTCCAACCAGATCGGTTCGGACACCGAGTACACGCGCTCGGGGGGTGGCAACTCATCCGCGAAGAACGACAATACCCTCCTCATCAAGCCCAGCGGCGTTCCGCTCGCAACCCTGCGCGAGGAAGACCTGGTGCCGCTCGACATTTCCACCCTTCTGCGTGCCTTCGAACATCCTGAAGAGCTCCCCCGCGATGAAGACCCCGTTCGCGCGGCCGCGCAGCTCGCGCAGCGTGGCGCGTTCGAGCGACGCCCCAGCGTCGAAATCCTCTTTCACGCGCTCATTCCCGACCCACTCGTCATTCATCTACACCCTCTAACAGCAAACGCAATCACGTGCAACACACGCGGCGAAGAGCTCTGCAAGCAGATTCTCGGTGACCAGGCACTGTGGGTCGACTACACGGACCCAGGCATTCCTCTCGCGCGCCTGATCGACGAGCGTCGCCGCGCATTCACGGCCACACACAGCACTCCCCCACCCGCGATTACGCTCCTCGGCAATCACGGCATCATCGTTTCAGGACAGACGAAGGATGCGATTCTCGAGCGGATCGACTTCCTGACATCCTCAATCCGTGCAGCAATCGACGAGGCCGGGACCGCCTTGTCCGGTTCGCCATCCCGGGTGGCGGAAGCCTTCCGTCGCGCGGTAGACGCGCCGAGTGTCGCGCTGTCAACAGAGGGACTATCAGCGTCTGCTCCAGCTCCTGGCGGGCCGTTGATCCCCGATCAGATCGTGTACGCGGGTTCATTCCCCGTTGTTCTGGAAGCAACCGACACTGAGGACATCGTGGCAGCAAAAGTGTCGCTGCACCGTGCCCAGCACGGGCGCGCGCCGATCGTCGCTGTCATTCCCGGACTTGCCGTCGCGGCAGTGGGAAGCACGAACCAGGCCTCGGACAACGCGTTGCATACATTCCTGGACGCTATGCGTGTTGCTCGGGATGCAAACCTGCTCGGTCGTGTACGCGTCATGGATGATCGAGAGCGTGGCTTCATCGAGAACTGGGAAGCTGAGTCCTATCGCCAGAAGGTGGCTGCATCTCAAGGATCCTGACTCATCGAATAAAACAAACACACCGTTCGTCATCAACGTGTTTGGGGTATGCGTGAATGACATACCCCAAACACGTTGCATTATGCGCACAGCTCGACGGCCAACTGCGCGTCTCGGGACTTGTGCGGGTTGGCAGATCATGCGAACCGGAAGAGTTTGTCGCACATGGATCATCATCAGACGCACGTGGGCCGCGGCTCGAACTAGTCGAGTCGCGGCCCACGTCAGCACACATCAGCTAAGACCATGCAGCGAGGAGTGCATCAGCCTCATCCCATAGGTACGCATGAGAAGCGCGCGGCTCGTAGGTCACGAGCCCCGACGACGCCCGCGAAATGGCGCGAAGGTCCATCAGTGTTCCACTGGCCGCACCGATAGCTCTCAGGGAAACAAGCATGTTTCCAAGAGCCGTGGCCTCGACAGGTCCCGCAATAACCGGGATCCCTGTCGCGTCTGCGGTCTCCTGTGCCAGCAGGCGATTCTTTGATCCACCTCCAACGAGGTGAATCGCTTCAGGGCGGTCACCGCTGAGCTCGATAGTCCGCCGAATCGCCCGGCGGTAGGCCAGCGCCAACGAGTCCGTGATCGCCCGCAGCACGGTTGCTCGCTCACAGGGATCGACACCCGAGGTTTGCGGATCACCAATCCTCTCCCCAGCCTCGTCCAGTGAGGAGGATTCATTCCCCGAAAAAGAGACGACCGGCCCGGGGATCCACATCGAACGCACGCGCTCTACCATGCCGCCCGGAGCCATGAGCTCTGGCGAGGACATGTCGAGCAGGTAACGCGCAAGCTGGGCTGCCTCGGTCTGCGCGTCGAGGAGCGGCCAGTCGACTCGGCCACCACTGCCCGACGCGCTATCCCCGAGGGAAGCCCACTCGCGCAGGCATTCCTGCTGCACCCACATACCCATGATGTTGGCGAGGAAACGGACCGTGCCATCCACACCCAGCTCGTTCGTAAAATTGGCCGCCCGAGCCTCCTCGGAGAGCACCGGGGCACTGAGCTCGGTACCGACGAGCGACCAGGTTCCACTCGAGATGTACGCGAACGACTCGGTCTGGGCGGGCACACCAGCGACCGCCGACGCAGTGTCGTGGGACCCGACGGCGACAACAGGGGTGGGCTCGCCCGTCGAGGTGCGCAGCTCGAGCCCCTCAACGCGCGCTTCACCGAGAATCTCCCCCGGCTCAATGATCGGCGGGAAGAGGTGCTCCACCCCGAAGTCGTCACGCAGCTTGTTGAGAATCTCGGGATCCCAGTCGCGCTCCGCAGCATTGACGAGGCCGGTCGTCGACGCGTTCGTCAGCTCGCTTCGCGCTTCTCCCGTGAGCCAGTATGCCAGCAGGTCGGGGATCAGGAGTGCCGTTCGCGCACAGTCCGCGCGCTGCTCTCCCCGGTCAGCCACACGCTGGTACAGCGTATTGAATGGCTGGAATTGCAGTCCGTTGCGCTCATAGAGCCAGGAGGAATCCCATCGGTCGAGCACCTCGGATGCGCCAGTGCCACAGCGCGCGGAACGGTAGGACGCGGGGTTACCAATCAGTCGGCCTTCTTCGTCCAACAGCCCGTAGTCCACGGCCCACGTGTCGATTCCGATAGCGTCCACGGAACCTCGCAGGCTGGCCTCGCGCAGACCCTCGAGGATGCCACGCCACAGCGCGAGGATGTCCCACTCATAGGCCACTTGGGCCTCGCCTCCCGATTGAGAACCCACAGAACGACGGGGCACAGGAACGGCGACCGGCCCATTCGGGAAGCGGGAGCACTCCTCGATGGCAAGGCGCTCGCCATCGAACACACCCCTTAGGACGCGTCCCGAGGAGGCTCCCAGGTCGATAGCGACAACGGTCGTCATCATGCGCCCCAGGAGGCCTGCTGACCACCCACTCGCTCCGCGCTGATGCGCTCAAAGTATCCCGAGGCCGCGTAGGCAGCGAGCGGGTTGGGGTCGAGACACTGCTCTTCACGAAGCTCACCCAGGAGCGGGCGCACGTCGGAGGAGAAAGCGTCCATGAGCACCTGGTTGGCAGTCAGCACGTCATGCTCGGCCTGCGCCTTCGCCAGAGCGTCACGGTCGACGAGGAGTGCCTTCGCGGTTGCCTCCTGAACGTTCATCGCGGACAGGATTTCTCCGGGGATCTTCTCTTCGAGGTTGTGACACTGGTCGAGCATGAAGTTCACACCGGAGGTTGGCGCGAGGGCGCCAAAGGACACGATCTCGTGCATGATGCGGAAGAGCTGGAAGGGGTCTGCGGATCCCACGATCAGGTCGTCGTCGGCATAGAACCGCGAGTTGAAGTCGAAAGCGCCGAGACGGCCAGCGCGCAGCAGCTGGACAACGATGAACTCAATGTTGGTGCCGGGCGCGTGGTGGCCGGTGTCGAGGCAGACGACGGCTCGGTCGCCCAGGGCCATCACGTGCGCCAGGGCCGTACCCCAGTCCGGAACATCGGTGTGATAGAAGGCAGGTTCGAAGAACTTGTACTCAAGGAGTAGGCGCTGATGTGAAGCCAGATTCTCATAGATAACGGACAGTGAGTCAGCGAGCCGTTCCTGCCGTGCAGCGATCGAGTCCTGTCCTGGATAGTTCGTTCCGTCGCCCAGCCAGATCTTGAGCGTGTCGGAACCGGTAGCGTTCATGACGTCAATGCAGCGCAGGTGCGCGTCGATGGCCTTGCGCCGCACGGCCTCGTCGGAGTTCGTCAGGGATCCGAACTTGTAGTCGTCATCCTGGAAGACGTTCGAGTTAATGGTGCCTAGTGTGATGCCCTGCGAGAGCGCGTGCTCCGCGAGGTCAGAGAAGTCGTCGACCACGTCCCACGGGATATGTAGTGACACCCGCGGGGTAATGCCAGTGAACCGGTGGACCTGCGCCGCATCATCAATCTTTTCGTAAGCGTTGCGCGGAGTACCGGGGCTCGAGAATACCTTGAAGCGGGTTCCGGAGTTACCGAAGGCCCAGCTCGGGAGCTCGATCGTCTGTTCGCACAGGAGGGTACGAGCACTTTCGGGCAGTTCGGACAGGTGGATGGTCATGGCGTCTCCTTCGACGTGTGGGGATGGATTGACGAGGCCGGGGAGGATACTTAGGGGGCGGCCTCGCTGAGCAATTAGGCGAGGTAGAAGTATTGGTTGAGGAAGTGGGCACTGCCACCCCCGTCCGCTTGGAAGTACTGGGCCATTTCCGATTGCCAGCGCGTATTGACCTCACGGTCTTCCATGGCAGTAGCCGCCGCGTGAGCGTCGTCCGCCTCGTAGTAGCCGACAACGAGACCGGTGTCCGGATCAAGGAAAAGGGAGTAGTGTCGCCACCCAGCGTCGCTGAGGGCCTGACGCATCTCATCCCAGACTCGCTGGTGCACGTCGGCGTATTCGGAGAGTTTTTCGGGGCGGACGCGCAGGAGGAAGCAAGCCCGGTGGGGGCTGGCCTGACTCGTCGTGGCAAGGGTGTGGGCCAGTGATGGGGTATCGCTCATGGGAAATCCCTTCATCGTTGAACGGGAATTGGTTGTGTCTATTTTAATGTGAATCGTTTCATTAAGCAAGCAGGGTAACGCGCATAGCAGGCGATTCACAGCATGAAAGCGGGGTTGGCGGGCACAGCGAGCGCGCCCACCAACCCCACCAGAGACGACGTCAGAAGTCGTACTTGTCGATGTTGTCCGCGTTGAAGCGCACGGGGTCACCGACGACAACGGTTTTATTCTCGCCGATCGTGCGCTCACCGAGCGTTCCGGCAGTGAACTTCTCCCCTACCTCGCCCTTAATCGCTCCACTATCGAGTGCAGCACCCGCGTATGCGGCCACATATCCGAGCTGGGCGGGATCCCACAGAGCGAACTCCTTGACGGTCCCATCCTTCACGAAGGATCGCATTTCGTTGGGCAGACCCAGGCCGGTCAGGAAGACCTTGCCCTTGTAATCAGAGGTCGACAGGTAGCGTGCGGTGGCAGCGATACCAACGGTGGTCGGGGAGACGATCGCGTTGAGGTCGGGGTGTGCCTGGAGAAGGCCCTGTGCCTCCTGGAACGACTTCGTGTCATCGTCGTCTCCATAGACCTTCGCGACGATCTCAATGCCCTTGTACTTGTCGTTCGAGGCGATCTCATCCTCCATGAACTTGATCCACGCGTTCTGGTTGGCGGCGTTTGCCGTCGCAGAGAGGATGGCTACCTTCCCGGAACCACCGATCTGGTCGGAGACCATGTCGAGCATGGTGATCGCAACCTGCTTGGATTCAACCTGGTTGATGAACAGGTCTCGGCAATCGGCCGCACTGTCGGAGTCAAAGGTGACGACCTTTGTACCGGCCTTACGCGCATCCTGAAGCGCTGGGCATACGGCATCGGGGTCGTTCGCGGCAATCACGAGGACATTCGTGCCCGCCTGCACCTCGGAGTTAATGAAGGAGACCTGCGAGGATGAGGACGCCTCGAGCGGACCGACGACGTTTACCTCGGCGAAGCCGATCTCGCCCGCAGCGTTCTTGCCACCGCCGAGCATGACGTCGGAGAAGGGGTTGTTCAGCTGTTTGGGGATAAATGTGATCGACTGGGACGAAACATCGTACGAACCCGAGGCATCGCTGCCGGAGCTGGACTCACTACCCTTTGTCGACGTTCCACCGCCACAGGCGGACATCAGGAGGGCCGAGGCCAGCGAGAGTGCGCCGAGAGCGGCCGCACCTTTCTTCATGTGAGACATCGTTGTCTTTTCCTTTCGGGCGCACGCGCCCTATCGCGGGGGCATGGCGCCCCTCGTTGTGGGACTATTAGGCGCTCGCCGCGCCCGGTGCGACGCTGACGCGCGGGGTACGCGCATCAGCTCGATGTGCCAGACGTTGGCGGACGGCATCCACCAGCGATGGCGCAACGACGGAACCGATCAGGAGCAAGCCCGTGACCAGAACCAAGATGACTTCGGGAATTCGGTTGAGGCGCAGCGCGTAGTTGAGAACACCGATCGTCAGGACACCGCACACGCTGCCCCAGATCGAGCCTCGGCCCCCGAATACGCTGACCCCACCGAAGACGACTGCGGCGATGACGACGAGCTCGAGGCCCTCGACGTTGTCGGCCTTCGCCGCGGAGTAGCGCAACGTCCAGTAGATGCCTGCCAGCGCTGCCATAAGCCCCGACAGCGTCAGGGCGATAACGCGAGAACGCTTCGTGTCGATTCCGACGAACTCGGCGGCCTGCTTGGAGTATCCCAGCGCGAAGAGACCTCGACCGTACGGGGTCTTGTGCAGCAGGAGCCAGAAGAGAATGACGAACAGGATGACGGGGATTGCCATGTAGGGGACGCCCGTGGATCCGAACGATCCGGTGACCGCGGAGGTTGCCCACTTCGGGAAATCGGAGATCGACTGGTCACCGATGACGACGAGGGCGAGGCCTCGATACAGCGCGAGCGTACCGATCGTGACCGCAAGCGCTGGCAGTCCCACGTAGGCGGTCATGCATGCATTGACGAGGCCGCACGCTAGTCCGATGAGGAGGCAGATCGCGATGCTCAACCAGAATCCGACGCCCGACTGGAGGAGGACTCCAAAGGAAGCACTGACGAGGCCGGCGGTCGAGGCGACGGACAGGTCGATGTCGGCGTTGATCATGACGAGAGTCATGGGAAGGGCCATGAGGAGCGTCGCCGTCACATCCAGGGTGAGGAACGTGAGTGTGCGAGGCTGGCTGAACCTCGGGATGAGGATTGTCGCAACTGTAATGGCGAGGATGAGGATGAGGGTCATGTGCGAGTCTCGCGTGGAGAACACGCGTCGAATCGAGGCCATGAGGTCTCGTGACGAGGTCTGAGTCGGTGTGCTCATCAGCGTTCTACTCCCTTCTTGCGCAGCGCCTCGTGGCGGCGGATTGAGCTGACTCGGTCGACGACGATCGCGATGAGGATGAGCGCACCAACGACGGCCTTTTGCCAGAATTTGTCGACTCCAACGGCTGTAAGTGCGGACGTCATGGTGGTGAGGAGGAGCGCGCCGATGGCGGCTCCGTAGGCGGTTCCAACGCCGCCGGTCATTGCAACACCACCAACGACGCACGCGGCAACGATGTCGAGTTCCATGCCTGCACCCGTCGTTGCGCCGACGGAGTTAAAACGCGAAGCGTAGAGGACGCCACCGAGTCCAACGAGCGCTCCGTTGGCTACGAAAGCCGCGAAGACACGCTTGGCGACGGGGATACCGTAGACGGCTGCGGCTGTTCGGTCAGAACCAATCGCATAGAGATCGCGTCCAGATCGGGCATAGCGCTGATAGAGCGAGACGACCACGATAACGATGACCGCCATGAGGGTGAGCAGCGGGAAGCCACCAATCGTCGCGACACCCAGGTCACCGAAGGCTTGGGGGCGGTCACCGGCGAAGTACTGGGTAGATCCTGCCCACCAGTTCAGTCCTCCTCGGAAGACGTAGAGAGTGCCCAAGGTAATGACCATTGCGGGAACTTTCGCCTGCGTGACGAGCAGTCCATTGAGTGCTCCGAGCAGTGCTCCCAGAACGATACCCGCGATGAAGACGACGACGATGGGCAGTCCGGGATTAGCCGCAAACAGGAAGCCCGTGGCGAAGGCCGCGCACCCGAGGATGGAGCCGACCGAGAGGTCGACGCCTTCGGATTGGATGATGAGGGACTGCCCGGCGGCCATCAGCATGGCGATCGTCGCATTGAGGAAGAGGTCGCGCACTCCCTGGGCCGACAGGAAGCGCGGGTTTATCACCCACGTCAACAGGACCAGGGCAATGAGAGCCGCAATAACCGGGAGCTCACGCATAGACAGGAGAGACCGCAGCTTCGATGCGGCATGCACCTTGGTCACAGACGAGGAGCTGGCTGGCTCTCGGCTCACCGGCGCGGACCTATGGATACGGGAGGGAGGTGTCAGTGTCGTAGTCATGATGCGGCCTTTTCATGGTCGGTTGCCGCCGTCATAATGGCGTCAGCTGTTGCTTCTTCTCTGGTGAATTCGCCGGTGATGCGGCCTTCACACATGACGAGGACGCGATCTGCCATGCCGAGCACCTCGGGCAGTTCCGAAGAGATCATGATGACGGCGACTCCCCTGGAGGCGAGGGTGGAGATCAGGCGGTGCACCTCGGATTTGGTTCCTACGTCGATGCCGCGGGTCGGCTCATCGACGACAAGGATCTTGGGATCGGTGGCGAGCCACTTCGCCAAGACGACCTTCTGTTGGTTACCGCCCGACAGCGCGGAGACGGGGGTATCCTGAGTGGCCGTCTTCACTTCGAGGTTTGTAGACCATTCCTGCGCGACCGCTCGCTCGGCCCGGGAGTTGATGAGTCCGCAGCGAGCGAGTTTGCTGCGCAGCGTCAGTGCCGTGTTGCGGGCGACGGACAGGTCCATGACGAGGCCTTGCTTACGCCTGTCTTCGGGGACAAAGGCGAGGCCAGCTCGGATCGCTCCCAGCGTGTCGCCAAGTTTCAGAGGATTGCCGAAAGCGGTCACTGTGCCGCCGTCTGCTTTGTCAATGCCCATAATTGTGCGCACGACCTCGGAGCGGCCGGCACCGACGAGGCCCGCCAGTCCCAGGATTTCCCCACTGCGGACCTCGAAGCTTACATCTTCAAAGGCGCCGTATCGGGTGAGTCCTTCGACTCTCAAGACGGGATCGCCAATCTGCGCGTCCAGCTTGGGGAAGAGCTGATCGACATCGCGCCCGACCATGTCTCGCACTAGCTGAGCCTTCGTGGTTCCCTCCAGGTCACGGGTCGACACGTAGGCGCCGTCGCGCATGATCGTCACGTCGTCGCACAGATCGAAGATTTCTTCCATCCTGTGCGAGATGAACATGAGGGAGGCTCCCTTGTCGCGCAGTGAGCGCGCTACGGAGAAGAGACGGTCGACCTCGTGTCCAGACAGAGCGGCCGTCGGTTCATCCATGATGAGAACCTGGGCGTCCAGCGAGATCGCCTTTGCGATTTCGATGATCTGCTGGTCCGCGATCGACAGTCCGTCAGCCAACTGCGAGGGGTCGATCGGCACTTCGAGTCGATCAAAGAGCTCTTGGGCGTCGCGCTTCATGGCCGCGTGATCGATGAGGCCGAGGTGTCCCCTGGGCTGTCGGCCCACGAAGATGTTCTCAGCGACCGTCAGGTCGGGGAAAAGCGTGGGCTCCTGGTAAATCACCGAGATTCCGGCAGCCTTCGATTCGGCGGGCGTCTTGAAGCGCACCGGCTGACCATCAACCAGAAACTCTCCGGAGTTTGGCTGGTGAATACCAGCGAGCACCTTCACAAGCGTCGACTTGCCCGCGCCGTTTTCGCCGGCCAGGGCATGAATGCGGTGCGGATACAGCTCGATGCACCCATCAGACATCGCGGTGAAGGAGCCGAACTTCTTCACCGCATGCTGGAGCGAGACAACTGGCCTTTCAGCTTCTCGTGTCATGTGGTCACCTCTTCGTCGAGGAATGAAACGATTCAGATAGAAAGAAAGTGTGCCACACGACAATATGCATGTCAACTCTATCGGGAAGCCCCGAACTGCCAGGAAAATTGAAGCGGAAACCTACTCAGAGATGCCACAATATGAACGTTTCATCACCCGAGTTCCTGAAAGAGCTACCATGACGCCGCCCCGCCGCACCCCAGAGGGCACGAGTCCCCAGGACGCAACCACTGCCTCGTCCCCCTCAACGCCCCGCAAAGCCCCCGGCGTCAAAGACGTCGCCGCTCTTGCAGGCGTGAGCGTCGGCTCCGTGTCAAACGTTATTAACCGCCGCGACAGCGTGCGCCCCGACGTCCGCGAGCGCGTCGAGACGGCGATCGCACAGCTCGGCTACAAGCCCAATCCAACCGCGCAGGCTCTGCGACGCGGGACCTCGCCGCTCGTGGGCGTAGCGGTCTTCGACTTGACGAACCCCTTCTTCATGGAGGCTGCTGCTGCCATGGAGCGCGTGCTATCGCGTGAGGGCTACATCATGACGTTGTCTTCCACGCACGCCTCCGTGCAGGAGGAGCGCGACCTGCTCGAGGTGCTGGGGCGCCAGGCGGTGCGCGGCATTCTTCTAACCCCCGCAGACTCCACGCACGAGGCCGCCACGCGTTTGGTCGAGGAAGGGACGCCGGTCGTCCTCTTCGACGCGGCCGAGGCACCCGAGGGCCTGCCATCCGTGTCGATCGACGACCGCGCGGGCGCCGCTCTAGCGATCGAACATCTTCTGGCACTCGGGCATGAGCGGATCTGTTTCCTCAACGGCCCCGCCGACATGCGCCAATCCGTACAGCGCCTCGCTGGCGTGCGAGACGCGATCGAGCACTGGCAACGCCTAACGGGGTCGGACAGCGTTCAGTTGACCGTGTACAACGCGCAGGCGTACACCGCCCAGGCAGGGTATGCGGCCACCGAAGACGCCATCGCCGAGGCCCGCACCACCTCCGATGGATCGAACCCCACCGCGGTCTTCTGCGCAAACGATCTGTTGGCCGTGGGCGTGATGTCGGCACTGCGCGTCGCGGGGGTCTCTATTCCCAACGACGTGTCCGTCATCGGTTTCGACGATATTCCCCTCGCCGCACAGATGCCCGTTCCGCTCACGACAATCCGCCAGCCCATGGACGAACTAGGAGCAGCAGCCGCAGAACTCCTGTTGTCCGGCTCCGATGCGCCCGCGCAGCAGCAGACATTTAGCCCCGTCCTCACCATCCGCGAATCGACGGCAAAGCCGAGGGAGTAGGGCAGGGCACCGCGCCTAGCGCGAGCGCCATTGACTAGCGCGGGTGGGGGCTCCCAAACGGGAGCCCCCACCCCTGTCACAGCATCACAACCTCAGTACGCCAACCCCTTGGGCTGCTCGGCGAGCACGGCAAACCCCGGGTTGACGACCTCGAAGCCGTTGGCCTTGTAGGCCTCGTAGTCGAAGTTTTCGCATTCGTCGTACCCGATGCGGTGGTACTCGTAGAAGCCGTCCCAGTCCTCGTACCCGGACCCGAGCGACGACTCGAGGAACGCGTCTGCCATGGCCATCGCGGTGCGCGGGGCGACGTAGAAGGCGCCCATGGCGAGCAGGTTCGCGTTGTTGGCGGCGGCGCAGCGGCGTGCGGCCGGAACGGATTCGCACACAGCGGCGTGCACGTGGGGGCACTTGGAGGCGGCGATGTGGATGCCCATGCCGGTGCCGCAGAAGGCGAGGGCGCGTTCGAACTTGCCTTCGGCGATCTGCGCGCCGAGCATGAAGCCGACGCGGTGGTACATGGGTGCGGTGTCGGCGTCGGGCGTCAGGTCGGTGACGGTCCAGCCGCGCTCCTCGAGGTGGGCTTTGACGGCTTCCTTGAGGGGGTGCCCGGCGAAGTCGGCGCCGACGACGACGTGCTTATCTTTAACTGTCAGCATGCGCGTGTCCTTTCCTGAGTTTGCGCAGTTTGGAGAAGGAGAAGAGGCCCTCGTTCATGCAGATGACGAGCAGCAGGACGCCACCCCAGATGAGGGGCCTGTAGAAGTTGGAGATGTCGGGGAACATGTTCAGGCCGGAGGAGAGGACCTGGAGCATGAGGATGGACAAGAGGACGCCGCCCAGGCGCCCGGAGCCGCCGTTGGGGTTGACGCCGCCGAGGACGACGATGAGGACGGTGAGCAGCGTGTAGGAGGCGCCGTAGTCGGCTTTCGCGGAGTTGTAGTTCGCGAGCATGACGATGCCGGCCATGGCGGCCATGATGCCGGAGAGCACGTAGGTGCGGATCAGCAGGCTCTTGACTTTCAGGCCTGAGAAGCGCGCCGCGGTGTCGTTCGTGCCGAGCATGAGGATCGTGGTCCCAAAGCCCGTGAAGGCGACGATCGCGCCGGCGACGGCCGCGCACACGAGGAACACGACGAGGGGGATGGGCACGAGGCCGGCCACCTTCCCCGTGAACACGGCCCCGAACGCTGCGGGGACGCCGGAAACGGGTTTGCCTTGGGTGAGGATAAGGGCGACGCCGCCGAAGAGCTCGAGGGTGCCGAGGGTGGCCAGGATGGGTGGGATCTTGAGGACGGCGACGAGTGTGCCGTTGATGAGTCCGCACACGACCCCGACCACCAGGGCGACGCCCAGGGCGATGAGGGTGGCCATGCCCATGGACGAGGGGGTGACGGCGTTGGTAAGCGTGGCGCGCAGCGTCAGGGCCGCGCAGATCGACGTGACGTTGGCGATGGCGACGACGGACAGGTCGATGCCGGCGGTGAACATGGTGAACATGACGCCGAGGCTCATGAGGCCGAATTCGGGGAATTGGACGGCCATCGACTGCCAGGTGCGCACGGCGAAGAAGGGGCCGGGGCGCACTGCGGCGAAGAAGATGAGCAGGAGGAGGAAGACGATAATCAGTCGCGTCATGTAGCTGTCCTTTTTGAGGAAAGCGAGGCGCGGGGAGGCGAGAAGCGTTGACATGTGGTCCTCCTAGTGTGCGGTGCGGCGGGCGCGCATGACCTGAAGCGCGGAGACGCCGGTTCCCACGATGATGAGCAGGCCCAGGGCGAAGCCCTGCCAGAACGTCGGGATTCCGATGAGGATCATGGAGTTTTGGACGATGACGATGAGCAGCGTGCCGAGCATGACGCCTGTCAGCGAGCCCTTGCCGCCGGTGATGGCGGTGCCGCCCAGGACGACGGCCGCGATGACCATCATTTCCATGCCGAGCAGGTTGGTGGGGTGCATCTGTCCCATGGAGCAGGTGCGGACCATGCCGGCCAGGGCGGCGATGACGCCGACGAGGACGTAGAGCCAGAACTTGGTGGCGCGTACCTTGAAGCCGACGCGGGCGGCCGCGGACTCGTCGCCGCCGAGGGCGAAGAGGGAGCGTCCGAACATCGTGTAGCGGGTGACGAAGAAGGCCACGACGACGACCGCGACGAGGATCAGGAAGGACACGGGCATGGAGGACTGCAGGCCAGAGTTCTCGTTGCGGGCGACGAAGAGGGACGCGGATCCGAAGGAGCGCATGGACTCGGGGATCGTGTTGATCTGCACGGACTTAAGCGCGCCCTGCATGACGCCGTTGAAGACGTTGGCGGTGCCCAGGGTGATGATCAGCGTCGGCACGGTCAGCCTGGAGGTGAAGATTCCGTTGAACGCGCCGAGGATCGCGCCGAGGGCGGCGGCAATCAGGAAGGGCACGATGACGGGACCGTTCCACCCGTTGTCGACGAGGACTTTCGTGGTCACGTAGACCGCGAGGGAGGCCAGAGCCGGGAAGGACACGTCGATGCCGCCGGAGACAAGGACGAGGTGCGCGGCGACGGCGAAGAGGCCGGGGACCACCATCGCGCCGGCCAGGTCGACGAGGTTGTTGGCCGTAAAGAACTGTCCGGAGCGCGCCTGGATGACGAGGGTGAGCGCCGCAATGACGAGGAACACCCAGAATTCGTTGGCGCGCAGGACTTTCGTGATGAGTCGGGGCATTAGTTTTCTCCCCCTTCGGTCGACGAGGCCGGGGCCTGGTCTTCGGACAGGAGCCGGGTTAGTTCGGCCTCGGTGAGGGTGTCGGGGTTGATCGGGTCGCTCAGGTGCCCGGCTCGCATGATGGCGATGGTCGAGCAGTTGGTGAGCACTTCGGCGATGTCGTCGGAGATGATGATGACGGCCATGCCTTGCGCGGCGAGTTCGCGCAGGATCGAGTGGATCGTGAATTTGGAGCCGATGTCGACTCCGACGGTGGGTCCGTTGAGGATGAGGACGGAGGGCTTGGTGGCGAGCCATTTGGCCAGGACGACCTTTTGCTGGTTGCCGCCCGACAGGGTGTTGACGGCGTTGGCGGGGTCGGGGGTGACGACGTCGAGGCGCTTCACCCACTTCTTCTCTTCGTCGCGGATGGCTTTCTTGTCGATGAATCCGAGGGCCTTGGTGAAGGATTCCATTTCGGAGATCGTGATGTTTTCGCCGATGGAGCGCGAGAGGAAGAGGCCTTCGGTGAGTCGGTCTTCGGGGACGTAGGCGATGCCGGCTGCGATCGCGTCGCGCACGCCGCGCAGGGTGACGTCTTGGCCTTTGACTCGGATGCGCCCGGAGTCGAGGGGGAGCATCCCGAAGAGCGACATGGCGAGTTCGGTGCGTCCGGAGCCCAGCAGGCCGGTGATGCCGAGGATTTCGCCGGGCCGCACGCTCAGGGAGGCGTCGGCGAAGGCGCCGGCAACGGTTGCGCCCTCGACCTGGAGGATCGGCGTGTCGGTGATGTCGCCGGGCTGGTATCGCTCCTCGTCGAAGTCGCGCCCGGTCATGTGGCGGGCGAAGCTGGCGCGGTCGAGCTCTTCCTTCGGGCAGGTGATGACCTTGTGTCCGCTGCGCAGGATGGTGAAGCGTTGCGCGATTTCGAAGACTTCTTCGAGCTTGTGGGACACGAAGAGGATCGCGATGCCGCGCGATTGCAGGTCGGCGACGATGTCGAAGAGGGCGCGCACTTCCTTCTTGGTGAGGGCGGTCGTGGGCTCGTCCATGATGATGAGTTTCGCGTCGCCCATGAGTGCGCGGCTGATGGCGACGAGCTGTTTGTCGGCGACGGAGAGGTTGCCGACGAGTTCGTCGAGGTCGACCTGGAAGCCGATTTTGGCGACGGCTTCGCGGGCGACTTCGCGCATGCGCGAGCGGTTGACGAGGCGGCGTCCGGCGGCGACTTCGCTGCCGAGCGCGATGTTCTCCATGACGGAGAGGTTGGGGAAGATGGAGAAGTCCTGGTAGATGACGCGTACGCCCGCGTCGATGGCGTCGGCGGGTGTCAGTCGCGTGAAGTCGCGGCCCCCGATGGAGACCGTGCCCTGTTCGGGGGTGTGGACTCCGGAGATGACTTTGATGAGGGTGGATTTGCCCGACCCGTTTTCTCCGGCGAGGCAGTGGATTTCTCCGGGCGCGATGTCGAGGTCGATGTCGACCAGGGCTCGCACGCCTGCGAAGGATTTGCTGACGTGTCGTACCGCCAGCACTGGGGTGTCCATGTGGTGTCCTTTCCGACGCGTGGTGCCGACCCGGGGCCCCTCACGCGGTGCCGTGCGCTCGTGGAGGTTTGTTCGTGCGCGAGCGTCAGTGCACGCTGGGGTGGCCCGGCCACGGCCTCGTTCATTGGGACGAGGCCGTGGCGCGCGGGTGGTCGTGTGCGGTGAATCGCTTAGAAGCCGAGGGAGTCGACGTTGTCCTTGGTGATCTGTATCCAGCCGTTGCCTTCGAGGACCTTGGTGGAGCCTTGCGAGAAGTGCATGGATTCGTAGCCCTTGACGCCGAGGTTGACGCCGTCTTCGATCTTTTCACCGTTGAGGATCTTGGTGGCCAGGGATGCCATGGCGTAGCCGGCGTCCGCGGGGTCCCAGAGGGTCAGGGTGGATACGGAGCCGTCCTTGAGGATCTGGGCGTTGGCTGCGGGCATGCCCGTGCCAGCGGTGAAGACCTTGCCCTTGAGGCCGAGTTCTTCAATGGCGCGGGCGGTGCCGGGCGCGTCGAAGGAGGAGGTGCCGAGGATGCCCTTGACTTCGGGGTACTTCTTGAGGACTTCCTTGGCGGTCTGGTAGGCGGTTTCACCGTTGTCCTGGGATTCGACGCGGGGCTCGGCTTCGAGCAGCGTCATCTTGGGGTACTTCTCCTTCTGGTGGGCGACGGCGCCGTCTGCCCATTCGTTGTGGGAGGCGTTGGTGACGTGGCCGACCATGGTGGTGTAGACGCCTTCTTCACCCATGGCTTGGGCGAGGTTGTCCATGATGAACGCACCGTATTCGCTGTTGTTGAAGGCTTCGATGTCGTACATCGTGTTCTGCTGTGAGGCGCCTTCGTGGGTGACGACGACGATGCCTGCGTCCATGGCCTGCTTGAGGACGGGTTCGATGGCGCCGGGGTCGACGGGGACGACGCAGATGGCGTCGACGCCTTGGGCGATCAGGTCTTGGATGACCTGGGCCTGCATGGTGGCGTCGGTTTCAGCGGGGCCCTTCTGGAAGGCGTTCATGCCGGTGTCTTCGGCGTACTTCTTGACGCCGGTTTCCATGCGGACGAACCAGGGGTTGGTGGCGTCCTTGGGGACGACGGCGATCGTGTAGTTGCCGTCTCCGCCGCCCTTCGCGGCGGGGCTGGACGAGGATTGTGCGGTGTCGCCTGGGGTGCAGGCGCCGAGGGCGAGGGCGCATGCGGATGCGGCAACGAGGGCTGTAGCTGCGAAGCGGGGCTTCATAGGAGTCTCCTCTTGTGGGTCAACATCGGTGTTGAGGTTGCGGTTGTGCGGCGGCTCTGCTGGCGTGCGGTGGGGCCTGGCGTGTCCGCCTTCGTTGCTGGACCCACCCTGCGGTGCCGCGTGTGCGGTGCTGCTGCGTGCCGGGTGCTCCCGTCCTTGGGGGCGCGTCGGCATGCCACCAATCCTAGGCCACGCAGGTGGTGGCGTTCACCTTCCGGGTCCGTCTGGGACGAGGCAGTGGCGGGTTTTTGGGGTGTGGTTGCGTCGGTTTTGGGCTGATTTGTCAGACCAGTGATGCTATAATCCACACCGAATTAAGACGAAACAATTCCGATGAGCACGGTCCGGCATTTACGCAGCAAACCCCCCCCTGCACAACCGTTCACTGAATCGCATCATATATGCACATCTGAGCGGTGATAGGGCAGCGCCTAACCGGCTACAGCGCCGGATAAGACGCTCCCCTATACCCGAGAAATGTTTAGTACGGCTTACAACGCGGACGAACGCCATTGTTAATCTTCTTTGCCAAATCAATCAGTTCCTTGGGATTTCCTCGGCGCCATCCGTGAGCAACCGCCCACTCAGCCATTCTTTCGTAGGAAGAATGATCCTGGGTTTAGGCTGGTGTTGTTGACACTTCGTGAAGCGGGTGCGTGTGCCTGCAGCCAGTGAGGTGCCTGCGTGAAGTCCAAACCATCAGCAGAGCCCGGACATACTCCCGATGCCGAGCCTGACACGCCTCATGACGGGAGGGGTACTCAACCCCCTGAAAAACACGACCAACACCAGCCACAACGAACTCCTTCACCAAGATCCGTTGCAACCACCACTAGAACCTAGAGAGACTCCATGTAGGACGATGGATATTAGCCTTGTCAGCACCTATACCCACTGATTTAGGAAATGCTTAGTGCTTTTTTGATTGCTAGAAGGAATGGCTCGTCTTCAACTTTAATTTCCGGGTCGAGCTCTTCGTACGGGCGGATAGCTTCGTGCCCCGGGTCTTGTTGTATCATCCAGGCCGACCATGCATCATGCACGTCGGAGGCGGTAACGTCGAGACCTTTGACTCTCATCAACACCGCATACATGATGAATAGCGAGTCGGAGTTTTCCGGTACAGAAGTTCCGGCTGAGAGTGCCTGCTTGATACGCTCGGCGTCTTGCTGAAGGTAGTTATTCATTGGAAGATGACTCCTGCTAGGAGGATCAGGTAGAGCCCGCCGAAGATGATGGGGATGATTCGCTCTATATTTCCTAGTTGCTGGAAGCCCACTAGTACTTTTGATCGCGTATCTTCTGTTGGATCATTTTGGCCAAGCTGATCCCACTCATCGGTGAACGGTTTGACGGGCAGATGCTCGGACTCGATTTTGTTGATGACCTTGAATTTTGCTTCGTTCAGTCGGCGATAGTTACGCAGGAGAAACCACCAGCACGCTGCTACCAAGATGCCTGCAACGCATACCGATATGGCCATGACGGGATTGGAGGCACGCGTCTTGTTGAGCCCGATGACGGCGACCAGTGTCGTGTTCACGGTCAGGAAGAAGGCGTTCGCGGTTGCTCGCCGCGATGAGACTCTGTCTGCCATTTCGACCGCGATCTTGTAGACCTCGATGACTCGTGGATCGGGCAGTTCAGGTTCGCTCATCGGCGTCCTTGAATTAGGGATTTCAAGTTGTCCCACGTCCAGTCATAAATTTTGTCGTCCCGGGAAGCGGAGGTCGGTGATGTGCAACTCCGATCTCGATACGCTTTCAAGAGGAAGTAAGGGATGCCTTCTTCCTTGGCGATGCTGAGTTCAGCAGCAACGCCTGTCGCGGTGTGCGTGTGTTGCCCACAGAGAACGATAACCACGTCGGAGGCACGGATTTTCCTTCGTGCCTCAGATCGCCATGTTGATGAGGCGGCCTTGATTGACCAGTCCGCGATTTCAAAGGGCGAATCCGAATTCCTCGCTTGACCAACCAGCAAGTCCTTCTGCCGCGCATCGTGGTCGTAGTCGAAGCTAATGAATGCTCGTTTCATGAGTTGTTCCTTTCCTTGGTTTCGAACGAGAGCACATGCTCAAGCTTCCCGCTCATGCGGCAATCACCTGTTTGATGAGGGTGACGATGTCGTCGTGTTTGAGTTGGGGCATGAACCGGACGCTAATGTCGTCCCTGCTAATGGACTCAAAGAACCTGCGAGCAGCTTCGATACGCAGTTGTTCTGTTCCACGGAGGTCCGCCTTATTGTCGACGTCCTTGGTTTCAACGATGAAGTTCAGGGAGAGCTTCCCGTCGCTGCCGTTGAGCACATACATGAAGTCGGGACTAGTTGTCCCTCCGAAGTACACAGGTACTCGGATGGAACGGCGGGGAATCTTGCCATAGACGACGACCTCATCGAGGACTGAGTCGCGGATTGTGGCCTGTTCTTTCGGCGAATCATAGATGAACGCGTCGTAGAGGAACTTTTCCGGCACGTTGGCTGAGGTGTCGCGGTGGATGCCAATGTTGCCTTGGACGATGTTCTTCAAAGGTATGCCGTCGCTATCCGTGAGCGCGGTGGCGCCGAGCGGACCGTCGATACGGGTGTATGAGAACCGACTCTTGAATTCCTGTTGCATCCAGGTTTGAAACTCGCTCACAAACCTGCCGAGAGTTGCTTTGTTGAAGAACCCGTTGGGCAGCTTCTGCTTTGCATTTCGTCGAGTCAGGCCCGCATGGATCTCCTTGAGCGGAAGGTAGGTCTGTAGGTAGGCCTGTTTAAGCCAATCCCCATAGGTCAGCCGAGCATCAATATCAAAGGTTGATTTGGTGGCTGTTTTGGTGATTAGGCTGCCGTCGTCTGCTTTGGTGATGGTCTCCTCAGTGAATCTCCCCACCTGTGGGACGTAGATGTCCTGGCCGAGAATGTAATCAATGCAGGATGCGATCTCATCTGCGCTGAGGTTGTCGAGGCGCAGGTAGTACTTTGCGTTGACGGCCTCCCAAAGTTGTTTGAGTTCGGCGTACCGTTTGGGGCGAATGCCAACCTTGGTTTTGCTGGCGTTGGTG
>CAUVIG010000002.1:0-32855 GCA_963551745.1 uncultured Actinomyces sp.
ATCGAAGCCCAGGGTGGGGGCCAGCGTGAAGGAGTAGTGGGCCTCGCCAAAGACCGACTTCTCGGAGGGGACCATCACCGGCAGTGCGTCCACGGTGTCGCCGGCGACGGACACGGAGGTCACGCCGGCGGTCGCCGCGAGCATCGCGTACATGTGCTGGGGCAGTTTGGCCTCGTCGATGACGGGGACCGCGCCGTCTTCGCCGGACAGAACCAGCGGGAAGACCAGATCGCGCACAGCGTGCTTCTCGGAGCCGCGCGGGTCGTTGTCCCACGCGGTATCCAGATGGATCACCATGTCCACGCCGGTGTCGGTCGGGTTCAGGGAGACGCGCTCCTCGTCGAGGATGGAGGCGGGGTTGGTCATCAGGTGACCGGTCCACGAGATGAACGGAACCTTACGCAGCCATTCCTCGCGGGTGGCGGCGGGCTTGCCGTTGCCCAGGCGCGAGGCGACGGGGGTCGCGACGGCGCCCGAGGAGGCGAGGCGCTCGGCTGCGGCGGCCTCGAAGCGGCCCAGCAGGGAGGCGACAGGTTCGTCGACTCGGTCGATGCCGGCCACGGAGACGGGGCCGGGGATGATACGGACCTGGTCGGCGGTGTAGCGCTCGTCCTGCGCCTGCCACAGGCAGTCCTGGCCCCACCAGCGGATGAGGTCGTCATCCAGGATCGGGACGAAGGGCAGCGGCTTGGGGTAGGAGCGGCACAGGGCCGGGAACCAGGCGGCGTCGATGGGGGTGACGTGCGTGGTCGCGGCGTTCGGGTAGGCGGCCAGCAGGCGGTCGGCCGCAGCGTGCGCGTCTGCGACGTCCTCGACGGTCGGGAACAGGGTCTCGACCTCGCCGTGATCCACGGGGGCCAGACGGGCCTCGACGCGCTGGAGGAGGTCGTGGTAGCGGATCTGCCACGTGGGATCGACCCACGGGTAGGACAGGTCGGCGAAGCGGCGCACCCAGGACTCGTAGGTCATCTCTTCCAGATCACCGAAGTAGGGCTTAGCCGTGTGGGAAAGGATCTCGACGATCTCGTCCTTGCGGGCGCGCACCTGGGCGCCGTCGGAGCCGATCTCGGCGATGATGCGCGCGGCAGCGGCCGCCGCGTTGGAGACCTCGTGCATGTCGGCGCGCAGGTGGGACAGACCGGAGGTCATGCCGCCACGGGTCACGCCTTCGCCGACCCAGCCGCCCAGGTCGTCGTTGTCGGGAACGCCCGGCGTGGCGACGAGGAGCTCCTTGACGGCCTTCGTGGTGTGCGCTTCCTTCGTGGTCATCGCGGCGGTGCCCACGAGGACGCCGTCGACGGGCATAGGCGGGCGGCCGTAGCGAGCCGACCAGTCGCCGGTGAGGAAGTCAGCGGCGCGCTCGGGGGTGCCGATGCCGCCGCCCACGGTCAGGACGATATTGGACTGGGCGCGCAGCTGGGCGTAGGTGGCCAGCAGCAGGTCGGACAGGTCCTCCCAGGAGTGGTGGCCGCCGGAGTGGCCGTCTTCGACCTGGACGAT
The DNA here is from genome assembly GCA_963551745.1 of uncultured Actinomyces sp. GTDB lineage: Bacteria > Actinomycetota > Actinomycetes > Actinomycetales > Actinomycetaceae > Pauljensenia. The sequence goes on from CAUVIG010000002.1 coordinate 1,501, forward strand.
GACCTTGATGGGATCAGCCTCGCGGGCGATCGCGATGACCTTGCGGATCTGGTCGACCGTACCGGGCTTGAAGGCGACATAGGGGAAGCCGTCGGCGCGAAGCTGCTCGATGAGAGCCAGGGCCTCGTCCTGCTCGGGGATACCCGCGGAGACGACGACGCCGTCGATGGGGGCGCCGGACGCGCGCGAACGCGACACGATGCGGGCCTGGCCGAACTGAAGGTTCCACAGGTAGCGGTCCAGGAACATGGAGTTGAACTCGGCGGTGTGACCGGGGCGCAGCTGGGCGCGCAGGCCCGCCAGGTTCTCGTTGTAAACCTCTTCGGTGACCTGGCCACCGCCGGCCATTTCGGCCCAGAAGCCTGCGTTCGCGGCGGCAGCGACGATCTCGGGATCGACGGTCGTGGGGGTCATGCCGGCCAGGAGGATGGGGGAGCGGCCGGTGAGGCGCGAGAATGCGGTATCGACGACGGTCTTGCCGTCGGGCAGGGTCACGAGGCTGGGGCGCAGGTGGGACCAGTCGGTGCCGGGTTCGGGGGACCAGCCGGGGGTCGCGGCCTTATCGCGGTCGGAGGCGGTGCCTGCGGCGACGACGCCAACGCCGGTGCCCTCGACGAGGGCGCGGGTCATGCGCACCGTCGTGGTGCCCGGGCCCATGTCGATGATCCAGGTGGCGCCGGAGTCGGCGGCGGCGCGGATCTGGGCGGGCCAGTCCACGGGCGTCGTGAGCACGGCTGCGGCCAGGGAATGGGCCAGCTCTGCGTCGATACCGCACTGGGCGGCCCACTCGTCCACGAGGGCGAGGGCGTCCGCCAGCATGGGGGAGTGGAAGGGCACGTAGACCGGCAGGTACTCGCACACGGGGGTCAGCGGGCGTCCGCCGCGCTCGTGGGCGTCGTGCGCGGCCTTGTCCGTGGCGGCCACGCGCTCGATGGCGGCGATCAGGGACGCCAGGTCGTTCGGGGCGCCCGAGACGACGTGGGTGTCGGTGTCGTTGCGCAGCGCGATCGACAGGGGGTGCGAGGTCGACGGCAGGGAATCGACGATCTGACCCAGGAGGGCGTCGGACACACCGCGCACGGACACCATATAGGTCGCATCCCCGGCGTGCGGGGCGCGAGCGCGGCGCGTGATACGAGCGGCGGCCGCGCCGATCAGACGAGCGAGCGCGAACACGGAAGCAGCCCGGGCCTCGTCTCCGGCGATCCACGCGCGCGCGATCTCCACGCCAAGCACGCCCTGAGAGTGGCCCTCGAACGCGGTGGGCTGGTTGACGACGATGTTGAGGCCGGCGCGCGTCAGGTCGATGAGAGCGCCGAGCTGGGTGGCGACGATACCGGGAACCGACAGGGCGGCCTCGTCCGGGCCGGCCACGTCGCGGGTGACGGCCGCAGACTCGGGGGCTGCGGGCAGCTCGAAGGGCAGGGAAGCGACCGACTGGGTGGCCAGCGAGCGGCGCACGGGGGAGAGCACCTGGTCCGAGGCCTTGATGACTCCGGCGACAATCTCAGCAATCTCGGGATCGCGGGCGATCTCGTCGAGGGCAGCGCGCCACGGGGTGGCCTGACCGGCAAAGGTCAGCGCGTAGGGGGTCTCATTCAGAGAGGACACAAACGACATGTTCTTACTTTCCTTCGGGGATAATTCTTCTCAAACGACGCCGGTCACAGCGGACCGTTGTCGTGACGCTTGACGTGGGGTGCGCGCTGGTCCTTCGTGGCCAGCAGGTGCAGGGAATCGATGATGGTCTGGCGGGTATCGGCGGGAGCGATGATGGCGTCGAGCTGACCCGAGGCAACGGACACCTCCGGGTTCACGGTCTCCTCCTCGTAGCGGGCCACGAGTTCGGCCTTCGTCTCCTCGAAGGTGCCGTTCTCGCGGGCGGCAGCAAGTTCGCGGCGGTACATGATCGATGCAGCGCCCTCGGCGCCCATGACCGCAATCTGGGCGTCGGGCCACGCGAACGCCAGGTCCGCGCCGATCGACTTCGACCCCATGACGATGTAGGCACCACCGTAGGCCTTACGCAGGATGACGGTCACCATCGGCACGGTCGCGTTCGCATAGGCAACGATCACCTTCGCGCCGCGGCGGATGATGCCGGCCTGTTCCTGCTCGGTGCCCGGACGGTAGCCGGGAACGTCCACGAAGGTGACGATCGGCAGGCCAAAGGCGTCGCAGAAGCGCACGAAACGTGCCGCCTTCTCGGAGGCGTCGACGTCGAGGGTGCCGGCATCGTTCATCGGCTGGTTTGCCACGATGCCCACCGACTGGCCGTCGACGCACGCAAAACCAATCGTCACGTTGGGAGCGAACAGGTCCTGAATCTCCACGTACTCGCCGTGGTCCACGAGCGAGCGCACCACGTCGCGCACGTCGTAGGGCTGACGCACCGAGGTCGGCACCAGGTCGGCGACAGCGCGGGCTGCAGCCTCGTCCTCAGGATTGGGAATGTATTCGTACTTGGGGGGAGCCACCTTGCACGAGGAGGGCAGGTAGTCCAGGAGGGATCGCACGTAGTCGATCGCCTCTTCCTCCGTGTCGGCCATGTGGTGGGCGACGCCGGACTGGAAGTTGTGGATTGCAGCGCCACCGAGCTCATCGAGCGTGACCTTCTCACCGGTCGTCGCGGCGACGACGTCCGGGCCCGTCACGAACATGTGCGAATTCTCGCGCGTCATGATGATGAAGTCGGTAAGAGCCGGCTGATACACAGCGCCACCGGCACAGGGTCCCAGGATGATCGAAATCTGGGGAACCAGGCCCGAGGCCTCGCAGGTCTTCTTGAAGATGCGGCCGTACTGTGCCAGTGCGACGACGCCCTCCTGGATGCGGGCGCCACCCGAATCCTGAATGCCAACGATCGGAATACGCATGCGGATGCCGCGGTCAATCAGATCGACGATCTTGTCGCCCTCGACCTTACCCAGGGTGCCACCCAGCACCGAAAAGTCCTGCGCGTAGGCGGCGACCATACGCCCCTGCACGCGGCCGTAACCGGCAGCCACAGCAGAACCGATGCGCCCCTCGCGCACCGAACCACCGATGAACTGACCGACCTCGTGCCACACGCCGTCATCAAAGAAGAGAGACAGGCGCTCGCGCGCCGTCAGCTTCTTCTTTGCGTGCTGGCGCTGGGCGGCCTTCTCCTCGGCGGCCTGCGCGATCGCGTCCTGGGCCTGGATGAACCCGTCACGCGTGAGCGGGCTGGGGGTGCTCATTGTGCCTCCTCTTCAGTGGCGATGTGGGCGATGCGAGTCCCGGCGGTCACGGTGTCGCCCAGCTTGATCGATAGGGAGGTGACGGTGCCTGCACGCGGGGCCAGCAGAGGCTTTTCCATCTTCATGGCCTCGAGGACGGCCACGAGCTGGCCTTCCTCGACCTGGTCGCCCTCGGACACGGCGAGGGCAACGACGATCGCCTGCATGGGGGCGACGATGTCGCCGGGGGCACCCTGGTGAGGGCCGGCATGGGCGGCTGCGGCACTGGAGCGGCGCGGAGCCGAGCGCAGCGGCTGTGGCGGACGCGGGGCCGCAGCGGCAGGCGCGTTGAACATGCCGGCCGGCAGCGTCAGCGACACCCGGCGGCCATCCAGCTCGATGATATAGGTCTGACGCGGCAGATCAGCCGTCGACGAGGCCTCGGCGGGCACTGCCAGATCCGAGTAGTCGTGCTGGGGCATGAACGTCGTCTCGAACCAGCGCGTGGAGACGTTGAAGCCGCCGACGCCGCAGAAGTCGGGATCGTTGATGATGTCCTGGTAGACGGGCACCGGGGTGGCCACGCCTTGCACCGAGAACTCGGCCAGCGCACGGCGCGAACGGGCGAGCGCCTGCTCGCGATCTGCACCCGTCACGATGATCTTGGCGATCATGGAATCGAAGGCGGTCTGCACCGAGTCGCCCTGATCGATGCCCAGCTCCAGACGGATACCGGGCCCCAGGGGCCAGTGCACCTCATCGAGGCGGCCGGCCGTGGGGGTCAGGTCCTTCGAGGGGTCCTCGGAGGTCACGCGGAACTCGAAGGAGTGGCCGCGAGGCTCCGGGGGAGTGGTGAGCGGCAGGCCCTGCGCAATACGAATCTGCTCGCGCACCAGGTCGATGCCCGTGACCTCCTCGGACACGGGGTGCTCAACCTGCAGACGCGGGTTCACCTCGAGGAACCAGATGTTGCCGTTCGGCTCGAGCAGAAACTCCACCGTGCCCACGCCCACGTAGTCGACGTGCTCGAACAGCGCGCGCGAGGCGTTCACGAGCGTCTCGTGCGCCCCATCGGGCAGGAACGGCGCGGGAGCCTCTTCGACCAGCTTCTGGTTGCGGCGCTGCACCGAGCAGTCGCGGGTCGAGATGACGTGGAAGTTGCCCAGGGCGTCGCGCGCCGACTGCGTCTCCACGTGACGAGCAACCTCGACGAAACGCTCGACGAAGTGAGCGCCGAGATCGGCCGCATCTGTGTGGCGCGCGAAGAACAGGTCGAGGTCAGCCTGCGAGCGGATGATGCTAATGCCTCGGCCGCCCCCGCCGTCGGCGCGCTTGAGCACCACGGGGTAACCGGCCGAGGCGATGAACGCCTCGACCTCTTCGCGCGAGGTCACGGGCTCGGAGACTCCTGGGACCGGAGCCACGCCACACGCCTCGGCCACGCGGCGGGCCCTGATCTTGTCGCCCAGAGCGTCGATCACGGAAGACGCGGGACCGAGCCACGCGATACCGGCATCCTCGACGGCGCGCGCGAACTCAGAGTTCTCCGACAGGAACCCGTAGCCCGGGTGAATCGCATCCGCGCCCGTCTCCAGCGCGATCGCCAGGATCTTTGCGCCGTTCAGATACGTCGACGCTGCGTCGTCGCCACCCAGGGACAGGGCCTCGTCGGCCTCACGCGTATGAGGTGCCGCCATATCCTGATCGGCGTAAACCGCGATCGTCGCAATGCCCATGTCCGTGGCCGTGCGGCACACGCGCAGAGCGATTTCGCCACGGTTGGCGACGAGGATTCGATTAATTGTTCGCACGCTTCTCCTTGGTGTCGTGAACGGTTGTCAGAGGAATTCCAGTAGCCAGGACATCCCCCGCGTTAATGTCGTGAGTGCGCCCATCGTCCGTGGCTACGAGCAGGGAGCCGGTCGGGCTCAGTCCCAGGGCAACGCCTTCCATCGCAGGGTGGCCATTCGGGTCCGTCGGCTTCGCGAGCGCTATCCGTGTCCCCAGGAGCGGTAGTGCTTTCGCGGCCTCGTCAGCCAGCCCGCAGTCGTGCGCATTTCCATGGGTGACGAGGCCTCGGATACGAGAGTCGAGTCCGGTGAGGATCTGGGCAAGCAGGGTGTGGGAGACGGAGGTAGGGTCGGCTCCGGCCTCGGTGTCACCCTCGGCGTACAGGGAGGTGGCCTGCGGAGTGGCCAGGTGCGCGCAGTCCTGGGCGATGTTGATGCCGTAGCCGAGGATCGCGCTCGTGGTAAACGGGGACGAGGCTGGGGCGAGTTGGGCGAGGATGCCGCAGACTTTGCGCGCTCCGTCGACGAGCACGTCGTTGGGCCACTTGAGAGAAACGGTGTGGCCGAGGGGCGACAGGCGGGGGGAGAGCGCGTCGCGCACGGAGAGCGCGCACGCGTGCACAAGCCAGCCGAGCATCTCGGTGGGGAATGAGGTGGGGAGGGAGACGATGGTGGAGGCGAGGAGAGCCTGACTATCGGGGGTTGTCCACGTGCGTCCGAGGCGACCGCGGCCCGCGCTTTGGCGATCGGCAATGATCGTTGTCAGGTGGGGAGTGGCGGTCGTCGTGTCTGCGAGGAGAGCCGCTGCGAGGTCGAGCGTGGAGGACGTGTCGCTGACGTGGTAAACGGGGGAGTGAACACCCGAGATGGGAACGCGTGTTGCGCGCTGCATGCCGCCTCCTATCGGATCTTCCTCGTGTGTGAGAGGAAAGGTTATCCTCCCCCGGTACTTCAAAGTTTGTCTTAAAAATCAAACCTACGCATGCGTTTCTTAATTAATTGGAACAGTTTTCGGAAAATCACTACGGATCCGTAACCAACTCGGAACCCTTGTGAGGAGCGGGACCAGCGAAATCCTGACAATAGGCGCTGAGATGAGGATCACCGCCCCTCGCGTCCCGTTGGGAGGCTCGCTGGTCCGTGCGGGGTCGGTACCATAGGAGGGAACACGCGCGCGTAGGCGCGCCCCAAACCACCCGAACGGAGTAACGTGGCGGAGTTTATTTATCAGATGATCAAGGCTCGCAAGGCCATCGGTGACAAGGTCATCCTCGACGATGTCACCATGAGCTTCTTCCCGGGCGCCAAGATCGGTATGGTCGGCCCGAACGGTGCCGGTAAGTCGTCGATCCTGAAGATCATGGCCGGCCTGGATGAGCCCAGCAATGGCGAGGCTCGCCTGACCCCCGGTTACACGGTCGGCATCCTCATGCAGGAGCCGGTCCTCGATGAGACCAAGACCGTCATCGAGAACGTCCGCCTGGGCGCCGCCGATATCTTCGGCAAGCTCGCCCGCTTCAACGAAATTTCCGAAGAGATGGCGAATCCCGACGCGGACTTCGATGCTCTCATGGAGGAAATGGGCAAGCTGCAGACCGAGATTGACGCCGCCAACGCCTGGGACATCGACGCTCAGCTTGACCAGGCGATGGACGCGCTGCGCTGCCCGCCGCCGGACCAGCCTGTATCCGTCCTCTCCGGCGGTGAGCGCCGTCGCGTGGCGCTGTGCAAGCTCCTCATCGAGGCGCCCGACCTGCTGCTGCTCGACGAGCCCACGAACCACCTCGACGCCGAGAGCGTGCTCTGGCTCGAGAAGCACCTCGCCTCCTACCCGGGTGCGGTCATTGCCGTCACCCACGATCGCTACTTCCTCGACCATGTCGCCGGCTGGATCGCCGAGGTCGACCGCGGCCATCTCTACCCCTACGAGGGCAACTACTCCACCTACCTGGAGACGAAGGAAAAGCGCCTTGAGGTTCAGGGGCAGAAGGACGCCAAGCTGGCCAAGCGCCTCAAGGAAGAACTCGAGTGGGTTCGCTCCAACGCGAAGGGCCGTCAAGCCAAGTCGAAGGCCCGTCTGGCACGCTACGAGGAGATGGCTGCCGAGGCTGAGCGCACTCGCAAGCTCGACTTCGAAGAAATCCAGATCCCGCCGGGTCCGCGCCTGGGCAGCGTCGTCATCGAGGCGGAGGATCTCCAGAAGGGCTTCGGCGATCGCTCGCTCATTAACGGTCTGTCCTTCTCGCTGCCGCGCAACGGTATCGTCGGCGTCATCGGCCCCAACGGCGTCGGTAAGACGACCCTGTTTAAGACGATCGTCGGCCTTGAGCCTCTCGATGGTGGCGAGCTGACGATCGGCGAGACTGTCAAGATCAGCTACGTTGACCAGTCGCGCGCCGGCATTGACCCGGACAAGACGCTGTGGGAGGTCGTCTCAGACGGCCTGGACTTCATTCAGGTCGGCAATGTCGAAATGCCCTCGCGCGCCTATGTTTCTGCCTTTGGCTTCAAGGGCCCGGACCAGCAGAAGCCGGCCGGCGTTCTGTCCGGCGGTGAGCGCAACCGCCTGAACTTGGCTCTCACCCTCAAGCAGGGCGGAAACCTCCTTCTGCTGGATGAGCCGACCAATGACCTCGACGTCGAGACTCTCGGCTCGCTGGAAAATGCCCTCCTGGCATTCCCCGGTTGCGCCGTTGTCGTCACCCATGATCGTTGGTTCCTTGATCGCGTTGCCACCCACATCCTCGCGTGGGAGGGAACTGAAGAGGCGCCTGATAACTGGTACTGGTTCGAAGGCAACTTCGAGGCATACGAGAAGAACAAGGTGGCGCGCCTGGGTGAGGCAGCCGCGAACCCGCACCGCGTGACGCACCGCAAGCTGACGCGCGACTGATTGCCGCAGTGTGAGGGGGAGGGCCTCGTGGTTCTCCCCCTCATACTGTCTATCGGCGGAGTCAGTGGGCGGTGGTGCGTCGTGGCTGTCAGGGTGGGGGAGAAGTTTGACAGAGCATTGGATTATAGCTGTGCGTTGAGGGATCTGCTGCTGTCAAGGGTGGTCCGCCCGAGCATTGGTCATGTTATGGATCCCACTTGCCTTTTGTGCAGGTCACATCTAATATGTGACTCGTATCGCAAACTTCCGACGGCGCGAGAGGGGCTCCGATGGCGATTGAACAAGCGCTCATCGACGCGCTGGGTGGACACCTCAATATCCTCGAGGTAGAACCCTGCACGATGCGTATCCGAATTCAGGTGAAATCTCAGCGGGACGTCGATGAGGCGGCGCTGCGCGTGGATGGCGTATTGGCCGTCGTGCGTTCCGGCGACGTTGTGCAGATCGTGTGTGGCGCTCAGTCCGACGATGTGGCTGCGGCTATGATCGCGAAGCTTCGCGGCGTGGCCCATGACACGCCCTCGGAGTCTTTGTCGCAGCGCATCCACGCTTAAAATATAGGTGTCATCAGCCCGCAACGTAGAAGGCTTTTTCGTGGATATTCAGGCACCCGCATCTGACAACATTGATGAGCTGCGCCGTATCGCCGATGCTAATGGCGTAGCCACCGGATTCTGGGATTGGTACGGGAATTGGGTGGGCGTGAGCGCGTCCACTCTTCTGAAGGTCCTTGGCGCTCTCGGACTGCCCCTCGACGAATCCTCCACCGTGGGAGATGTATACGAGGCTTCGCGCCTGACCGAAGAGCGTGAATGGCGCCGTACTCTCCCTCCAACGATTGTCGCCCGCCAGGGTGGCGGCTACATGTTCCCGGTGCACGTACCGGATGGCTCGTGGGTGAACGTCCAATGGGTGCTGGAGGACGGTCGTAAGGGCACGTGCGATCAGGTGGACCGCTACGTCGCGCCGCGCATGATCGACGGCGAGCTCGTCGGTCGCGCGACCTTCGACGTGCCGCACTGGCTGCCGCTCGGGTGGCATCGCCTCGTGGCGACTGTCGAGGGTGGACACGTGGAGTCAGCAACCCTCATCGTCGTGCCGAACACGCTGTCGCTGCCGCTCCTGGAGTCGTCGCGTCGCGTGTGGGGTGTGAGCGCTCAGCTGTACTCGATACGATCTGCCTCCTCGTGGGGCATTGGCGATGCCGCCGATCTGGCTGACCTGGCTGCCGTCTGCGCGGATAAGGGGGCCGATTTCCTGCTCGTTAATCCGGTCCATGCATCGCAGTTGGTGTCCCCGCTGGAGACCTCTCCCTACCTGCCGGTGTCGCGTCGGTGGCTCAACCCGATTTACGTTCGCCCCGAGAGCATCGAGGAGTACGCCTCGCTGCCCCAGGCCTCGCGCGCGGCCATTGAGCAGCTGCGCGACGAGACCCGCCAGTTCGCCATCCGCGAGGACCTGATCGACCGTGATCGCTCGTGGGAAGCTAAGCGCAAAGCCCTTGAGATCATTTTCTCCGCTCCGCGTTCGTATCATCGCCAGAGCCAGCTGGATCGCTTCATTGAGCGTGGAGGCTCGGAGCTGTCCAACTACGCCCTGTGGTGCGCCCTCGTTGAGCGCGAGGGAACGATCGAGCTTCCCGAGGATCTGGATCGTTCCTCTGCGCCTCGCGTCGAGCTTGAGCGCCTCGAGCTCGCTGATCGCGTTGACTTCTACCAGTGGTGCCAGTGGGTCGCCGCGCAGCAGCTCGAGCATGCCCAGCATGTGGCGCGTGAGGTCGGCATGGAGATCGGCGTTATGGCCGACCTGGCAGTCGGCGTGCACCCCTACGGTTCCGAAAAGTGGAGCCGTCCCGAGCTCTTTGCCAGCGGCATGAGCGTGGGTGCTCCGCCGGACGTATACTCCCAGCAGGGACAGAACTGGTCGCAGCCGCCGTGGTCGCCGCGTAGCCTCGCGGAGTCGGGCTACCTGCCGCTGCGTGACATGGTCCGCGCTGCGCTGGCCAACGCCGGTGCGGTACGTATCGACCACATCCTGGGTATGTTCCGCCTCTGGTGGATTCCGGACGGGTGCGCTGCCATCGAAGGCACCTACGTGTACTACGATCACGAGGCCATGATGGGCGTTATCCTGCTGGAAGCCCAGCGCGCGGGTGCCGTGGTCATCGGCGAGGACCTGGGTGTTGTGGAGCCGTGGGTGCGCGATTACCTGCGCGAGCGTGGCGTTCTCGGCACTTCCGTCGTGTGGTTCGAAAAGGAGGGCGGTGGCTGGCCGCTGCGCCCCGAGCACTACCGCGATCGCGCTCTGGCGGCCGTCAACATCCATGACCTGCCGCCGACGCTCGGCTATATTCGCGGGATCCAGACGACGCTGCGTTCCGAGTTAGGCCTGCTGACGGACGACATCGAGACGGTGCGTGCAGGCGATCGCCTTGAACTCGAACGGGTGGGCGTACGACTGCATGAGTACGGCTGCATCGACGGCGCGGAACCCAGCGAGCGTGAGACCGTTGAGGGGCTCTATCGCTACGTCGCGAAGACCCCGTCGAAGCTGGTGGTCGCCTCCCTCGTGGACGCGGTCGGGGACGTGCGCCCGCAGAACATGCCGGGCACGGGTGCTGACCTGTACCCGAACTGGTGCGTGCCGCTGTGCGACTCCGACGGGGAAGAAGTCGCGATCGAGGACCTTCCCACGGACGAGCGCCTGACCTCGCTGTTCGCGCTGCTGCGCGGGAACGTCCGCTGATAGGCGGCGATGCTGAGACGAATGAACCTCGTGACCCGAAAAGGTCACGGGGTTCATTCGTCTGATCTGGGATCAGTCGTGATCGGGTAGGGAAAACAGCGGATCGAGAATCCCCACCATGGGTAGCGCTTCATCGAACTCGGGAGCGATTGGCTCGCCGGGTGGGTTGACGACGATGATCGGCACGCAGGGGGACAGTCCTGCCCCGCGGACGGGGCCGAGATCCCAGTGGATCAGGGGAGTGCCCTCGTCGACGATGTCGCCCTCCTCGACGAGGGGAGCGAAGCCTCGGCCGCGTAGGCCGATGGTGTCGATGCCCAGATGAATGAGGATCGAGGGCCCACGCGTCGAGGTGATAATCGCCGCGTGCGATTTGAGCTTGGTGACTACTCCGTTGATGGGGGAGTGAACGGTGACGCACGGGGCATCATCGTCCGGCAGGAGCGCGCGACCATCCCCGACGACGCCACTGGCGAAGACGGGATCCGGTACCTCGGACAGTGGCAGAACGTGGGCGATGAAAGGCGCGCGAACGAGAAAGCTCACCGGCTCGCGTTCATCTGCTCGACAATGTCCTCGGAGTCAGGGCCCATGACGACCTGCACGGCATCGCCAACGATGACGACGTCGAAGGCTCCGGCTTCACGCAGCTTGGCCTCGTCGACGAGGTCGGTGTTGGCTGCGTCCAGGCGGATGCGCGTAATGCACGCCTCAAGATTGGAGATGTTGTCCCAGCCGCCCAGGGCCTCGACGAGGGTCGTTGCGGTGTCCATGGTGTCCTCCTTGGCTCAGTCACCGAAACCGTTGCGGTTTGCCTCACACTTATGGTATCGCGACCGTGCACAAATCGGCACAATTGCAGCCACCGAGCGCATCACATTATGAGATGGTTGGGGAAGCGCTGAACCCTCGGATTTGGGCAGCTGGGGTGAAGGCCATGGCGATGCCAGCGGCGACGGCGAGCGCCGTGAACAGATACATAGCAGCCTCGATCCCGGTGTGGGCGGCAACGACGCCTGCAACGAATGAGCCGAGGGGCATGACGCCCCAGACCGCAAAGCGGAAAATCGCATTCATGCGACCGAGCATGTCGGCCGGACAGATTTCTTGGCGCAGACTCATCTGGGTGACGTTGTAGATCGTCAGAAAGTAGGAGGAGATGACGCCGGCGACGGCGACAATACACGCGGCAGCAGCTGGAACGTGCACGGACGCTGGCTGGACCGCGAGGACCACGACGCCGACGATGTTGGTTAACACGATGCAGCGCCCGATGCCCAGGCGCGAGATCCACGCAGGTCGCGTCAGCGCACCGAGGATCCCACCAATCGCACCCGCGCTGAGGAGGAGTCCGAGCTGTGTCGCGTGCATGCCGAGGGTGCGGAGTACGAGGATGGGCAGGAGCACCTGAACGCCCGCTCCGGCGAACGCGGCGCACGCGATGCAGGAGAAGAGCGGAAAGAGGAGGCGTTGCCGGCGTACGAACGACAGCCCCTCGAGGATCTGGGTGCGAAGGGGCGCGTCGGAGTGGGCCGGACGAGGCTCGGGGGTGCGGATACGCCAGATTGCCCACGTCGAGCAGACGTAGGTGGAAGCGGTGAGTAGGTATGCCAGGGGAGGGGCGATGACACCGAGAAGCCAGCCGCCCAGTCCGGGGCCGCCCGCGCGTCCCACCTGGTAGGAGGCCTCGAGCCGCCCGTTGGCTGCCCCGATGTAGCGCCTCGAGGCGATCATGGGAACGTAGGATTGATAGGCGACGTCGAAGAACACGGTTGACAGACCCAGGAGCGCCGCGACGACCATGAGGTGGGTGAGGGTCAGCGAGAAGAACACGTAGGCGATTGGGATGGACACGAGGGCACCGATGCGTGCGAGGTTTGCGGCGATCATAACGCGGCGCTTGCGCCACCTGTCTACCCACGCGCCCGCCGGCAGGCCGACGAGGAGGAATGCGAAGGTCTGCAGTCCCGCCAGGACGCCGATCTGGGTCTCGCTCGCGTGCAGCACGGTGATCGCGATGGTCGAGGTGGCCAGCGTGCCGACCTGGAAGCCCACCTGCGCGGCGGTTTGACCCGCCCACAGGTGCATGAAGGCGGAGTTACGGGTGAGGGGATGGTGCAGCCAGCGCTGCAGGGACCCTCTCACCGTGCATCGCCGAGGCCTCGGCCCCCAACCCGTTCGTCTGCCGTCAGGCCGGCGGCGTGCAGAGCCCAGGCCAGGCCGTCATCGGACACGGCGGGGGCGACGATGTCCGCGACGTCGACGAGGGCCGCGCAGTCCTCTCCGATGCTAATGCCGACCGCTGCTGTTTCCACGGCCTCGACGTCGTTGTTGGAGTCGCCGAGCGCGACGGTGCGGGAGAGCGGAATGCCCACGTGTTCGCAGATCGCACGGATGCCGACTGCTTTCGACAGATGTGCGGGCACGACCTCGAAGGGGACGTAGCCCGCGGCGCCTACGGAGCCGATGATCGCGCGATAGCCGTGCGGTAGCGCTGCGGTGACACGTTCCATCGATGCTATCTCGGGTGGGACATATGCTGTGACCTTGGTGAATGCGCCACCGTCGATGTCCACGATAAAGGGGGTAATCGACTGGGCGTACTCGATCCAGTCCTCGGGATGCTTGCCCGCGCGGGGGACGAAGAAGTCGAGGTATCCCTCGCTGGGCCCCATCTGGTCGGGTCCCTGCCAGATGTAGAAGGCGTCGAGTTCCTCCCACAGGGCAGTCAACACATCGACGTGCTCGCGGGGCATGCGCTCGTCAACGAGCACCCGGTTCCCGATGCAGGCGTATCCTCCGGCTCCGCCGACGAGCCCCTCGAAGCCGACCTCCCAAAAGCGCGGGTAAACCTCGGGCGCAGAGCGTCCCGTACACGCGAAGAGTCGGTGGCCTCGTGCCCGGACCTGGGCAAGAGCTTTGAGCGCAGATTCGGGGATGCGCTGGCGGGAATCGCACAGGGTCCCGTCGATGTCGACAAAGACAGCGTGGGCAGATGCGGACTCGTTCGTGCCACGCGTGGGGACCTCGGTGTCAGTCATAGGATCCATCTTATCCCAGGGCGAAAAGGTCCTCGCACGTGCAGAACATGCCTCCCAAACGACAAATCATGCATGTGGTCGATTGAAAGGAGTGCCCGTGGCCCACACTAGAATCATCGACGATACCCGCGATGGAGCACGAAAGGCAGTTCACGACGATGGAACACGCAGCACTGACGGACGCCAACGATCTCACTCTCCTGCAAGCAGCGGCGCTCCTCTCGGGATCGAGTGCCTGGGACTCTCGCCCGATCCCCGCAGCGAGCGTTCCCTGCTTCGTGATGAGCGACGGTCCCCACGGCGTGCGCCGCCAGCTCGGGGATGCTGATCACCTCGGCATCGCGGAGTCCGAGAAGGCGACTTGCTTCCCGACGGCCTCCGCTGTTGCTGCAACGTGGAACACCGACCTGGCCCGCGAGATGGGCGAGGCGCTCGGTCACGAGGCTCGCAGCCTCGGCGTCGACGTCCTGCTCGGCCCCGGCCTCAACATCAAGCGTTCGCCCCTGTGCGGGCGCAACTTTGAGTACTTTTCCGAGGACCCGATTCTGGCCGGACGCCTGGCCGCCGGCCTCGTCGAAGGAATCCAGTCCACGGGTACCGCTGCCTGCCCCAAGCACTTCGCCGTCAACTCCCAGGAGCTGCGCCGCATGGCCTCGGACTCTATCGTCGACGAACGCACCATGCGCGAGATCTACCTAACCGGCTTTGAGATCGTGTGCCGAGCCGCGAAGCCGCGGGCGATCATGAGCTCCTACAACCTCGTCAACGGTACGTACGCGCACGAAAACAAACACCTGCTGACCGACATACTGCGCACCGAGTGGGGCTTCGACGGCATGGTCGTCTCGGACTGGGGTGGGTCAAACAGCGCTGTCGAGGCCGCGCGAGCCGGCGGCAGCCTCGAAATGCCCGCACCCGGCCTAGCGGGTGCCCGACAGATCGTCGCGGCTGTTGAAGCCGGGAGTCTCGACGTGGCCGACGTCTACGCGCGCGCCCAGGAAGTCCTGAATGTCGTGAGCTCGAGCGCCGGGCTGCCCGCACCCAGGCCCTATGACCCCGGGCAGCACCACGAGCTGGCCACGCGCATTGCCGCAGAGGCGATCACGCTCCTGCGCAACGACGGCGGTCTTTTGCCCCTGAACGCTGGAACGAGCGTCGCCCTTATCGGAGATCTCGCCGACACGCCGCGCTTCCAGGGATCGGGTTCCTCCCAGGTCAACCCCACGCGCGTCGAGGCACCGCGCGAACTGCTTGAAGGCGGGGGAGAGACAGCACGCGGCCTCGTCCTCGCGGGATACGCGAGAGGGTATGAGCGCCACGGAGGCACGAGCGACGATCTCATCGCCGAGGCCGTGGCACTCGCCGCGCGCGCCGACGTGGCGCTCGTCTACGTGGGACTCGACGAGCTGGCCGAATCCGAAGGCCTGGACCGCCCCCACATGCGCCTGCCCGAGGGCCAGGATCGCCTCATTGAGGCTGTCGTCGCAGCCAATCCTCGCACCGTCGTCGTCCTCACCGGCGGGGCCAGCGTCGAGATGCCGTGGGCACCCGCCGTCCCCGTGCTCGTCAACGGCTACCTGACCGGACAGGGAGGAGCCGGAGCAATGCTCGACGTCCTCACCGGCGCCGTTAACCCGTCGGGGCGCCTGGCCGAAACCTACGCGCGCTCCTACGACGACCACCCGACCGCCGCCTGGTACCCGGCGACCGGACCGCTGTCCTACTACCGGGAAGGCCCCTTCATCGGATACCGCTACTTCACGACGGCGGGCATCGACGTTGCCTACCCCTTCGGCTACGGCCTGTCCTATTCGAGCTTCGAATTTTCCGACCTCGCCGTGAACGAGGAGGGGGCGACCCTCACGCTCACCAATACCTCCTCGCGTGACGGTGCTGAGGTCGTTCAGCTCTACGTGAGTGCCCCCGGTGGCGTGTTCGGTCCCGCCCGCGAGCTCAAGGGCTTTACGAAGATCGAGGTCAGGGCCGGTGAGTCGGTGAGCGTGACGATTCCATTCGACCGCTACACGTTCCGCCACTGGGAGACATCGCGCGGCGCGTGGGAGACCGAGGCAGGAGCCTGGACGATCCACGTGGGACGCAACGTCTCCGACACACCGCTGAGTGCCACCCTCGAGGTCGACGGGACAACGCCTTCTCCGATCGACCCGGCCCTCGGTCACTACCTGAGCGCAGACGTCGCGGGTGTTACCAATGGCGAGTTCGCGGTCCTGCTGGGTCGGACGATCCCCACCGCCCACCCGGCGGACGACCTGTCGGCAGCTGACCCGCTCTCCGAGATGACGCGCGCCAAGACCTGGCTCGCCCGCGTCGCCGGACGCAAGCTTCACGCCCTCAAGGCGAAGGCGGACGCGAAGGGAACCCCGGACCTCAACATCCTCTTCGTCCTCAACATGCCATTCCGCGCCATCGCGAAGATGAGCAACGGCGCGGCAAGCCCTGACATGGTGGACGCGATCCTCCTGGCCGTGAACGGTCACCCCCTGCGGGGACTCACCCGCGCTGCCCTCGGATATTTCTCCAACGCCCGCGCCAACAAGGCCGCCCAGCGCGAACTCGACCAGACCCGATGACGCGGCCCCCGCCTCGTTCAACACACTGACCTAAAGGACAACTCATGCAGGCACTCAAGCGCTGGTGGACCGCCTTCCAAGACAAACACACCACGGCCGCCCAGTTCATCGTCTTCTTCATCCTCTCCAACGGCATCACAGTGCTGCAGCTGGTCCTCATGCCGGCATTCAAGGCGGCATTCGCGCATACGAGCCTCGTCGACACGGCATTCCAGTTCCTGCCTGTCGGCGTCTCGCAAGGGCACACGGTCTTCCTTTTCGACTACCCGGCCGGTTCGATGTCGGCGGGCGGGGGCGGTGGCCTCGCGTACTTCCTGGCCGTCGAGATCACCCTGCTGATCGCTCAGGTCATCAACTTCTTTGCCCAGCGTAACGTCACCTTCAAGTCCAATTCGTCGGTGGGGAAGGCGGCCTTCTGGTATGCCGTCGCCTACGTCGTCATCACGATCGCTGCCGCGGCCCTCCAGGTTCTCTACAAGGACCCGATCTACACGTGGGCGATTTCGACGATGGGTTCGGGAGGCGAAACGTTCGCAGACGTCGTCACGATGATCATCAACGCCGCCATCTCCTTCTGGGTGTTCTTCCCCATCTTTAAAGTGATCTTCAAGCAGGAACCCTCGCAGGAGGACGCGCAGGTCAGCGCAGCACAGTAGACTACTGCCAGACTTCACGAGAGGAGACCCCATGAGCGCGCCGCTGCTGACGGTGATCGTCCCCGCCTACAACTCCGAGGATTACCTCGACCGGGCGCTGACCACGCTCGTCGGATACGGCGACGAACTCGAGGCGATTATCGTCAACGACGGCTCGAAGGATCGCACTGCCCAGATCGCCGACGAGTGGGCCTCTCGCTACCCCTCCGTGACAGTCATCCACCAGGAGAACAAGGGGCACGGCGGCGCCGTCAACGCCGGTCTCGCCGCAGCCACCGGCACGCACGTGCGCGTCGTCGACTCCGACGACTGGCTGGATCGGCGCGCCACGGAGTCTGTCCTCGACGTCCTGCGTGAGGAACGCGAGGCCGGGCGCGACCTGGATCTGCTCGTCACCAACTACGTCTACGACAAGCAGGGAAAGTCGGTGAAGGCTGTCATCCGTTACCGCAACGTCCTGCCGCGCGGACGCACCTTAGGTTGGGCGGACCTGCGCCGGTGCCGCTACGACCAGTACCTGATGATGCACGCACTGACGATGCGCACCGAGGTTGTTCGTGCCTCCGGCCTGGTCATGCCCGAGCACACGTTCTACGTGGACTACCTCTACTCGTTCGTGCCGCTGCCCTACATTTCCACGATCCGCTACCTGGACGTGGACCTGTACCACTACTTCATCGGGCGCGATGACCAGTCCGTCAATGAAAAGGTCATGATCACGCGCTTGGACCAGCTCGCCCGAGTGAACGAGGCGATGACACGTGCGCTGCCCCCGCGCGCCGAGGTCGAGGACAAGCTGTGGCGCTACATGGTCCACTACCTGCGCATCAACGCCGTTGCCTGCTCCGTCATGGCCCAGCTCTCGGGCACACCCGAGCACCTGGCCCTCAAGGAACAGATCTGGGAGACCATGGACCAGATCAACCCCGAGGCCACGGATCGTCTGCGCCAGGACCTGCTCGCCGGTCTCGTGCGCCATGCGTCGCCGACGGTTGTGCGCGGCGGCTACAAGGTCGCGGCGGCGGTCCTTGGCTTCAACTAACGGATGCCGTCAGCATCCGGAGAGCACAAGCTCCATCCGGTGGACGGTGTGGCGTTTGCCAATGAGAGGGTATTCCACGTCCTCCTCGCGGCTGCGCCACGCAAAGCCGAGCTTTTCTGAGACACGTCGCGAGGCGCCGTTTCCGTCGAAGTACTTCAGGACAATTGTCTTGACGCCCAGCTCCCGCGCGCGGTCGATGATGGCTTCCCCAGCTTCCGTCGCGTATCCGTTGCCCCAGTAGGGGGCGCCGATCCAGTAGCCGATGTCTCCGATTGCCGCCCCGGTATCGTCTGTATCGACGCGCAGTGCGATTGAGCCGACCAGTTCACCGGTCGATGACAGCGTGACCGCATAGCTGTCGGGCGCCGCCAGGGCAGTCGACAATGCATCGTGTGCATCGTCAATGCGCTCGAAGGGCTTCCATCCGCACAGCATCCCGATGCGGGGATCCTTCGCAAGCTCGTAGAGGTCGGGCGCGTCGGTGGCGCGCCATGGCCGCAAGCGCAGCCGGGCGGTATCAATGGTCGTCATGTGTGTTCCTTTGGGGTCGTCGAGCGCAGTAGGATCGTCAGCGTGAACCAGTGGTCTGCCATGTCCGTGACGGCCTGGCCGCCGTACTTGCGGGCCGTCCACTGGATGGATTTAACCCCCCAGCCGTGTCGAACGGTGTTGGGTTTGATCGTCGTGAGGCGCCCACCGGCGTCCGTGTTGAGGTGGCCGTCGAACCAGTTGTCGACTCGGATGACCACCATCTGTCCCTGACGGCACAGCGCCAGTTTGATGAGGCGTTTGGCGGGGTCGTCGACGCGCCGCGAGGCCTCGATGGCGTTGTCGAGGGCGTTGCCGAAGAGGGTGGCGATGTCCATCGACGACATAGGATCCAGCAGGGCACCGTCGGCGACCGCCGTGAAGTTAATGCCGGCTGCCGCGCAGGCGCGGCCTTTCGTCGTGAGAATGACGTCGAGAACCGCATTGCCGCTGTGGTACTGCGCTCCGATCTGCTCGATCGAGGACTCGAGCTCGGCGACGGCGATGCGCACCATGATCTGGCCCTCCCTCACGTACGTGCAGATGGGAACAAGGATAAGCGAGCGCAGCCGCGCCGTTCCCGCGAGTCCACACCCCGGCCTCGTCGATCACATGTAGGCGCAGCCGCGGGTGGGGACCGCTACCATTGTCCTGACTACCGTGAAAGGGGAGTGACGTGGATCTGCTTGTTGTCGGTTCGGGCTTCTTTGGACTGACGTTTGCCCGCGAGGCAGCGGAGCGTTTCGGCATGAACGTGGCGGTCATCGAGCGTCGCGACCACATCGGAGGCAACGCCTACTCGTCGATCGACGAGGCCACGGGTGTTGAGGTGCACCGCTACGGCACCCACCTCTTCCACACGTCGAACGAGCGCGTGTGGTCCTACGTCAACCGATTCACGGCCTTCAACGACTACCGCCACCGCGTCTACGCCAACTACCGGGGCGTCGTCTACCCGCTGCCCATCAACCTGGGCACGATCAACCAGTTCTTCGGAGCCGCCTACTCGCCGGCCGAGGCCCGCGCGCTCATCGAGCGCCAGGCCGCCGAGATCACGGGAGAACCCGGCAACCTCGAGGAAAAGGCCATCAGCCTGATCGGCCGCCCCCTCTACGATGCGTTCATCGCGGGTTACACGGCCAAGCAGTGGCAGACGGATCCGCGCGAGCTTGCCGCCTCCATCATTACGCGACTGCCCGTGCGCTTCACCTACGAGAACCGCTACTTCCAGGACCGCTACGAGGGGTTGCCCCTGAACGGCTACGGCGCGTGGATCGCGAACATGGTCGATCACCCGCGCATCACCGTGCACACGGGCGTGGACTTCTTCGATGCCTCCTCGCCGTTCTCGAAGGCCGCGACCGTCGGCCGGGTCCCGGTCGTCTACACGGGCGCGATCGACCGCTACTTCGACTACGAGGCCGGAGAGCTCGGCTGGCGCACCCTCGACTTCGAGACCGAGGTCGTGGACGTGCCCGACTACCAGGGCTGCTCGGTCATGAACTACTCGGATCGTGACGTGCCCTTCACGCGCATCCACGAGTTCGCGCACCTGCACCCCGAGCGGGATCGAAGCGGCGCGACCAACACGATCATCCAGCGCGAATACTCGCGCTTCGCCCGCCCCGGCGACGAGCCCTACTATCCGATCGCCTCGCCGTCGGACCGCTCGACGCTTGCGTCATACCGCGACATGGCGGCGGGGGAGAAGGACGTGCTCTTCGGCGGTCGTCTGGGCTCCTACCAGTACCTGGACATGCACATGGCAATCGCTTCGGCCCTCACGAAGGTTGACGAGGCCGTGGCCTCCTGGCGCTGACGGGGTCTCCTTTCCAATGGTATCGATCGTCTGGTCGGTCCTCTCGATCGCCCTCATTATCGGCGTCGGCTGGGTGGCTCGTCGCGCGGGCGCGCTCGGGCCCGAGGCAGCGGGTTCTCTCGCGTCTGTGACGTACTGGGTGGCCTCCCCGGCCATGCTTTTCCACGCGATCATCTCGACGGGGACGTCTGGTGTTTTTGGTGCTCCGCTCGCCGTGGCCGCTGCGTCGGGTGTGGGCACAGCGCTCCTCTTCGTGGCCGTCGCCCGCCTGTTCCTGCACCTGACGCGGGGTGAGACCACCTTGGGGGCCATGGCCTCGTCCCTGAATAACGGCGCGTATATCGGCATCCCGATCGCCGTCTACGTTTTGAACGACGCCTCCGCTGTCGTTCCCATCCTGGTGTTTCAGCTGGGGTTCTTCACCCCGATGTTTTTCGTCCTGGCTGATCTGGTTGGGTCGAGCCATCGCCCGTCGGTGGTCGGCATTGCTCGGGTCGTTGCACGCAATCCCATGGTGATCGCAGCGGCGTGCGGTTTTCTCTTTTCCGCGGCCGGGTGGTCGATGCCGACGCTCCTCGATGTGTCCACGTCCATGCTGGGGGCGGCCGCGCCGCCGATGATCCTGTTGTCTTTTGGCGCTGCCCTCGTGGACCGGCGCGTGGCTTCGGGCGACTCGGGAGTTCCTGCGCTCGCGTGCGCCGTCGTCGCTAAGCTCGCTGTGCAGCCCTCGATCGCGTGCGGCGTCGGAATGATACTCGGGCTCACGGGGCCAGCCCTCATGTCTGTGACCATCATGGCGGCGCTACCCTCGGCGCAGAACGCCCATATCGCGGCCACGCGGGCCAAGGCGGGGGAGCGGATCGCGCAGGGAACGGTCCTCGTGACGACCTTTGTGTCTCTGCCCGTTGTCGTTGGAATTGCAGCGATTTTCCATGCGTGTGGGGTTGTTTCCTAACTCGGGTTCGTCGGCATAAGCTCTGCTCTCAAGGTGCCCGTGCGGACCCCGGTCCGCAAAGAACCCGTCAAAAAGAGGCCAAAAACACGTTCTGTATCGTGGACTCTGGGAGACTTCCCGGTGTAACGGCCCTAGTCTGGCTGGGAATTATCCCGTATAGACACGATTGCAAGGAACTCACTTCATGTCATCCTCCGCACCCAAATCCGCGCCCCGCGCGCGCGACTCGTGGAGCGGCCAGACAGGCTTCCTCCTGGCAGCCATCGGCTCGGCCATCGGCCTGGGCAACATCTGGCGTTTCCCCGGCGTCTCCTACTCCAACGGCGGCGGCGCCTTCCTGGTCCCGTACCTGGTTGCCCTGATCTTCGTTGGCATCCCCATGCTGTGGCTCGACTACGCAGTCGGCCACAAGTTCCGCGGTTCACCGCCGTGGGCGCTGCGCAAGATCGTCGGAGGCGGCGAGTTTATCGGCTGGTTCCAGACCTTCGTCTGCTTCGTCATCATGGTCTACTACGGCGCGGTCCTCGCCTGGGGCGTGCAGTACACGATCTACTCCGTGAACGAGGCCTGGGGCGCCGATCCGACGACCTTCTTCACAGACTCCTTCCTGCAGGTTGTCCCTGGGGACACGTTCTCCTGGGCTCCCGCCTGGTCGGTGATGATTCCTCTCGCACTCGTGTGGGTTCTCGTCCTCTTCGTGATTGGCCGAGGCCTGTCGAAGGGTGTGGAGGCGGCTAACAAGGTCTTCCTGCCCCTGCTCGTCGTCCTCTTCCTCGCGCTGGTTGTCCGCGCACTCTTCCTGCCCGGTGCCGTTGAGGGTCTCAACGCCTTCTTCACGCCGAACTGGAGTGCTCTCGCCGATCCCAAGGTGTGGCTGGCTGCCTTCGCGCAGATCTTCTACTCGCTGTCCGTGGGATTTGGCATCATGCTGACCTACGCCTCCTACCTCCAGCGTAAGTCGAACCTGACCGGCACTGCGCTGGTCGCCGGCTTCGCGAACTCCTCCTTTGAGATCCTCGCGGGCATCGGCGTGTTCAGCGCCGTCGGCTTCATGGCCCACCAGGGCGGCGTGAGCGTCTCCGAGGTCGAGGGCCTGACCGGCCCGATCCTCTCCTTCGTGACCTTCCCGAAGATCATCTCGATGATGCCCGGTGGGCCCATCTTCGGGGTCCTCTTCTTCTCGTCGCTGGTTCTGGCCGGCGTCACCTCGCTGCTGTCCCTGCTCCAGGTTGTCTCCGGCGGCCTGCAGGATAAGTTCGGCTGGTCGCCCGCCCGCTCGGCTCTCGTCCTCGGCGTCCCCGCAACCGTCATCTCGCTGGTGCTCTTCGGCACCCGCTCGGGCCTGAACAACCTCGACATCGTCGACAACTTCATCAACTCGGTTGGCGTCGTGTCCTCGGCGATCATGTTTGCCGTCCTCTGCGCGGTTGCTGGCCCCCGCCTCGGGGTGCTGCGTGCCCACCTCAACTCGGTGTCCAGCGTGAAGGTCCCAAAGCTCTGGGAGCCCCTCGTCGGCATTGTCATCCCGGTCGTTCTCTTCATCATGATGGCAATGTCCATCGTCGACCTGCTGACGAACGGTTACGGCAAGTACCCGACGAGCTACGTGCTGATCTTCGGCTGGGGTTCCGTGGCGGTCGCGCTCATTGCGTCTCTGATTTTCACTCTCATTCCGTGGAAGCACCGCCCGGTGGACACCCACGCGGCGGTCGCTCAGATTCTCGCTGACGACGCCGATGACACCGCTTCGATTGAAGGAGGCGCAAAGTGACCGCTCCCGCTATCGCTCTGATGATCCTGACGATCCTGCTCGTGTGGGGTGGCCTCGTCGCCTCCGTCGTGCTGCTGCAGGTCCTGTCGGTGCCCACCGACGAGGAGACCGATGCCGCACAGCGCGCTATCGAAGACGCGCAAGCTGCGAAGCTGTAGGGTGACATCGTGAAGCTCGTTGCTTTTGATCTCGATGACACCCTGGCGCCTTCGAAGTCGCCGCTGCCCGCCCGTATGGATGTGGCTCTGCGTTCCCTGCTGAACCACGTGGAGGTGTGCATTATTTCCGGTGGCCAGATGGGCCAGTTCCGCACCCAGGTGCTGGACAACCTGAACGCCACGGACGAGGAACTCTCTTGCCTTCACCTGATGCCCACCTGCGGTACGCGCTACTACCGCTACGAGGGTGGGGCCTGGGTCGAGCGTTACGCGCACGACCTGGATCCCGAAGTTGCCGCACGCGCGATCGCTTCGCTAGAGCGTCACGCGCGTGAGCTTGGCCTGTGGGAGTCCAACCCGTGGGGCAACATTATCGAGGACCGAGGCTCGCAGATCACCTTCTCCGCCCTGGGCCAGGAAGCTCCGCTCGATGCGAAGCGCGCCTGGGATCCGGACGGCACAAAGAAGGCCGCTTTGCGCGACGCCGTGCAGCCCGACGTTCCCGAGCTCGATGTTCGCGGAGGTGGCTCGACGTCGGTCGACATCACCACCCGTGGTATTGACAAGGCGTTCGGCATGGGCAAGCTGGTCGAAGAGACGGGCATCCCCGCCTCCGAGATGCTCTTCATCGGTGATCGCCTGGATCCGGAAGGCAATGACTACCCCGTCAAGGCCGCCGGTTACGCGACGCGCGCCGTCTCCGGATGGGAAGAATGCGTGGACGTCATCGACGAGATCGTGGCATCCATGAGCTGACCCGTCGCGCAAAACGATGACGAGGCCGGGGCTGGGCATCCAGCTCCGGCCTCGTTGTGTGCGGCTGCGGCGCTTGCGGCGTGCGCGCGGACGCGGCCCAATGTGGCGTGCGCGTTAGCGCGCGCCGATACTCCTGGTTGCCCAAAAGACGACGGCGGACGCGGCTGCGACGTTGAGTGAGTCGACGCCGTGGTCCATGGGAATCTTCACGGTGTAGTCGGAGGCAGCGATGGTGCGCCGTCCAAGCCCGTCGCCTTCGGTGCCCATCACCATTGCGAGGCGAGCGTCCGGTCCTTGGAGGGCGGGAAGCGACGCGAAGTCGTCGAGAGACACCGAGTCATCCGACAGGGCCAGCGATGCGACGGTGAAGCCAGCCTCCTGGAGCGTGGCGATATCGCCGGGCCATGACTCGAGGCGGGTCCACGGCACCTGGAAAACGGTTCCCATGGAGACGCGCACGGATCGACGGTAGAGGGGATCCGCACACTGTGGGGTCACCAGGACAGCGTCGACGCCGAGGGCCGCAGCGCTACGGAAAGCTGCGCCCACGTTCGTGTGGTCAACGAGGTTCTCCAAGACGACGACGCGGTGAGTGGGCTCCCCGCCACGCGCGGTCGCAAGCAGCTCGCCGAGGCTCGGCAGGACGGGGCGCTGCATGGCGGCGAGGGCGCCGCGGTGCAGGTGAAAGCCCGTCATCTGCTCCAAGACATCCTCGTCGGCGACGAAGACCGGGACGTCCGCGCCGTCGGAAGCACCGGTGGCGGCCTCGATCAGCTCCGTCAGGGTGGGCAGCCAACGCCTCGACATGAGGAAGGAACGCGGGCTGTGGCCCGCGCGGATTGCGCGTTCAATGACGTTCGCGGATTCGGCCATGTATAGGCCACGTTCCGGTTCTATCTTGGAACGAAGCTTGACGTCTTTGAGGCGCGTGTAGTCCTCCAGGCGCGCATCTGCCGCCAGGTCCGCGCTGGTGAGCTCGATAATCACGGCGCTCACCTAAGCGCGCTGGAGGGCGCGCGAGACCTCGCCCGGCCAGGACGGGCCCTCGAAGATGAAGGCAGAGAATGCCTCGACCAGGTCGGCGCCCGCGCTGATCATACGTAGCGCATCCTCGGGCGACGAGATGCCACCCGTGCCGATGAGAATTTGGTCGTCGTCAAGATGGCGTGCCACCAGGGAGACGACCTCAAGGGCACGGGGCAGAAGCTGAGCGCCAGAGACACCGCCCTCGCCCAGGTCGTGGTTGATGGTTGTGTTCGTGGCGACGATGCCCGCCAGGCCGAGCTCCTTCGTCAGCTCGACGACTGCGACGATGTCCTCGTTGGCCAAATCGGGAGCGATCTTGACGAAGAGCGGCATGATGCGGTCGGGTGCACCGGCCTCACATCCGCGGCGGGCGGCCTGGAGGATCGGGCGGAGGTGATCGACGGACTGCAGGTCGCGCAGGCCGGGCGTGTTGGGGGAGGAGACGTTCACGACGACAAAGTCCACCCAGTGGGCGAGCGTCTTCGCGCAGTACTCGTAGTCCGAGGGGGCGTCTTCCTCAGAGGTCACCTTGTTCTTGCCGATGTTGGCGCCGACGATCGCAGCGCGGCCCGCGGGAGTCGAGCGCAGCTCGCGCAGTTTCTCAGCGGCGGCATCTGCTCCGGCGTTGTTGAAGCCCATGCGGTTACGCAGGCCGCGCTCGGCCATAAGGCGCCACAGGCGCGGCGCGTCGTTGCCGGGCTGAGGACGAGGAGTCACAGTGCCGATCTCGACGAAGGCGTAGCCGAGGGCGCACATGCCGAGCACGGCCTCGGCGTCCTTGTCCATGCCAGCCGCCAGACCCAGGCGGGATGGGAGGCGACGCTCACCCAGGGTCAGGGGGACTTCGACGCCGCCGACCACTCGCGTGGGGGAGTGAGTCGGGTCGAGGTGGCCCAGCGTAGCCCGCATGAGTCCGCGCGTCGGGGCGAATCGTCCGGCCAAGGAAATCGCTCCCAGACCCCAGTGGTGTGCATCCTCCGGGTTGGAACGCGAGATGAAGTGTGTGAAAGCCCAGTTGTACGCGCGTCGGATCATACCTCTTAGGATAGTTGATCAGTCCCACCATGCCCACCACCACCGCGTGGATGATCTGTCTCGAATGAGCACGCGCATCTCGTCGGGCGGGATTGCATCGTCACCGAGGCCGAGGACCGCGGCAAGTGTCAGCCAGTGCTGATAGCTCGGATAGCGCGCCTCGTCGATGGGAGCGCCGGCGACCGCGATGATCGCGGATTCGGGGACGAGCACGGTGTCGATGCTGACCCGTTCGTCCCGACGAGGCGCGCGAATGATGTATCCCTCGAGGGTGAGTCCGTCGATACGGGAGGCGGCGTGCAGGAGGTCGATGATTCGAGGGGCATTGTTCTGGCGATCGTCGCGCGCGTCTTTCGGCAGCAAAGACCCGAGCCGACGGGCATCCGCCCCCGATAGGTCCGCGAAGCGCGCATAATCGCCCAGATCACACCCATCGCACAGGTAGGGAGTCAACAGGGCGGAGACACCCCGATCGTCGAGCCATCGAGGTGGGCCGTACATGCCCTCGGGGCAGGGTTCCTCCTCATCGAGCATGATGTCGCAGGCGGTGGGCAGTGTGATCGTTGTGTGCATGATGCTTCCTTGTCGTGTCAGACGGAGCATCGTTGCTCCGACACGGACAGGATCGTGCACGCGAGGACGTAATGGCCAGCGCCACGGCAACGCCTGTGGATACAAGTGACGCCGTGAGATGCCCTGTGGATACAACTCGTCGGCCCCGCACCCATGTGGATGGGGCGGGGCCGACGAGTAAGACGACTACTTCGGGAACTGCCCGCGGTCGACCTGTGGGCGTGGAGAGCGCCAACGGCGAGGCATGATCATGCGGGAGAAGGTGTAGTAACCAGTACCCGAGGGAATATCCTCGCGGGGGTGGGCCTCGGTGAAGGTGCGCTTGACCTTGCGCCACACGAGGATGGCTTCAATGGCAGTGATAATGAAAGAGCCGTACATGAGGATGGAGGATCCGTAGAGCATGTACGCCTGGTACTGCAGCGGGATCTTGTTGCCCAGCATCGACAGCACCATGATGAGAATGATGGACGCCATCATGACGGCGAGAATCCACTCGGAGAAGGAGTGACGCGCGTCGACGTAGTCACGCACGAAACGGCGTGCACGTCCCTTGTCGCGGGCCGGCAGGTACTTTTCCTCGCCGGTGACCATCGCGCGCTGTTCGGCCTCGAAACGCGCGTTGCGGGCGGCGCGGGCAGCACGCTTTGCCTCCTTGCGGTCCTTGGGAACCAGGGGGCGGATACGGGCGGCCTCGGCTGCCTTACGCTTCGGCGTGGGGCGGCCTTTCTTGCCGTCGGGCGTCGTGGAGATGGGCTCGACATTTATCGAGGTCTCGTCACTGTTG
This sequence comes from uncultured Actinomyces sp., assembly GCA_963551745.1. GTDB lineage: Bacteria > Actinomycetota > Actinomycetes > Actinomycetales > Actinomycetaceae > Pauljensenia. Next base: position 28,867 of record CAUVIG010000002.1, read on the forward strand.
TTCTTGCTTCGTCCAAACACGCTTCAAGGCTAGCGGATAGCCTGCCCGCCTCGCACTCCCATGGTCTACCCTGGTCGTATGGCTGATACTTCACATGCACTGTCCACGTCCGTTTTGAAAGAGCGCCTGGAGGCTGCTTTCCCGTCCCTGCTGGAGGAGCTCACGCAGCTCGTCGCGATTCCGTCGGTGTCGTCGTATCCCGCGCACGCGGCTGATGTGGAGCGCAGCGCCGAGCACATCCGTGAGCGCTTCGCCGCCCTTGGCCTCCAGGCCAAGGTCCTGCGCGAGACCGCTGCGGATGGTACCGAGGGCAAGCCCGCCCTCGTCGCCCACACGCCTCACATCGAGGGCGCCCCGACCGTCCTGCTGTACGCGCACCACGACGTGCAGCCCGTCGGCGAGCTCGACCGCTGGAGCATGGATCCCTACAAGGCCGAGGTCCGCGGCGACCGCATCTACGGCCGCGGTTCCTCTGACGACGGCGCTGGCATTACGGTCCACCTCGGTTCGCTGTCGATCCTGGGTGAGGACCTGCCGGTCAACGTCGTCGTGTTCATCGAGGGCGAGGAAGAGATCGGTTCTCCGTCGTTCACGACTTTCCTCGACGCCCACAAGGATGAGCTCGCCGCCGACGTTATCGTCGTGACGGACTCCTCGAACTGGAAGGCGGGCGAGCCCGCCGTCACGTCGACCCTGCGCGGCAACGCGATTGTGACCGTCGACGTGACCGTCGCCGATCACGCGGTGCACTCGGGCGCTTTCGGCGGACCGCTGCTCGATTCCGTCGCGATCTCGTCGATGCTCATCGCCTCGCTCTTCGATGAGGTGGGCGATGTCGCGGTTCCGGGCCTGGGAGGCTCGGATCACGCGGATGTGGATTGGCCGGAGGACGAGCTGCGCGCCGCTGCCGGTATGGTCGAGGGCCTGCAGCTCGCGGGCTCGGGTGACGTCGCGGCCCGCATGTGGACCAAGCCGTCAATCTCGGTCATTGGTTTCGACGCTCGCCCGGTCTCCAACGCCTCGAACACCATCGCCCCGCACACGCGCTTCCGCCTGTCGATGCGTACGGTGCCGGGCGTGGATCCCGCCGAGGCCCAGGCCAAGCTCGTGGACTACCTGCTCTCCCACGCCCCCTTCGGCGCGCGCGTCGAGGTCACGGCTGAGGACGCGGGTGCCGGATACCAGGCCGACATGGATTCCCCCGTGACGAAGGCTCTGCACGAGTCCCTCACCGAGGCCTGGGGCGTTCCCTCGGTCAACATTGGTGTGGGTGGCTCGATCCCGTTCATCTCGGACTTCCAGCGCATCTTCCCCAGCGCGCAGGTCGTCGTGACCGGCGTCGAAGACCCGATGACGAACGCCCACTCCGAGGACGAGTCGCAGTCGATCTCCGACCTGAAGGCCGCGATCCTCGCTGAGGCTCTGCTGCTGACGCGCGTGGCGTCCCTGTGAAACGCGTCGTCATCGCCGGTCGGTGGGATGGGGGAGTTCCCGCCCTGCCGACCGGCGAAGCGCTTGACGCCATCCGCCGGGGCGTGTACGCCGGGGCCTTGGACCCGGGGGTGGTGACGGTTCCGTTTGGAACCGGTCCAACCTTCGACGAGGCTGTGGCTGCACTGGGGCCCCAGGCCTCGTTCGTGCGCATCCCCACCGACGCCTCGTCGTCGCGCGAGGCAGGCGAGTGCGTGGCGGATTCACTCCGCAACGGCGCCGCCGTGATTGTCGAGGGCGGGCATAATTTCTCGCTCGATTGTGGCGCCGGTTTTCTCGAAGGCCTCCTAGGCGTCCCCGGCATCGATCCGAGGCAACCGGAGGTGCTCGCCGATGCCCTGACGCGTGCGCAGAACCGTGTGACCGAAGCGGGTGTGGACCTTGTGTGCGCGGCATCGACCGCGCGACCGCTGCTGGGCCTCGACTCGGTGCTCGCCGTCGCCCCCGATCTGGAGCCGATCGAGGCGCAGGATACTGCTCTCACGGCCGCTCTCACGCAGGCGTTCGCCCATCGTCCGCTCGGGCGCCACCAGCTGCTCGGAGGAACGGACGTGCACCCGGCACGCCAGCGCGGTTCCGGCGCTGGCGGCGGCGTTGGAGCCGTCATTGCGGCCATCGGTGGGCGCATCGCATCGACGGGGGATCTGCTGTCGTCGCTACTGGGCTTGGAAGCGATCATCGATGGCGTCGATCTCGTGATCGTCGCCGAGCCCGAACTGGCCTCCCCGGTGCTCGCTGAGTCGACCCTTGACTGTGTGACTCGCGTTGCTGCGACGCATGCCCTGCCGGTTGTCGCCATCACCCACAGGTCCAGCCTGTCGCACTTCGAGAAGGCCGAATGGGGGCTCCACGGTGTCTTCGAGACGGAGGGATCCGTCACGCTCGAAGACGCTGGACGCCGCGTTGCCCGCACCTGGTTACGCTGAGCGCGCATTCCACCCGTGGCGCGGGGCGCCTGCGGGGGAGTAGTGTGTCAAGGGAATACGTCTATCCACAATATAAAGGAGCATCATGTCCGAGTCCGCAACTCAGGCTCCCACCCACGAGGTCATCCTCACCGACGTCGCTGCCGCCAAGGTCAAGAGCCTCCTCGAGCAGGAGGGTCGCGATGACCTGCGCCTGCGTATCGCCGTTCAGCCGGGCGGCTGCTCCGGCCTCATCTACCAGCTGTACTTCGACGATCGCGCGCTCGACGGCGACGCGATTCGTTCTTTCGATGGCGTCGAGGTCGTCGTCGACCGCATGAGCGTGCCCTACCTGAGCGGTGCCACGATCGACTTCGCTGACACGATTGAGCGTCAGGGCTTCACGATCGACAACCCGAACGCCCAGAACACCTGCGCCTGCGGTGAGTCCTTCCACTGAGCCGAAAGAATACCATCTCATGATGTCCTCTCTGCGCCGCTTCGGCGCCCTCGCCGGCGCAGCCGCGCTCGTCCTCGGACTCGCGGCGTGCAGCGACGCGACCTCGTCTTCGTCGTCCGCCCCCGCGGACATCGATTACTCTGCCTGCTCGACGGACGACTCCGCTGAACAGAACACGAACGTCGACCGTAGCGGCAAGGGTGACTTCCCGTCGGTTTCCGGCGAGGATACCCCCGTGATTGCAGCGGGCAGCGGATCCGAACCTACGTCGAAGGTCCTCGTGAAGACCCTCAAGGAGGGTGATGGCGCGGTCGTGTGCCCGGGTGCGACGATCAAGGCGAACTACGTGGGCACCCTTTGGGACGGTACCGTTTTCGACTCGTCGTACAAGCGCGGTGAACCGAGCGAGTTTTCTCTTAACCAGGTCGTGAAGGGCTGGACCTACGGCCTCGCGCACGCCCACGTGGGCGATCGCGTGGAGCTCGTGATTCCGGCCTCGCTCGGCTATGGCGGCCAGGCTCGCGGCAACATTCCCGCGAACTCGACCCTTGTGTTCGTCGTCGACATCGTCGGTGTTGCGACGCAGGACGTCGCGGACGACTCTGTTCTCAGCAGCGGCGTGGCCACCGGCGAGGAGCTGCCCGCCGGCATTACCGTCACCGGTGAGCCGGGCGTTGAGCCGACCCTGACGATCGATGAGAGCGTTTCCGCTCCTACCGAGCAGAAGGTGTACACGATCTACAAGGGTGCGGGTGAGGCCCTCACGGCTGACCAGACTGTCCTGTACAAGCAGGTTGTCGGTGGTTTCGGTGCCAAGGGCCAGACTCAGTCCACGTGGAGCCAGGACGCCCTTCAGGCTCCCGTTGCCCAGGCTGATCTGGTGGGGACGACCGTCGGATCGCGCATCCTCATCGTGGTCCCGATTCCTCCTCAGGAAGCGCAGTCCGGCCAGGAGGCTGCCCCTGCTCAGGCGACGGTCTTCGTCGTCGACATTGTGGGTACTTCTACGATGCAGTGACCGCGTGATGACCTCGGTCGACGGTAGCGGGGGGGTCCCCGGGTGGGGGGCGCCCCCCACCCCGGAGTATGGGGGGGTAGCGGCGGTTTTGGCCACCAAATGCAGGGGAGCGTAC
>CAUVIG010000003.1:0-30578 GCA_963551745.1 uncultured Actinomyces sp.
GTCGACGTCGTCGTGGGTAAGGGGCCCGGTGCGACGTCGATCCCGCTGACGCTTCCTCCCTTCACGGTCGTGGGGGCGACGACGCGTTCAGGCCTGCTTCCCGCGCCGCTGCGCGACCGCTTTGGTTTCACGGCTCATCTGGAGTTTTATGAGACCGATGAGCTGATGTCTGTCGTTACTCGTTCCGCCTCGCTGCTGGGTTCATCCATCGACGCGCAGGCCGCCCACGAGATCGCCTCGCGTTCGCGCGGCACTCCCCGAATCGCGAACCGCCTCCTACGTCGCGTCGTCGACTACGCCCAGGTGCATGGCGACGGGCAGCTGACCCTCGAGGCCGCGCGTGGCGCGCTCGAGCTCTTCGAGGTCGACCCCTCCGGCCTCGACCGCCTCGACCGAGCGGTCCTCGAGGCGATTTGTCGCCGTTTCGCCGGTGGTCCCGTCGGCCTCACGACCCTGTCCGTGACGATCGGCGAGGAAGCAGAAACGGTTGAAACGGTTGCAGAACCCTACCTTGTGCGCGAAGGCTTCCTCGTGCGCACCAACCGCGGACGCATGGCAACCCCCAAGGCGTGGACTCACCTCGGGCTCACTCCGCCCGCACCGGACGGCGCTCTCTTCGACTAGGGGAGTGGGCCTCGTCCCCATCTGTGCTGGCCACGGGTGACGCGTAGTGTTAAAACGGTTCAGGAGGCGTCTTGCGCCGCGCCACACCTTGATCACTTAGGCTAAAAGCTTGCTCGGGCATTAGACTGGCAAAGTGCGCTCGAAGCGCTAGACCTTCATCGAAAGTGAATCAGCCTTTATGAACAACTACATGCTCCTGATCATGGCAGCTTTCCTCATCGTCTTCATGATGTGGAGCTCGCGCTCCCGCAGGCAGCAGATGCAGAAGATGGAACAGGAAAAGCGCGACCAGCTCGCAGCCGTCACTCCTGGAGAATGGGTCCGTACCCGCGTGGGCTTCTGGGGTCGTTTCGTCGACCTGGACGGCGACATTGTCGTCCTGGAGACCTCTAACGGACACGAGATGTACTGGGAGCGCGAATTCATCGCCGAGATCGGTGGCCAGCCGCCCCTCGCTGACGCAGAGCAGGCTGACGCGGACGCCGACGAGGCAGAGACGGTGGAGGAGGACACATCCGTCCTCGGTCTCGATCAGGAAGACGCCCAGTCTTTTGACGTGCGCGACACCGACGAGCAGCAGAAGTAACTCAAGGCTGAACGGAAAGTAGAACCGTGGCATCACACAAGCGACGCCCCGTGCGCGCGCTCGTGACCCTGACCGTCGCCATCGTGGCGGCGTGCGCGGCACTTGCGATCGGGCACTTCATGAAGGGCGTGTCCCCTTACCCTGATCTGGCCCTTGACCTCAAGGGTGGTACTCAGCTGATCCTGACTCCGACCCCGACGTCGGAGGGACAGCGTGCGATCACCGAGGAGGACATCACGCAGGCGATCTCGATTATTCGTAATCGTATTGACGCCTCCGGCGTGTCCGAGTCTGAGATCTCCTCGATGGGTAGCTCGAACATTATGGTGTCGATTCCCGGTACCCCCTCCCAGGAGCAGCTGGACCTGATCCGTTCGTCTTCGCAGATGAACTTCCGCCCGGTGCTGCGTATTGGGCCCGCGCTGGGCATTCGCCAGAATCAGCAGCAGCCGCAGGTGGACAACCCCCAGTCGGGTGAGCAGTCCGGCGCGCAGTCGGGAGAGCAGTCGGGTGAGCAGAGCGGCGCTGGCGCGGCTGATGCGGCCCAGTCCGGCGTTCAGTCCACCGCCCTGGACGAGGCAACAGCTCGTGGCGCTGCCGACGCGGACGGTGACGGCGTCCTGTCCGACACCCCTGCGACGACTCCCGAGAACGCTTCGGATCTCGCCTGGGTGACTGAGCAGGTCATGTACGACTTCCTGACGCTCGATTGCTCGGCAGCTGTCGATGTCAAGCGCGTCGAGGGCGCTGCTGATAAGCCCTACGCAGCCTGCGACGAGTCCGGCCAGGTCAAGTACATCCTGGGCCCTGTGGCCGTTCCCGGTTCGGACCTGGAGGCTGCGAGCGCTGCTATCGCAACGAACAGTACCGGACAGTCGACCGGTCAGTGGATTGTCTCGCTGCGGTTCAACCACGACGGCGCCGAGAAGTTCAAGGACACCTCCACGATCCTGTACGGCTACCACGATTCGGACCCCCAGGGGGCGTCCTACCGTGGCAGCCCGGACCGCAACTCGTTCGCGGTCGTTCTCGATGGAACCGTCATTACCGCGCCGTCGATGCAGGCCATCATTACGAACGGTGAGGCGCAGATCAGCGGTAACTTCACCCCGCAGTCTGCGAAAGCGCTGGCTAACCAGCTGCAGTTCGGCTCGCTGCCGCTGAACTTCGAGGTTGAGTCCGAGCAGCAGATTTCTGCGACGATCGGTACGGATCACCTGACCGTTGGCCTGTGGGCGGCTCTGATCGGCTTCCTGCTCGTCGTTCTCTACCTGATCTGGCAGTACCGCGGCCTCGCGATTATCTCCGCCGGTTCGCTGGTCGTTGCCTCGGTCATCACCTACCTGGTGATTGCCCTGCTGTCGTGGGCGATGGGCTACCGCCTCTCCCTGGCTGGCGTCGCCGGTCTGATCATGGCAATTGGCGTGACCACCGACTCGTTCATCGTCTACTTCGAACGCGTTCGTGACGAGGTCCGAGACGGACGTCCGCTCCGCGCCGCCGTCGAAGAGGGCTGGGATCGCGCCAAGCGCACCATCCTGGTGTCCGACGCCGTCAACCTGGTTGCGGCCGTGGTCCTCTATCTGCTCGCCGTCGGTGGCGTTCAGGGCTTCGCCTTCACCCTCGGTATCACGACAGTCATCGACATCGCGGTGATCTTCCTGTTCACCCACCCGATGATGGAGCTGCTGATCCGGACCCGCTTCTTCGGCGAGGGCCACAAGCTGTCTGGTCTGGATCCCGAACACCTGGGCGCGAAGAACGCCCTCGTGTACGCGGGCCGCGGACGCGTGGTCGTGCGCGGTGAATCCGCGGCGACGAAGGACAAGGACGACGAGGCCGGCGATGGTCTGTCGATTGCCGAGCGCCGCCGCGCTGCCCGCCTCGCCGCCGCCAAGGCCGAGGAAGAGGCCGTCGACGACGCTTCGGTCGAAACGACGGATGACGCCGCTGGCGTGACCGAGGAAGAGGAGAACTGACATGATGAGTTTTGCTCAGTGGGGTAACGCCCTGTACTCGGGCGAGAAGTCCTATGCCGTCGTTCCCAAGCGCAAGGTCTTCGTCGGTCTCGCCGCTGCGGTGATGGTTCTCGGTTTCGCGCTCGTCGCGATCCTGGGACTGAACCGCTCGATCGAGTTCACCGGTGGCTCGCAGTTCGATGTCGCTCACGTGAGCGACCAGAGCGAGTCCTTCGCCTCTCGCGCAGTGACCTCGACCGGCCTCGTTGAGGGCGCCCCGAAGGTGACCCGCGTGGGCTCGGACTCGGTCCGAATCCAGACGTCGTCTCTGGATTCCCCGCAGACCGCTCAGATGCGTGACGCCCTGGCCAGCGCCTACGGCGTGGACGCGACCGAGGTGCAGTCCTCCTCGATCGGCCCCTCCTGGGGTTCCTCGGTCACCACAAAGGCTGCCCAGTCGCTCGTCATCTTCATGGCGCTCGTCGCCCTGCTGATGACGGTGTACTTCCGATCGTGGCGCATGGCAGCGTCTGCGCTGCTCGCGCTGGTGCACGACATCGCCGTGACCATCGGCGTGTTCGCGATCCTGCAGGTCGAGGTCTCGCCCGCAACCGTCATCGGTTTCTTGACGATTCTGGGCTACTCGCTCTATGACACCGTCGTCGTCTTCGACAAGGTGCGCGAGCTGACCACGGATGTCTACGAGCAGAAGCACTACACCTTCGCCGAGTACGTGAACCTCGCTGTTAACCAGACGATGGTTCGTTCGATCAACACCTCGGTTGTGGCGCTTCTCCCCGTTGGCGCGATTCTGATCATCGGTTCCGTGGCCCTCGGCCCGGGTACCCTGGTGGATATCTCGCTGGCCCTGTTCGTCGGTATGATCGCCGGTACCTACTCGTCGATCTTCATCGCGTCGCCGCTTCTGGTGACCTTCCAGGAGCTGTCGGCCAAGACCCGCGAGCACAACGCGGCCGTCGACCGGGCACGTCAGGGCCGCCACGCCGCTGACACGCCGGGCTCCTCCGCGTCGGTGAAGGTGGCTCCGATCAAGCCCGGCAAGCGCCTGGGCAACGAGAACCAGCCCCACAGGAAGAAGAATCATCGATGATCGGTGAGCTTGGCGAGCGCATCGCCACTCTGGTGCGCAGCAACATGCTGGAAATCCCGGATTTTCCGGAACCCGGCGTCCTGTTCCGTGATATCACCGAGCTGTTTGCCAATGGCCCGGCATTCAAGGAACTGGTTGAGCTGATTGGCGCTCGCTACGCGGGTCGCATCGACGCCGTTGCGGGTCTTGAGTCGCGTGGCTTCATCCTCGGTGCCCCCGTAGCCGCCGAGCTCGGCCTCGGAATGCTGACGATCCGCAAGGCCGGCAAGCTGCCCGGCCACGTGATCGGCGTCGACTACGAACTCGAGTACGGCACGGCGCGCATGGAAATGCACCCGGAGTCGGTTCACGAGGGACAGCGCGTCCTCATCATCGACGACGTGCTCGCAACGGGCGGCACCGCGAACGCGGCGGTGAAGCTGCTGCGCCAGTGCGGCGCCTCCGTCGAGGCCGTGGCCGTTCTCCTCGAACTTGATGCGTTGGGCGGACGCTCGGTGCTGACGGATGTGACGGTGGAGAGCGCGCTACACCTCTAAGCGTCGTTTCTTGACAGCGAGCGGGTCCAGGGATCGCCATGATCCCCGGACCCGCTCGTTCGTCGCTATCATGGGGCCATGAGCAGCGACGACATGACTTCAGGATCCGCACTTCCCGCGGCTGGTTCCCGAGTGCGCTCTGGCCTCGTTTGGTTTGGCTCTCGCGGACGCGCCACGATCCCCGAGATTGAGCCGCTTGTGCGTGCGCTGCGGGCGAACCATCCGAAGGCGGATATCAGCGTCGTCGAGAGGGCCTACCGTACTGCCGAGGAACACCACCGTGGGCAAATGCGTAAGTCCGGTGAACCGTATATCACCCATCCGGTCGCCGTTGCCACCATCCTGGCGGAGATGGGCATGACGACGCCGACGCTTGTCGCAGCGCTGCTGCACGACACGGTCGAGGACACGGACTACACCCTCGAGCAGCTCGCTGCGGAATACGGTGAGGCGATCGCCAACCTCGTCGATGGCGTGACCAAGCTCGACAAGGTGCACTACGGGGCGGCTGCTCAGTCCGAGACGCTGCGCAAGATGCTCGTCGCGATGAGTCGCGATATTCGTGTGCTGCTCATCAAGCTCGGTGACCGCCTGCACAATGCTCGCACCTGGCGTTTCGTGCCCGCCGAGTCGGCGGCAAAGAAGGCGAAAGAGACGCTTGAGATCTACGCTCCGCTCGCTCATCGCCTCGGCATGAACATGGTGAAGTGGGAGCTCGAGGAGCTGTCGTTTAAGACGCTGTACCCGGAGATCTACGAGGAGATCGACCGCCTTGTCACGGAGCGGGCACCCCAGCGTGAAGAATACCTGCGCGATGTTATCGACCAGATCGAAGAGTATCTGCGTCGTTCGGGCACGAAGGGGACGGTGAGCGGCCGTCCGAAGAGCCACTACTCGATCTACCAGAAGATGATCGTGCGCGGAAAGGCCTTCGATGAGGTCTTCGATCTGGTGGCTGTGCGTGTCCTGGTGGAGTCGATCAAGGATTGCTACGGCGTGCTCGGGGCGTTACACGGACGCTGGAACCCGATTCCGGGCCGTTTCAAAGACTACATCGCGATGCCGAAGTTTAATCTCTACCAGTCACTGCATACGACGGTCATCGGCCCTGGCGGTAAGCCGGTGGAGATTCAGATCCGTACCTTCGACATGCATGAGCGCGCAGAGCACGGCGTCGCCGCGCACTGGAAGTACAAGCAGAACCCGAACGCTTCGAGTGGCGACGCTGATCGTATGAGTTCTGACGAGCAGGCAAACTGGCTGCGCGCTCTGGTCGAGATGGAGCGCGAGACCGGGGATCCTGAGGAGTTCCTCGATTCGCTGCGCTACGAGATTGCCGGTGACGAGGTCTACGTGTTTACGCCGAAGGGTCAGGTCATCGTGTTGCCGGCGCGTTCGACGCCCGTCGACTTCGCGTACGCGGTGCATACGGAGGTTGGCCACCGTACGGTGGGTGCGAAGGTCAACGGCCGTCTCGTCTCTCTGGATACGCGCCTCGAGTCGGGCGAGACGGTCGAGGTCGTGACCTCTAAGTCGGATAAGTCTGGGCCTTCGCGCGACTGGCTGGCGTTTGTTGCCTCGCCGCGCGCGCGTTCGAAGATCAAGGCCTGGTTCTCGAAGGAGCGCCGCGAGGAAGCCATCGAGGCCGGTAAGGAAGCGCTGGCTCGCACGATGCGCAAGCAGAACCTGCCGCTCCAGCGCCTGATGAACCACGAGTCGATCCTGTCGGTCGCGACGTCCTTTGGGTATCGGGATGTGTCCGGCCTCTACGCGGCCGTCGGCGAGGGGCATATTTCTGCCCAGAACGTCGTGACCCGACTCGTCGACAACTTGGGCGGGGGAGACGGTACCGAGGAGACGCTGTCCGAGGGGGTCACACCGGGCTCGCAGAAGCCTCGCTCGGAGGCCTCGGGCGATGCGGCGATCACAGTGGCGGGCCTGAGTCCGAATGACATCTGGGTGAAGCTCGCCAAGTGTTGCACGCCTGTTCCCGGTGACGACATCGTCGGTTTCGTTACGAGAGGACAGGGAGTCTCGGTTCACCGAAGCACGTGCGCGAACGCTGTGCGCCTCGGGCAGCTGCAGCCCGAGCGATTCGTCGATGTCTCGTGGAACGAGAAGGGGTTGGGATCCCCCTTCCGAGTGCAGATCGAGGTGCGTGCCCTTGACCGCGGTGGTCTGCTCTCCGATCTGACACGTGTCTTGTCCGACTATCGCGTCAACATTCTCGCCGCCGCGCTCAAGACCGATGGAGATCAGGTCGCATCGGGGAACTTCTCATTCGAACTAGCCGACCTCGGGCACCTGAACGCTGTCCTGTCCGCTCTTCGTCGGGTCGACGGAGTCTTCGAAGCGGTGCGCATCGGCGCTGACTCATAGACGAGGCGCGGGCGGCCTGCGTCGATTCGGGCAAAAAGGGTGTTACATCCGTCCCCTTTTGGGTGATGAGCTTTCACCTGCTCGTTAGATGTGACACACTAGCTATGTGTGTCACATCGGCACGCACCCGCGCCGGGCGTAAGCCCTCGTCTCAGAAGGAATATCGTGACCACGACGCCGATTCCGAATAACGAAACCCCTCCCGAAGCTGCCCCGTCGACGATTGAGGAGGCTGCGGTCTCGACGACGATTGCTGCTTCTGAGGTGTCCGAGCACCCCTTCGCCCGTATCGGCGAGGACGGCACTGTTTATGTTAAGGATGGAGACGAGGAGCGCGTCATCGGCGGCTTCCCCGAGGGCATTCCTGCTTCTCCCTACGCTCTCTATGAGCGTCGCTACGCAGACCTCGAAGCCACCATTAAGCTTTTTGAGGATCGCCTGGGCACGCTGAGCCCGCGCGACATCGACCAGACTCTCGCAACGCTGCGCGAGCAGGTCGCCTCTCCGAACGTTATCGGCGATATCCCGGCGCTACGCGAGCGCGTTGCGGCGGCCACGAAGGCTGCCGAGGAGCGCAAGGAAATCGCCCGCGAGGAGCGCAAGGCCGCCAAGGCTGCCGCTCTCGCCGAGCGTACCTCTGTCGTTGAGCGCGCCGAGGCTATTGTTGCCCAGGATCCCGCCAAGACCCACTGGAAGCAGTCGGGTCAGATCCTGCGCGACCTCCTCGACGAGTGGAAGAATCTGCAGCGCCGCGGTCCGCGCCTGGAGAAGGCCATTGAGGATGAGCTGTGGAAGCGTTTCTCCTCCGCGCGTACCCAGTTCGACCGTCACCGCCGCCAGTTCTTCTCGCAGCTTGACCAGGCCCAGTCCGAGGCCAAGCGTGTGAAGGAAGCCCTGATTGCCGAGGCCGAGGCTCTGTCTTCGTCCGTGGACTGGTCGCGTACCTCCGGTGCCTACCGTGAGCTCATGAACCGCTGGAAGGCTGCACCGCGCGCCTCGCGTAAGGAAGACGATGCGCTGTGGGCGCGTTTCCGCGCCGCTCAGCAGGTGTTTTTCGATGCTCGCCGTGCCAAGGATGAGGCCACCGACGCGGAGTACCGCGACAACCTCGTCGCGAAGGAAGCGATCCTTGTTGACGCCGAGGCGATCCTGCCGGTGACCGACATCGAGCGCGCCAAGGCTCAGCTGCGTCAGATCCAGGATCGCTGGGAAGAGGTGGGCCGCGTGCCTTCCGCCGACCTGCACCGCATCGAGGGCCGCCTGCGTGCCGTTGAGGCCGCCGTGCGCGAGGCCGAAGAGAAGGAATGGCGTCGCACCAACCCCGAGACGCGCGCACGCGCGGCCGGCATGGTTGGTCAGCTCGAGGAACAGATCGCTCAGCTTGAGCGTTCTCTGTCCGAGGCCGAGGCCAAGGGTGACGAGAAGGCCGCCAGGAGCGTGCGCGAGGCTCTCGAGACCAAGCGCGCCTGGCTTGCGCAGATCTCATCATCCATGGACTGACATGCGTCTTCACGTCATTCCGTCGCCTTTTTACGCGGCGAATGGGCTTGTGCTCGTCCCTTCCGGGGCGGGCACTGCCCTTGTCGTCGACCCTTCAGCCGGAATCCAACACCTGATTCGCGAGGTCCTCGAGCTCGAGGGCGTCAGCGTCGGTGCGGTTCTTCTGACACACGGACACCCCGACCACGTCTGGGACGCAGCCGCGGTGTCCACCTGGGGACCGGACGGAGCGACCGTTCCCGTGTACCTGCCGGGACCCGACATGTACCGTATGGATGATCCGGCCTCGTTCCTGCCGATGCCGCTGCCGGACTTCGTCGGCGACTGGGTGAAGCCCACCGACTTGCGCAAGGCACCCAGCGACTCCTTCGAGGTAGTCCCGGGCCTGTGGCTGCGCATGGTCCCGGCTCCCGGCCACACGGAAGGATCCGCAGTCTTCCTGGGAGAGAGCCCTCTGGACATTCGGGTGAACAACCAGTCCTTCTACTCTTCCGATGAAGCGGTTCCGTGGGCAATGAGCGCAGACGTGCTCTTCAAGGACAGCGTTGGGCGCACCGACCTGCCCGGGGGCGACGAAACTCAAATGCGGCATTCTTTGCGCACGATTTCCAACGCTCTCGATCCGCGTACCGTCCTCGTTCCGGGTCATGGCCCGGCGACGACGCTGAGCGATGAGATACGCTCGAATCAGTATCTGATTCGCGCTCGTCGCATAGGCTAACCACCTTCCTCACAGAAAGAACGCTCAATGGCTCGCACGTCCCTGTCAGGTTTCCCCGAATGGCTCCCGGAGGGCCGCATCATTGAGATGCACGTCCTCGACGAGCTGCGGCGTGTGTTTGAATTGCACGGCTTTGCGGGCATCGAAACCCGTGCGGTCGAGACCCTCGAGCAGCTGGAAGCAAAGGGCGAGACCTCCAAGGAGATCTATGTGCTCGACCGCCTGCAGGCCCTGAAGGCCGCGGCGGCGGGCGAGCGCGCTCCCAAGGACAAGGGCATGGGGCTGCACTTCGACCTGACGGTGCCTTTCGCGCGTTACGTCGTAGAGAATGCCAACGAACTGGACTTCCCCTTCAAGCGCTATCAGATCCAGAAAGTCTGGCGTGGCGAGCGTCCCCAGGATGGTCGTTTCCGTGAGTTCACGCAGGCGGACATCGACGTCGTCGGTAACGGCGAGCTCCCCTTCCACTTTGAGGTCGACCTGCCGCTCGTGATGGCTGAGGCCCTCAACAAGCTGCCGATCCCTCCCGTGCGCGTGCTCGTCAACAACCGCAAGGTTGTCCAGGGCGTGTGCGAGTCTCTCGGGGTCACAGACGTTGAGGCTGCCCTGCGCGGCCTCGACAAGATCGACAAGATCGGCTCGGAGGGCGTGGCCGCCGAGCTGGCTCAGTCCGGTATCGACGGTGACCAGGCGTCCGTCCTGCTCCAGATGGCGCAGATCCGCACGTCTGACTCTTGCGAGGTTCGCACGCGTCTGGCCAAGCTCGGCGTGCGCGGCGAACTGCTGGATGAGGGCCTGAAGGAGCTGACCGAGCTCCTCGATACCGCGAACAAGCGGATGCCGGGTGCGGTCGTCGCGGACCTCAAGATTGCCCGCGGCCTCGACTACTACACGGGCAGTGTGTATGAGTCGGAGATCGAAGGTCATGAGGACCTCGGCTCGATCTGCTCCGGCGGACGCTACGACTCCCTGGCTAATGACGGCAAGCGCACCTACCCGGGCGTCGGCCTGTCCATTGGTGTCTCGCGCCTCGTGTCGCGCATGATCTCCGCGCCGATGGTGACGGCCTCTCGCAAGGTGCCCACAGCGGTCGTTGTCGCGGTCATCGCGGAGGAACAGCGTGAACGCTCGGCGGCGATTGCCGCTGTGCTGCGTTCGCGCGGCATCTCAACGGATGTTGCTCCCAGCGCCGCGAAGTTTGGTAAGCAGATCAAGTACGCCGATAAGCGCGGAATCCCCTTCGTCTGGTTCCCGGGCGAGGAAGGCAGCGCGGACACGGTGAAGGATATTCGCAGCGGTGAGCAGGTGGACGCCGACCCGCACACGTGGGTCCTGCCCGAGGCCGACGCGGTTCCCACTGTCGAGAAGGTGACGCACTGAGTGTCCCTCACGGCGGTTGAAGCAGCTCGCTCGCTGGCGCAAGCGCTCGAGGAAACGCTCCAGGCCATTCCGGACGTGAGTCGTGGCGACGCGGAGCGCGCGCTGCGACGCCTACAGGACGTCGTGTTGCCGCGCCTCGAGGACGCGGATGCGCCCGTGCTGGTGGTCGTCGGCGGCTCGACGGGGTCGGGTAAGTCGACGCTCGTCAATTCGTTGCTTGGGCGAAATGTGAGCCGGGCGGGCGCAGTACGTCCGACGACTCGTCGCCCCGTGTTGGTGTGCTCGCCGCAGGCACGCGAGTGGTTCATGTCGGACCGAGTGCTGCCGCGCTTGGCTAAGAGCGAGGGCACGGGAGGGGACAGCCTCGACGCGATTACGATCGCGGTCGAGGAGACGCTGTGGCCCGCCGTGGGCATCGTGGACGCCCCGGACATTGATTCGGTCGAGGACGGAAACCGTCGCCTGGCTGCTGAGCTGCTCGACGGCGCAGACCTGTGGGTGTTTGTCACGACTGCGGCCCGCTACGCGGATGCGGTGGCGTGGAATCACCTGGAGGAAGCCGCGAGCCGTGGACTGCGTGTCGCTATTGTGCTCAACCGCGTCCCCGCTGGGGCGACGCAGGAGATTCGCGAGGACCTGGCCGCGTTGGCCCAGCGGCGAGGCATGGGCGAGGTCACGATTCATACGGTCGAGGAGCAGCCGCTGAGCGACTCCCGCCTGCCCACCGAGGCAATCGCGCCGCTTGGCGCGTACCTGGAGGGAATCGGACGCGATGCCGAGGAACGCGCCGCTATCGTGCGCCGATCGCTGTCCGGTGCCGTCGCCTCGTCGTTGGAGGAGACGACGCGCGCGCTCGAGGCTGCGAGGCAACGTAACCGTGAGTTCGAGGCGGCGTCCGATGATATCGCGCAGCTCGTTGCTTCCTATGCCCGGGAGGTGTCTTCCTCGTCCAGTGACGACGTGCTGCGCGGCGAAGTGAGCGCACGCATCGCCGAGGTGCTGGGCTCGTGGGATATGTCCAAGACCGTCTCTCGCGTGCTTTCTGGCCTGAGCTCGCGCGTCATGGGGGCTCTTCGCGGACAGGCGGCCCCGGACGTTCAGGTGCAGCGCGACCTGACCGGAGGCCTCGCGCAGCGTTTGGCAGACCAGTATCACCGGGCGTGGGGTGAATCCCTGCGCAGGGCGCGTTCGGTCGTCGATACGTCTTCGTTCGATGAACTGCTCGACGTCGATGCGGCGGCGCAGCGCGGCCGCACAGTCGCACAGGAGTGGACGCGCGAGGTCACGCAGATCATTCGTGGCCAGGCCGAGTCCTCGCGCGTCAGCGGGCGCATGCTCGCGGGCGGTATCAACGTCGTGACGGTGTCACTGATGGTGACCGCGTTTACGATGACCGGTGGTCTCACCGGCGTTGAAGTTGGTATCGCCGGTGCATCGGCCGCCCTGTCGCAGACAATCCTGGAAGCCTATTTCGGCGAGCGCACGGTCCGCTCGCTGGCCGAGCAGGCCCGTGCGGCGCTCGAACGCCTCGCCGGCGAGTCGCTGTCGAATGTCGTTGCCCCGGTGAGCGCGAGCCTCGACCGTGCTTCCGACAAGGTTCTCGTCGACAAGCTGGCGGCGGCCGTGGAGAGCGCCCGGGAGGTGCTGGCATGAGGCGAGCGACGAACCCCGTGGCGTCGGCTGCCGAGCAGCTCGATGAGATGTGCACCCTGGCTGCTCGGGATCTTGATGAGCAGACACTGGCGCGCATTCGCGAGCTCATTGACGTGACGTCCGAACGCAGCGAGGTCGACCCCTCCTGGTGCGTCATCGGCGTGCTGGGAGGCACGGGCGCAGGCAAGTCTTCCCTCGTGAATGCGTTGAGTGGGGGAGAGGTCGTCACCGCGGGTGTTCGACGCCCCACGACGAACGAGGCATGCGCCGTGCTGCCGCGCGGGCGTGAACCCCAGGATCTGCTCGGGTGGCTGGGCGTGGCACGCAGGGCCGAGGCGTCTGAGGCCCTGCCCGGCGACACCGTCGTCATCGACCTGCCTGACATCGACTCGGTCCAGGCCAGCCACGCGGAGATCACCGATCGGCTGGCATCGCGCGTCGACGCCCTCGTTGTTGTCGTCAATCCTCAGAAGTACGC
Organism: uncultured Actinomyces sp.; assembly: GCA_963551745.1. GTDB lineage: Bacteria > Actinomycetota > Actinomycetes > Actinomycetales > Actinomycetaceae > Pauljensenia. The sequence goes on from CAUVIG010000003.1 coordinate 12,927, forward strand.
GGATGCGCGTCTTCACGACGAGTGGTTGGCACGGTTGCGCTCGTCCCACGCTTCGGTGACGGTCGTCCTCACGCACATCGATACCATCTCCATGCCCGAGCGTGAAGCGATCGAGCAGGACCTGCGTCGTCTGCTGAGCGAGCGCGGTGTGGCGCAGGCTGAGGTCCTCGCGGTTTCCTCGACAACGGGCGAGGGCGTTCGTACACTCATCAAGCACCTCACGCGCGAGGCCGAGCGGGTGTCGCGTCAGGCCTCTCGCGCGCGTGCCGCGTTGCGTGAGGCCTCCCGGCTGCTGCGTGAGTCCCTGGAGCTGATCGGCACGGTCCGAGGTCTCGAGACCGATGGCCTGGCCGATGAATTGGCTGGAACGGCCGCTGATCTTGCCGGTGCCCCCATCATCGCCGAGGCCGTGGCTGACTCGACGTTGCGTGCCGGACGCCGGGCGGGCGGCTGGCTGCCGTTGCGCTGGTTGTCGCGTACGGGTGCGGACCCGCTGCGCCGCCTACATCTGGACGACGAGTCGCGGGCCGAGGGGGCGACGACTCCTACGTTGCCGACTCGGTCCGCCTCCGATGAAGCCGCCTTCGTCAACGCCGTTCGCGGGGCTGTTGGGGAGCGCGCACAGGCGCGTCCTGCCCGTTGGCGCGCGGCGCTGGTCGAGCGTGCGCTCAGCGGGGCGCGAGAGGTTCCAGACGCAGCGCATCGCGAGGTTGCGGAGCATATTCGTGTGTCGACCGGAGCCCCGGCGCTGTGTCGTGTGCTGGGAGGAGCGCAGCTGCTCGCGTGGCTCGGCGTTGTCCTGGGAGCCGTGTGGATCGTTCTCGTGCACCTGGGCAGAGCCGTGCTCATCGACGTTCAGGTGCCCGCGATCGGGCCGATTCCGCTTCCGACGGCTCTGGTCGCGTTGTGCCTGTTGATCACGGTGCTATGCGCGTGGATGAGCCGAGCACTCGCCCGGTGGGCTGCATCGCGCCGTCGACGCGTCGTGATGCGCGACCTGCGGGGACTGTGCCGTGATGCGGTCGATCGACTCGTCGTTGCGCCCGTGCGGTCCGAGGACAATCGACAGGTGACCCTCGCCTCGTTCCTCGCTCGACTGCCACTCTGATAGCGTCATGACGCGTCCCACGGTGACTCGGTAACAGTGAGTTCGCCGACCACGCGCCTCTACGAGCTGCGTGCGAGGGTATGCTTGGCCGTAGCGATGAGGCGCTGCCCCTTGTTATGGTGACCGCGGGATGCGGGATTTGTTGTTATGGGTGAGGCCGCGCCGAGGAGCCGAATAGGCCCGCCCCGATGGTTTTGCTGACACCGATTGCACCACGCAAGGATGAATTATGCCCTCTGACGATTCCATGGAACGCGCTGACGACGAGCGCGAGATGACGGCCATTGCCGACGATATCGACGATATTGACGACCTCGACGTCGGCAGCGATCTCGATGATTACCGCGCGGACGAGGAGGATACGGATACCGTGACCTTTGCGAGTCTCGGTCTCCCCGAGGAGATCCTCGCGGCCGTCACCGACATGGGATTCCGCGTCCCCACCCCGATTCAGGCCGCTGCTATCCCGCCGCTGCTGGAGCTGCGCGACGTCGTCGGCATCGCCCAGACGGGTACCGGTAAGACCGCTGCGTTCGGCCTGCCGCTGCTCGCTATTGTTGACGCGGACGAGCGCGACGTCCAGGCCCTCGTGCTGGCCCCCACCCGTGAGCTCGCGATGCAGAGTGCCCAGGCCATCGAGGATTTCGCGGCGCGTACCGCCCGCCTCGATGTTGTCCCCGTCTACGGTGGCTCGCCTTACGGCCCGCAGATCGGTGCGCTCAAGCGCGGCGCTCAGGTCGTCGTTGGCACCCCGGGTCGCGTCATCGACCTGATCGAGAAGGGCTCCCTGGACCTGTCGAACGTGCGCATGCTGGTCCTCGACGAGGCCGACGAAATGCTGCGTATGGGCTTTGCCGAGGACGTCGAGACGATCGCGTCGAGCGCCCCGGATGATCGCCTGACGGCCCTGTTCAGCGCGACGATGCCCGCTGCCATTGAAAAGGTTGCCCGCGAGCACCTGAAGGATCCGGTCAAGGTCGCGGTCTCCACCGAGTCCTCGACTGTCGACACCATCCACCAGACCTACGCGGTGGTTCCCTACAAGCACAAGATTGGTGCGCTTTCGCGCGTGCTGGCCACCCGCGCCCAGCACATCAAGGAAGGTCAGGAAGAAGCTGACGCCGCCATCGTCTTCGTGCGCACGCGCGCCGATGTCGAAGAGGTGTCGCTCGAGCTGTCGAGCCGCGGATTCCGCGCTGCCGGCATTTCCGGCGATGTCGCACAGACCGAGCGCGAGCGCATGGTCGAGCGTCTGAAGAACGGCTCCCTCGACGTGCTGGTCGCGACCGACGTGGCGGCCCGAGGCCTCGACGTCGAGCGTATCTCCCTCGTCGTCAACTTCGATGTTCCGCGTGAGCCCGAGGCCTACGTTCACCGCATCGGCCGCACCGGCCGCGCGGGTCGCGAGGGTCGCGCGCTGACTTTCTTCACCCCGCGCGAGCACGGCCGTCTGCGCCGCATCGAGAAGCTGACGGGCACCGAGATGGAAGAGGTCGAGATTCCCTCGCCCGCAGCCGTCTCAGAGTTCCGAGCCAGCCGCCTGCTCGAGGGCCTGTCCGCTCGTATCGAGCGTGGCCGTCTCGACATGTACAAGCGTCTGCTCGCTGACCTCGGCGACCAAGTTTCGGTGGAGGACATCGCTGCGGCCCTCATGGCGACGGCCGTCGGCGACGAAGGCCCCGCCCCGCGCCGCCAGAAGGATCGCCGAGGCAACGGCAAGATCCGCCGTGAGGAACAGCTGGACGAGTCCGGCGAGTTCGTCGGCGCCACCTTCGAGGCCGGTCGGGACAAGGATCGCCCGCTCAAGGGCGGCGCGAACGGTGCCCGACGTCGCGGCGGCGGCCGCCCGGCACCCGGCTCCGGTACCCGCTACCGCATCGAGGTGGGCAAGAAGGACCGCGTCAAGCCCGGTTCGATCGTCGGAGCGATCGCAGGCGAGGGTGGCATCGACGGCCGCGACATCGGCAACATCGAGATCTACCCGACCTTCTCGCTCGTGGACATCACGGCCGACCTGTCGGGCGAGCAGCTGTCTCGCATCTCCAAGGGCTACGTGTCTGGCCGCCAGCTGCGCATCCGCGTGGACGAGGGACCCGGCGGCCGTTCCAACGGCGACCGCGACGGCTTCGAGCACCGCGACTACGACCGCGATAACCGAGGTCGCGGTGGCTACGGCGATCGCGAGGGCCGATTCGGGGAGCGTGACGAGAAGCGTCCGCACCGCTTCGAAAAGGGCGACGGATCGCGTCCGCGCCGCAGTGTTCGCACCGAGCGCTGGGAGAAGGACATTAGGCGTAACCGCCGCGAACGCGAGGGGCGCCGCGACGGCGGTTGGGACCGCGATGGAGGCCGTGACGGCGGACGCCGCCACTTCGGCAAGCGCCGTTACGACGACTGAGCGCTAGCCGCCTCGCTCGTGGAACGTTCCGACGAGGGACGCAGTCGCCTTACGGCGGCCACGGTGAGGATGGCGAGCACAGCAGCAATCACCCAATAGGGAACGTAGGCCGCCCCGCCCACCGTGGCGGTGGCGGCCCACGCGCTCATGGCCACGGATACGAGAGCGAGTTCGAGGGCAGGGCCTGCCGAATCCGCGACCTGCAGCCACGAGGCGACTCGCCCGTGCTTGGCCTCGGGGGTGACCTCGAGGGCCATGACGGACAGGGGAGCGTGAACGAGGCCGACGCCGAGGCCGACGAGGAGCCAGCCGATGAGGGATACCCACACGGGGATCGAGGGCAGCAGGAGAGCGCCGACGGGAATCGCGCCGATCGCCATCAGCGCACCGCCGATGACCGGGAGCCGGCGTCGCAGATGCGGATCGTGAACGCGTGCCTGGCCGACCGCGCCAATCGACCAGGTGATCGAACCGAGGGTGACCCACCAGGCGGAGGAGGCCTCGGACCATCCGTGCACGCGCTGGAGGATGAGCGGAATCATGACGGCGAGGCCGACCTGTGAGGCCATCGCGCTCAGCCTCGCGAGGATTGCTGAAGGCATGCCGCGGCGGGATGCGAATGTTCCACGCGGCAGGAGCCGGGGCAGCGCCCAGACCGTGATACACGCGCCGAGGGCGAAGACGCCGAACTGTGCCAGTGGCGTGGGCAGTGCGCCCGCGAGTTGGAGCAACATGACACCGATACCGACGAGTCCAGCGTCGCGCGACAGGGATGCGAGCACGGGGGAGCGCTGCCCGTTCGTGGCCGGTACGGAGCGCAGCACATAGGCGATGGGAAGAGCAGCAATCACCACAAAAAGCGGGACGACGCCAAAGACGTAGCGCCACCCCCACTCCTGGGTGACGTGGCCAGCGATCGCGGGGCCGACCAGAGACGGCAGGACCCAAGCCAACGAGAAAGAGGCGAAGAACGTGGGGCGGTGTCGAGGCGATGCGACCGAACCCACGAGCACGTAGAGCGGAACGATGAGCAGGCCACCGCCGAGCCCCTGAAGCGCACGGCCGACAACGAAGACCACCACGTTCGTGCCCGCGGCGCACACCACCAAACCGACGGCGAACAGGACCAATCCCGCGAGCAAGACGAAACGGGGCCCCTTCCAATCCGCCAGAGCACCCGCGACCACGGTGGCGCTCAGCTGCGTCGCCAACGCCGCGCCCGAGGCGATCGGGTACCAATCGGTAGCGTCAAAAGACTGGACGACTGCGGGCATGATCGTCGTAGCTGCAAGCTCCTCAAAGGCCACGAGGGTAATGAGGAGGACCGACCCGATGGCCAAGCCGATTTCGGACGGGGTCCAGGAACCGCGGGCGGGGGTGGAGGAAGCGTTGGGGGGCACGTTGACTATCCTACTCGCGGCACGCGTGCCTCTTGCGAAGGCAGGCGTACAATGACACTGCCGCCGCCTGTCTCGCGGATGGTAACTACGAAAGGAATCACAGTGCTTCGCACTCACAACATTGGAACCCTCGCTACCGACCTGGTCGGTCAGACCGTGACGCTCACCGGTTGGGTGGATCGTCGTCGTGACCATGGCGGCGTGGCGTTCATCGACCTGCGCGACGCCTCCGGCATTGCCCAGGTTGTCGTCCGTGACGAGCGTGTCGCCCACGAGCTGCGCTCCGAGTTCGTCCTGAAGGTCACCGGCGAGGTCTGTGCTCGCCCCGAGGGCAACGAGAACCCGCACCTGGCAACCGGCGCTATCGAAGTCATGGGTGACGACATTGAGATCCTGAACACCAGTGCGCCCCTGCCGTTCCAGGTGTCCTCCAATGCTGAAGATTCCGGCAACGTGGGCGAGGAAACCCGCCTCAAGTACCGCTACCTCGACCTGCGTCGTGAGCCCGAGCAGTACGCGATTCGCCTGCGCTCGAAGGTCTCCCGCGCCGCTCGTGAGTCGCTCTACGCCCGCGACTTCGTCGAGATCGAGACCCCGACGCTGACTCGTTCGACCCCCGAGGGCGCACGAGACTTCATCGTCCCTGCGCGTCTGTCGCCCGGTTCCTGGTACGCCCTGCCTCAGTCGCCCCAGCTTTTCAAGCAGCTGCTCATGGTGGCCGGCATGGAGCGCTACTTCCAGATCGCGCGCTGCTACCGCGACGAGGACTTCCGCGCGGACCGTCAGCCCGAGTTCACCCAGCTCGACATCGAGATGAGCTTCGTGGACCAGGACGACGTCATCGAGGTCGCCGAGGACGTCCTGAAGAACGTGTGGGCGCTCATTGGGTACGACCTGCCCACGCCGATCCCGCGCATGACCTACAAGGACGCCATGGAGCGCTTCGGCTCGGACAAGCCCGACCTGCGCTTCGGCCTCGAACTCACAGAGCTCACCGAGTACTTCAAGGACACGACTTTCCGTGTCTTCCAGGCCCCCTACGTGGGCGCCGTCGTCATGCCCGGTGGTGGCTCGCAGCCGCGTCGTACCTTCGACAAGTGGCAGGAATGGGCCAAGGCGCGCGGTGCCAAGGGCCTGGCCTACGTCACGATCGCCGAGGACGGCACGCTGGGCGGCCCCGTGGCCAAGAACATCACGGAGGCCGAGCGCGAGGGTCTGGCCGCCGCAACCGGCGCCAACCCCGGCGACTGCATCTTCTTCGCTGCAGGCAAGCCCACCCCCTCGCGCGAGCTGCTCGGTGCCGCCCGCCTCGAGATCGGCAAGCGCTGCGGCCTCATCGACCCCGACGCTTGGGCCTTCACCTGGGTCGTCGACGCGCCGCTCTTCAAGCCCACCGGCGATGCCGAGGCCGAGGGTGACGTCGCGCTGGGACACAGCGCCTGGACGGCCGTCCACCACGCGTTTACCTCGCCCAAGCCCGAGTGGGTCGACTCCTTCGACAAGGACCCGGGCAACGCGCTGGCCTACGCCTACGATATCGTCTGCAACGGCAACGAGATCGGCGGCGGCTCCATCCGTATCCACCGCCGCGACATCCAGAACCGCGTGTTCAACGTGATGGGCATCGGCGAGGAGGAAGCCCAGACGCAGTTCGGCTTCCTGCTGGACGCCTTCAAGTACGGCGCCCCGCCGCACGGCGGCGTGGCCTTCGGCTGGGACCGCATCGTCTCCCTGCTGACGAAGTCCGACTCCATCCGTGATGTCATTGCCTTCCCGAAGTCCGGCGGTGGCTTCGACACGCTGACCGAGGCCCCGGCCCCGATTACGCCCGCGCAGCGTAAGGAAGCCGGCGTCGATGCGAAGCCAAAGAAGCGCGGCGAGGAAGCAACCGAGGAATCTGAGAAGTGATTCTTCGCCCGTGACCTTGTCCACGGAACCCCCATTGGTTACCCACCGGTGGGGGTTTCGTGCACAATGGGTATATGTCGTACGTCGAGATGCACCCCGAGAATCCGCAGGCACGTCTGGTCAACACGGTTGTTGACCTGCTGGAACGCGGCGGCACGATCGCGCTGCCCACCGACTCCGGCTATGCGATTGCCACGAAGGCAGGCAACAAGGCGGGTATGGACACGATCCGCTCGATTCGTAAGCTCGACGACAAGCACAACTTCTCGCTCCTGTGCCATTCGTTTGCGCAGCTCGGCGAGCTCGTCATCATTGACAATCATGAGTTCCGCACCATGAAGGCGCTCACCCCCGGACCCTACACGTTCATCCTGAGGGGGACCAAGGAGGTCCCGCGCATCATGTTGAACAAGAAGAAGCACACGGTGGGCGTGCGCATCCCCGATCACGTGATCACGCAGACGATCGTCGAGGCGCTGGGCGAACCACTGGCCTGCTCGACGCTGATCATGCCGGGTGAGGAAGAGCCGCTCACGGACGGCTTCGACGTGGACGATCGCATCGGACACCAGGTTGACCTGGTGGTCGTGGGTCCCGTGGGTGTCGCCGAGCCGACTACGGTCATCGACTTCGCCGGCGGGGACGCTGTCGTCGCGCGTGTCGGCGCGGGCGACATCTCGCTGTTCGACTGATCGCGTGGCGTTTGAGCACACGTCTTTTTCGCGCACGGGTTTTTGCCTGCTGCGCTGGGAGGCATCAGACGGTATCTATCGCTACGCCGATGGTCTCCCCATTGTCGGGCCTCGGCTCGTTCTCGATGGGGTCGATGCCGTACGCGTGACCTTCCAGTGGGGAGCTCAGGGCGCCGCGCACTGCTACGTCATCCTCAACACGATCACTGATCGGGCGCGTGAACACCTCGACGACTTTTGCATGGGGGTTGGGCCGGGACGGTCGGATGCTCGGGCGCTCATGTGCGCGCTTCCTGCGGATGCGATCCTCAGCTATCAAACGGTGATCGTGGGTCCGTGGGGCCTCGAGCCCGGGGTGCGCACGGACATGGGGGAGTGGATACGCTTCCTCGAGGATGCGCACCCTGATGAATCAAATCCCTTGAGAGTCGTGAATGGGCGAGGCGCTACTGCCTCACTCTTCGTTGGTCCCGATGCGCGGGTGGTGTGGCCATCGGAGGATCTGGCGGCGCCTCATATGTGCGCGGCGCGAGAGCGCGAGATTGGCGCGGGTATCGGTGCCCGGCTCGGGCAGACACGCCAGCGCCGGGTCGCGATGTATGAGGGCGAGGCGGATTCAACGTGCACGCTGATTCTCTTTGACGGCGAGATCTGGCGAGGCAACGGTGTCGGCTGGCTGACTCGGCGCTTTCCCGGCCTGCGCGTCGTGACGATCGACGCGGGAGATCTGGACGAGCGCGAGGCGGAGCTGACCAATGCGGATTGCGTCGGTGCCCTGCTGCAGGCAGTGTGTGACGAGGCGGGGGTGGGGCCCGTGATGGTCGCCGGCCAATCCTACGGTGGCCTCGCCGCACTCGAGGCCGGTCTGCGATCGGATGTTCCCGTCGATGAGATTGTGGCTCAATCACCGTCTCTGTGGTGGGGAGGTGCGCGACGAGGCGTTGGTGAAGGGACACTGATGGGCGACCTGCGCGTCGGGTTGGTGAGGCCGCGCCAGGGGATGCGGCTACGGCTGCAGGTGGGCACGTTGGAAGAGACGATGCGTCCCGTGGTGGATGACTGCGCCGAGCTCCTGCGACGCGAGGGCGCAGCCGTGGAGCTCGACCACTATCGCAGCGGCCACGACGTGGCATGGTGGCGCGAAGGTCTCGTGCGCGCCCTTGATGAATGGGACGCTCTCACATACTGACCAGGAATGAGAGAGCCCAGGTCAATATGTTTTCTGTAGGTTAGGCTTACCTACGCACCTGATAAGATTGACTGAATTGAGGCACTTGTGCACCTGTCGACGCGAATTCGCGCCATCGTCGGCGTCGCTCTGACCGCTCTCGCTCTGGGAGCATGCTCGTCCCACCAGCCCGCCCCGGCCTCGTCCCCTGAGGCTTCCGAGGCTGCCGCGACATCCGAAACGCGCACAGTCACCGACGCATCGGGTCAGGAAGTGACCCTGCCGGCGCACCCCAGCCGCGTCGTCACGCTCTCTGAGCCGACGACCGACAACGCGCTCGCCCTGGGCGTGACCCCGATCGGCGTCGTCTCCGGCCGCGGCCAGCAGACGGTCCCCAACTACCTCGTTGATCGCGCGGGTGATATCCCGATCCTGGGCTCGATTGGCACCCCCAACCTTGAGGCCATCGGTGCGGCGCACCCGGATCTCATCCTCGTTGACGGCACATCGGTGAAGAACAATGACACCGAGACGCTGACCGCGCTGGGTCAGATTGCGCCCGTCTTCTTCACCGCTCAGAAGGGCGGCAACTGGCGCGAGACCTTCACCCTGACGGCCGACGCACTCGGCGTCGCCGACCAGGCGCAGGCCAAGCTCGCGGAACTCGATCAGCACGTTGCCTCCGTCAGTGCCCGCCTGAAGGACGCAGGCTACCTCGATCAGACCTACTCGGTTGTGCGTTGGCAGGGTGACAGCGCCGGACTCATCCTCAAGGAGCTGCCCGCCGGTCAGGCTCTCACCGCGCTCGGCATGAAGCGTCCCGCGAACCAGGATCGTGATGGCGAGGGCCACTCCGAGCCCGTCTCGCTGGAAAACATTGATCAGATCGACGCTGACTGGATCTTCTTCGGCACCCTGGGCAAGGCCTCGGTGAACAACCCCTCCGCCGGAGGCAACACGGGTGTCGAGGCCTCGGCCGCCGCCCTGGAAGAGGCGAAGAGCACCGTCGGTTTCGACTCCCTCGGTGCCGTGAAGGCGAATCACGTGATCCCCGTCGATGGTTCCCTGTGGACCTCCACCGGTGGATATCTCCTCATGGATGGCATCATCTCGAGCATCGAGGCCCAGTTCGTCCCGGCCTCCTGACGTCGATGGTCGAACAAACCGGTCGATGACCTGATATGACTACTCGTCGCATTACCAGCGTCGCCATTGCTTGTGCAGTGGCGACGCTGGTGCTTACCCTCGTCGCCCTCGCCTCCCTCGCCTTCGGCTCGCGTCAGATCGCTCCTGACGTTGTGTGGGATGCGCTCGTGCACGGCGGCGTCAGTCAGGACGCCCAGGTGGTCACGCAACTGCGTGTTCCGCGTACACTTGCCGCGCTCGTCATCGGCGGGGCGCTGGGTCTGGCAGGTTCGATCATGCAGGCGATGACTCGAAATCCTCTCGCGGATCCCGGCGTGCTCGGCATCAATGCGGGAGCTGCCTTTCTCGTTGTGACGGTGACGGCTGCGATCGGCGTCGCCACCCGTGCGGCGACGCTTGGCGCTTCGCTTGTCGGCGCGGGGGTGGCCGCTGGTCTCGTCTTCGCTATTTCGGGTAGCGGGGGAGGTTCTCGATCGCGCCTCGCCCTGGCGGGTATTGCCGTATCGGCTGCTCTTGCCTCACTCACTCAGGCTGTTCTCGCCGCGAATCAGTTCGCTTTCAATGAATTCCGATACTGGGCATCGGGATCATTGGAAGGTGTTGATATGGCCTCGGTGGCCAGCGCTGGTGCAGTGATGGCCGGCGGCGCCGTCGTTGCGCTCCTCATCACCTCGGCACTGGGGGTCCTTGCGCTCGGTGATGACGCCGCGGTGAGCCTCGGAGTACGCGTGCGACTCATCCGTGTGCTCGGGGTTGTCGCCGTGACGGCACTGGCCGGGGGAGCGACTGCCCTCGGAGGCCCGCTCACGTTCGTTGGCCTGGCAGTTCCGCTGATGGTGCGACGCTTTGTCGGAGCTCGGCAGGGTGCCATTGCCCTCTGGTCTATCGGGGTCGGCGCTGCTTGGGTGTGCGGCGCTGACGTCGTCTCACGCCTCGTGATCGCCCCGTCCGAGGTGCCCGTGGGCGTCATCGTCGCTTTGCTTGGTGCTCCGTTCTTCATCTTGGGGGCGCGTGGAAAGGGCATGTCATGACGCCAGCTCCGTCGCGCTACAAGACCCTTTCGCTGCGCCGTTTATCAGTGCGCGTGCACCGGCGCAGTGCCGCCGTCGTGGTTATCGGATTCATTCTCCTCGCCGCGTTAGCCGTTTATTCGCTGACTCTGGGGGACTACGGGTTGAGTGCCGCTGAGTCGTTCCGTCGTCTTCTGGGAGACGGTGGGTCCCGGGACGATTCTCTTGGTGTCTACTTTGTCCAGTCGGTGCGCCTGCCGCGCATGCTCGCAGCGATTGCTGTCGGCGTTGCGCTTGGGATTGCCGGGCGTATCTTCCAGACCATCTCGGGTAATCCACTAGGTAGCCCCGACATCGTTGGTCTTTCGACGGGTTGTGCGACCGGCGCTCTCATCGCGATCATCATCCTGGGTTCGAGCCCGACGGTGACTGCGGTTGGTGCGTTGCTCGGAGGACTCGTTTCGGGTGCGATCATCCTTGCGTGCGCGGGTGGCATGCGTGTCACGGGTATATGTGTCGTCCTCGTGGGCATCGGCTGCTCGGCCGCGTTGCGCGCCGTCAACTCGCTGCTCATCGTCAAGGCTCCGCTCGAAGCAGCGCAGCGTGCGCAGCTGTGGAGCGCCGGCTCATTTTCTGGCGTTACCATCACGCGTCTGACGCCTCTGCTGATCGTTATTGGCGGCGTCGTTGTGGTGTGTGCCGTTTTCGCTATGCCCCTCGGTCTTGTCGCGATGGGCGATGATGTGGCGACGGGGCTCGGCGTGAGAGTGCGTCGCACTCGCGTACTCCTTATCGTCGTTGCGATCCTACTTGTCGCATCCGCGACATCGGTGGCGGGGCCGGTTGCGTTCGTTGCTCTCGCCGCTCCGCATGTCGCGCATCGGCTGTGCGGCGGCGGGGGAGTCGGATTCACATCCTCTGCGCTCGTCGGAGCTCTGCTTGTGCTTGTTTCAGACGTGTGCGCACAGAGGCTCGTCGCTCCGGCCGAGCTTCCCGTCGGTGTCGTGACGGGCGTCGTTGGAGGCGTCTACCTTCTCTGGTTGTTGATTCGTGAGGTGAGATCGTGAGTGAGTCTGCTGCGTGCCGTGGGTTGAGCGCTCGGGACATTGTTGTCGGCTATGGGAAAAATGAGCCGATCCTCGAGGGGCTTTCACTGGATGTTCTGCCAGGAGAACTGACCGTCATCGTTGGCCCGAACGCCTGCGGTAAGTCGACGCTTCTGCGTTCGCTGGCCCGAGTGCTTGGCGTGCGACGCGGTGTGGTCCAGCTGGATGGGCGAAGCGTTGCCGATATGAATCAGAAGGCTCTTGCACGTCGACTGGGTTTGCTGGCTCAGTCGTCGGTTGCTCCGGGCGACATGTTTGTCGAGGATTTGGTTGCTCGCGGCCGCTATCCCTATCAGTCGGTGCTCCATCAGTGGAGTGCGCAGGATGACGAGGCCGTGGCTCGCGCGATGGAGGATGCCGGGGTTGCGGACCTGGTGGGGCGTCGAGTCGGCGAGCTGTCGGGCGGACAGCGTCAACGCGTATGGATCGCGATGTCGCTTGCCCAGGCGACGGACATTCTGCTCCTTGATGAGCCAACGACTTACCTTGACCTCAACCACCAGCTGGAGGTCCTGCGCTTGGCGCAGCGCCTCCACAGGGACGGAGTGACGGTCGTTGCGGTACTGCATGACCTGCATCTGGCATTTCGCTATGCGACGCACCTTGTGTTCATGAAGGGCGGCGAGGTTGTGGCTCAGGGGGCGCCGCGTGATGTTGTGACGACAGAACTGATCGAACGCGTTTTCAGTGTTCCCTGCAGGATCATTGACGACCCTGAAACCGAATCGCCTCTGGTGATTCCGACACGATGACCCGGGTGTTGTGATCCCCAATATCGCAAATCTTTACCGTCGGGTCACGCAGGCCCATGATTATCGGATAATATAATTCACAAGAAGTTGATAGAAGGCTGATATTTTCTGATAACAACGTGTTTTGACTACATGTTCCGGTAATTTGCTTGTTGTTCGCAATTGCGGAATGGGCATCAGGCAATAATATGGTCTTCGTAGCTCGTGGTTACTCGGACACTGACATATTGATTCTGGGCCTGGTGAAGCCGATTAGCGCACGACAATCCCCCGAGAAAGAGAAGGGCACAGATGACGACACAGATGCGATCGTACGGTAGGGGACTGCGCATGCCTCTGCTGGCTCTGACCGCGTCTGCCTCGATCGTTGGTGGCATCTTCGTTGCCGCTCAACCCGCATACAGTGTCGATGGCGTTGCCGGCGTGACCGGCCAGTGTCTCACTGCAGCAGATGAGGGCGTGTCTATCGTCGTGTCGTCCGTCGTCCCTGTCGGTTCTCCGCTGCACGTGGAGGGCTCCGGCTGGGGCGCTAGTACCGCGACGATGCGCGGCTTTGTCGTCGTCACGCTCGACGATGGGAATGAAATTCGCCCCGAGGGCGTCACTCTTCCCGCTTGGGTTCCCGCTTCTGTCGTTCGCAATAAGGCTGCCTGGGGCGTCGCCGAAGTGTCGACCACCGGTGCCTTTAGTGTCGACATTGAATTGCCGTCGACGTGGACGGTTGGTTCCGAGCATTCGATCATGATCGGTGATGGCGTGACCGGCACCTACGTGCAGGTGTCCGTGACAGTGGTGGAGAGTGGTTCGCAGGTTCCCGCGTGCTCGCTGACGCTGTCCGACGATTCTTCGGTTGAGCCCACTGAGGAGCCATCTAATCAGCCGGCGGATGAGCCGTCGGCGGAGCCTGATGGCCATGCAACTTCTGACGTTGTGACCGATGAACCTTCGGAGTCTCGGGCCGATGATGCCGTTCATAACGCCGCTAAGCCCGTTGTTGATCTAACTGATGATGCTTCCGGCGATGCACCGGGCGACGCGGCGGCCAGTGCTCCCTCGACTGTGGTGGTGTCCCCGTCCCCTCGTGTGGCCTCCTCGGCCGATGCCTCGGATGCCTCGCGCTCGTCGGCGAACCCGGCGCCCTCCGCCTCGTCCGCTTCTTCCTCCGGGGGTAATGGTTCGTCTTCTGCTGCTGGTGGCGGTGTCGGCTCGAATGCTGACACCCCGTCTCCCTCGCCGTCCGCGGAGCAGGAGAGCGTGTCCGCTTCGCAGATTGGCCCCAAGGCTCATTCGGAGCAGCAGGCCATGAACCAGGCTGTTCGTGAGCAGGAATCTCGTCTCAATGGATGGATCCTCGCAGGCGGTGGTCTTCTCGCGCTTCTTGGCGCGATCGTCACGGTCAGCATTGTTCGCCGCTCGCACGGGCTGGCGCGCTAAATCTCGCACACCTGCGGCGATGTGCTGAGAATATGTGCATTAACCGAATGGTGTGTCTTGGGATTTAACATTCGTGCGTTACGCCTGTTACTCTTGATCCAGTACAATTGTTTCTGCGGATTAACTCACTAAGGAGAACGGTATGCAGCACGGACGCGCATCGTCTGCCGTTGCCGCTCGGAGGTTCGTCGGACGCAGCCGAACCATGAGCCTGCTCATGGCGCTGTTCCTGTTTGCGGGCATCGGCCTCGCGATCCCCGGTTTCTCCGCGCGCGCGGATGACGCACCGCGTTACGGTGTGTTTGAAGGCGGCACGCTCCACGCAGTCATGTCATCGAACTCCGACTTTGCTGCTCAACATGTCGCGACCGGATATTGGGGACTGATCCTGGACCATGGCCAGGTCACGCCCCTGCAGGGTCCGACTTTCACGCGCAACAATGAGTTCGTGATGACGAATGACCCGGATCTGTGGGTTGCTGCCCCGCTCGACGCTCCCACGATCACGACGGAGATTCCCAATGGTACGAACAATGCCGAAGGGATTACGTGGAAGGCTGGCACTGTGCACACAGTCACTGTTGTCATGTACCGCAGTGACTCCTCCGGGGTTGAGCCGGACCCGTTCACCTATACGGTGATGGTGAATAGTCCTTACGTTTCCAACATCGACGATCCGACCCCCGCTCCCACTGCGGACCCGACCGCTGCGCCCACCGACGATCCGACCCCCGCTCCCACCGCGGACCCGACCGCTGCGCCCACCGACGATCCGACGGCCTTCCCGGCCCGCACGGCCGAGCCGACGGCCGAGCCTGTCCCCACGCGTGAGCCTGAGCCAGCTCCGACGACGGATCCGACTGTCGAGCCGACCGCTGATCCTGCTCCGGTGCCCGCTCCGGACCCGGTTGTCGAGCCCACGACGGAGCCTTCTGCCGCTCCCGCACCTCTGCCCGACGATCCGCAGCTGCCGGCCGTGCGCCCGACGCCGACTCCTTCCGAGAGCACGTCCCCCAGGCCCAGCCCGTCTGCGTCTGCGGCCTCTTCGCAGCCCTCCGAGACCCCTGTCTCGCCCATTACTGACGAATCTCAGCTCACCGACTCGAACAAGGGCGGCGTGAGCGCGGCCTTCACGGCCGGCCAGCTGACCATCAATGTGCCTTCGGAGAAGGCCGCCGCCGGTGACTGGGTGAGCGCCAACATCATGCAGACCGTCGAGGCCCGTTGGCTGCAGGTCGAGGACTCCAACAAGGTGACCATGGACCTCACGGGTCTGCCGACCGGTGAGTACAAGGTCGTTGTTGCAAACCGCTCGCACGAGCTCGTCGGATGGGCCGAATTCAAGGTTGCCTCCGCTGTTGGTGCAGCGGCTAACGATTCGTCGGTCGACGCATCGGGCGCCGTGAAGCTTCACGCGGAGATGTTGTCTTCCTCGCTTGCTGGTGATGAATCCGAGGGCCTCAACGGATACCTGCTCGGTGCCGGTGCCTGTATGCTGATCCTCGGCGGCCTCGTGGTTGTCCAGGTTCTCTCCGGTCCTAAGATCGGCTCTTCATCGAGTGGAGTCACTCTGTCCTAAGCTAGGTTTCATGGATCTGTTTGATTCCGAATCTGTCGACGAGTCGGGCGTGCCTGCTTTCAACGCAGGCGCGCCCCTCGCCGTTCGTATGCGCCCGACGACCCTCGATGAGGTGGTCGGTCAGTCTCACCTCCTCGGCGAAGGGGCGCCGCTACGCCGCCTCCTATCGCCCGGTTCGAGTGATGGTGTCGCCGTTTCCTCCGTGGTGCTGTGGGGCCCGCCGGGAACGGGTAAGACGACTCTCGCTTACCTGATTGCGCGTGCGTCCGGGCGCCGTTTCATTGAGCTGTCCGCAGTTTCTTCCGGGGTGAGCGATGTCCGGCGGGTCGTGGATGATGCACGTCGAACCCTCGCCAGCGGAGGAGAGGAAACGATTCTGTTCGTCGACGAAGTACATCGCTTTTCTAAGTCGCAGCAGGATTCGCTGCTTCCTGCGGTTGAGAATCGCTGGGTGGTGCTCGTTGCGGCGACGACGGAGAATCCATCCTTCTCGGTCATTTCACCGCTGCTTTCGCGCTCGCTCCTGCTGACGCTGAGGCCTTTGGATTCGGACGCGATCGAGGGGTTGATCCGCCGTGCGCTGACGGATGAGCGCGGTCTCGCAGGGCGCTTCTCCATCACAGACGAGGCCGTGGCTGGCCTCGTGCGTTTGGCGGGTTCGGACGCACGAAAGTCACTGACTCTCCTCGAGGCGGCGGCAGGAGTTGCCAGTGACGATGGCTCTGGTGAGATCGCTGTTGCGAGCGTCGAGGCGGCAGCGAATCAAGCGCTGGTTCGGTGGAGTAAGGACCAGCACTACGATGTTGCGAGCGCGTTCATTAAGTCGATGCGAGGGTCTGATGTGGACGCCTCCCTTCACTATCTCGCCCGAATGATCGAGGCCGGGGAAGACCCTCGCTTTATCGCGCGGCGCATCATGATTGCTGCTTCTGAGGAAATTGGCATGGCGGCTCCTGAGGTTCTCACCACCTGCGTGAGTGTCGCACAGGGCGTCGCGCTCATCGGTATGCCTGAGGCGCGTCTGCTCCTCGCCCAGGCGGTTGTTGCCGTGGCAACTGCGCCGAAGTCGAACGCGACCTATCTAGCAATTGACCGCGCCATCGCGGATGTTCGCGCCGGGCGTGGGGGAGCGGTACCCGAACATTTACGCGATGCGCACTACGCCGGTGCGCAGACTCTGGGCCATGGCGACGGGTATCTCTACGCGCATGATCAGCCCCACCACGTCGCGGCTCAGCAGTACCTGCCGGACGACCTTGAAGGCACCCGATATTACGAGCCGACCGAGAATGGACATGAGGCGATGCTCACGAAGAGGCTCGGTGTGATTCGCAATCTGCTGAAAAGACGCTAGGATAGAACAGTTGTCCGCACCAGCGGGCACCTGGGGCCTTAGCCGACGGACCGAACCGGTCCTGGAGTTGGCCCCATGCCGGGATTCCCGGCATGACATGAGAAACAGGAAGAAGAAACATGGCAACGAATCGTTCCCGCAAGCAGGTGCGCGAGTCCCGCGCCCTCGGTCTGGCCCTGACCCCCAAGGCCGTTCGCTACTTCGAGAAGCGTCCCTACGGCCCCGGTGAGCACGGCCGCACCCGCCGCCGCCAGGACTCCGACTACGCCGTTCGTCTGAAGGAAAAGCAGCGTCTGCGCGCCCAGTACGGTATCCGCGAGTCGCAGATGCGCAGCGCCTTCGAAGAGGCCCGTCGTACCGCCGGCCTGACCGGTGAGAACCTGGTCGAGCTGCTCGAGATGCGTCTGGACGCCCTCGTCCTGCGTGCTGGCTTCGCCCGCACCATCCAGCAGGCCCGCCAGTTCGTCGTGCACCGTCATATCCTCGTTGACGGCAAGATCGTCGACCGTCCCTCGTACCGCGTGAAGCCCGGCCAGACCCTGCAGGTCAAGCCGAAGTCGCAGACCACGGTCCCCTTCGAGATCGCCGCTGAGGGTA
>CAUVIG010000004.1:0-27974 GCA_963551745.1 uncultured Actinomyces sp.
CTCGCGCTCGTCGTCGCGGCGACGACGGGTGCGGGTACGGGGGCGACGCTCGCGACGCTCGGAGCGCTCGCGACGCTCACGGCGCTGCTCGGTCTGCTCGCCCTCGGTCGCCTCGAGCTCGCCGGCCTCGCCGTCGATGACGGCGTGCAGGCTCAGCTTGCCACGGTCGCCGATCTCGGCGATCTCGACCTCGACCTGCTGGCCGACCTGCAGGACGTCGTCCACCGAGTCGATGCGCTTGCCACCCACGAGGCGACGGACCTGCGAGATGTGCAGGAGGCCGTCCTTGCCGGGGGTCAGCGACACGAAGGCGCCGAACGAGGTGGTCTTGACGACCGTGCCGACGAAGCGCTCGCCGACCTCGGGCATCTGCGGGTTCGCGATCTGGTTGACCATCGTGCGGGCGGCCTCGGCGGAGGCACCGTCGGAGGAGGCGATGTAGACGGTGCCGTCGTCCTCGATGGTGACGTCAGCGCCGGTCTCGTCCTGGATCTGGTTGATCATCTTGCCCTTGGGGCCGATGACCTCGCCGATTTTGTCGACGGGGACCTTGACGGTGATGATGCGAGGAGCGTTGGCGCTCATCTCATCCGGGCCGTCGATCGCCTGGTTGATCAGGTCGAGGATTGCCAGGCGGGCATCGCGGGCCTGGGCCAGCGCGGCGCGCAGCACCTGGGAGTCGATGCCGTCGAGCTTGGTGTCCAGCTGCAGGGCGGTGATGAAGTCACGGGTACCGGCGACCTTGAAGTCCATGTCGCCGAAGCCGTCCTCGGCGCCCAGGATGTCGGTCAGGGTGACGGCCTTGAACTTGCCATCGACCTCACCGGTCATCAGGCCCATCGCGATGCCCGCGACGGGGGCGCGCAGCGGCACGCCGGCCTGGAGGAGGGACAGGGTCGAGGCGCAGACGGAGCCCATCGACGATGAGCCGTTGGAGCCCATGGTCTCGGAGACCTGACGGATCGCGTAGGGGAAATCTTCGCGCGAGGGCAGGACGGGAACCAGGGCGCGCTCGGCCAGGTCGCCGTGGCCGATCTCGCGGCGCTTCGGGGAACCGACGCGGCCGACCTCGCCCGTGGAGAACGGGGCGAAGTTGTACTGGTGCATGTAACGCTTGGCGTTGACGGGCGACAGGTTGTCGATCTGCTGCTCCATGCGCAGCATGGCCAGGGTGGTCACGCCCAGGATCTGGGTCTCGCCACGCTGGAACAGGGCGGAGCCGTGCACGCGGGGCAGGACCTCGACCTCGGCGGAGAGGGAACGGATCTGGCGCGGGGTACGGCCGTCCATGCGGATCTCGTCGCGCAGAGTGCGGTTACGGATCGTAGCCTTCTCGAGCGAACGGAAGGCAGCCTTGAGGGCCTTCTCCGACTCGGGGAAGCGCTCGGCCAGGGCCTCGAGCATCTCTTCCTTGACGGCGTCAACGGCCTCGTCGCGGGCGAGCTTGCCCTCGGTCAGCAGGGCCTGAGCAACCTTCTCGGCAGCGTATTCCTCGACCGCCGCGTACTCTTCGTCGGTGTAGTCCAGGAACAGCGGGAACTCGACGGTCTCCTTGGAAGCCTTCTCGGCAACCTTGAGCTGAGCCTCGCACAGGACCTTGATGAAGGGCTTGGCGGCCTCGAGGCCGCCAGCCACGACGTCTTCGGTGGGGGCGGTGGCGCCAGCCTGAATCAGCTCCCACTGGTTCTTGCCGCCGCCGGCCTCGACCATCATGATCGCGACGTCTTCAGAGCCGTCTTCCTCGGTGACGATGCGGCCCGCGACAACGATGTTGAACACGGAACGCTCGAGCTCGCTCCAGCGCGGGAACGCGACCCACTGGTCGTCGATGAGCGCCAGGCGGGTGCCGCCGATCGGGCCGGTAAAGGGCAGACCGGCGATCTGGGTCGACATGGACGCGGCGTTGATCGCCAGAACGTCGTAGGCGTCGTCCGGATCGATCGTCAGGACGGTCTCGACGACCTGTACCTCGTTGCGCAGGCCCTTGACGAAGCCGGGGCGCAGCGGGCGGTCGATGAGGCGGGCGGCCAGGATGGCCTCGGTGCCCGCGCGGCCTTCGCGGCGGAAGAAGGAACCGGGGATACGACCCGCGGCGTACTGACGCTCTTCAACGTCGACGGTCAGCGGGAAGAAGTCGAACTGGTCCTTAGGGTTCTTGCCCACCGTGGTGGCGGACAGAACGGTGGTGGAATCGTCCAGGTAGGCCAGGGCGGAGCCGGCGGCCTGCTTGGCGAGACGGCCGGTTTCGAAGCGCACGGTGCGCTTGCCGAAACGGCCGTTATCGATAATCGCCTCTGCGGCGACGATGTCAGAGCCTTCCATCATGGGGCGTTTCTCCTTGGTTTGTTGGTGGCGCGCTCCACTTCGGCCTTCGATCGAAGCCCACGGATAAACGCTCCGTAGGCCACTGTCGAAAACCGGCGGTTTTCGCGCGAAATATGACGGTTTGCCCGAGGCGGGCGTGTGAAAACCGGCCCGTCTCCGCTACGGGAGGCGGGCCGGCCCAAAATCAGCGGCGCAGGCCGAGACGCTCGATGAGCGAGCGGTAACGCTCAATGTCGATGTCAGCCAGGTAACCCAGCAGGCGGCGACGACGGCCGACCAGCAGCAGCAGGCCACGACGAGAGTGGTGGTCGTGCGTGTGGGTCTTGAAGTGCTCGGTCAGATCCTTGATGCGGCGGGTCAGCAGCGCGATCTGCACCTCGGGGGAACCGGTGTCGCCCTCGTGGGTCGCGTACTCGGCGATGATCTGGTCCTTGACGTCCTTGCTCAGCGGCACAGGCTTCTCCTTTGTGTTCGTTGCGCGGGGCATCCGGGCTCTTCCCGGGTGCTGACAGTCCGCGGCCGGTGTACGGCCTTTCTACAGTAGCACGCCACCGGCATAAACCCACAATGAGCGACCAACCTAACGATTCCGCCCCTCACGAGGCCTTCTCCCCTCCCCCGCCCTCCGTGTCTAGTCCTCGGGCGGGGTGGGTAGGCCACCACGGGCGCAGGGCACGATGAGTGGGAGGGTGCCCTATCGGGCGGTGACGGAGTCCGGATCGACGCGTCCGGCGACACCGATACCGAGGACGGAGGCCGTTTGACGCAGGTCGTCGTCCATCTGGGTGAGAAGTCCCTCAAGGGAATCGAAAGAGAGCATGGGGCGGATGCGCGACACGAAGGTCACCGCGATGCGTTCCCCGTACAGGTTGAGGTCCGAGCGTCCCAGGACGTGGGCTTCGACGGTGCGTTCCTCGCCGTTGAACTGGGGGTTTGTGCCCACGGAGATGGCGGCGGGGAGGAACTCGGCGGACTGGGTGCCCGGAACGGCGCGCACTACCCATCCGGCATAGACGCCGTCGGCGGGGATGACGCCTTCGACGTCCTCGGACAGGTTCGCGGTCGGGAAGCCGAGGGTGCGTCCTCTCTTGAAGCCGTGGCATACGGTGCCGCGGATTCGGTGGAGGTGACCGAGGACGCGGGCGGCACCGGACACGTCACCGGCCGCCAGGAGCTCGCGTACCCAGGATGAGGACCAGCGACGTCCCTCAGGGGCCTCGATGTCGGTCACCGTGATGACGTTGAAGCCGTATCGGCGCCCGAGCTCGCGCAGCGTGTCGATCGTCCCCGCGTTCCCCCGTCCGAAACGGAAGTCTTCACCGACAACGACCTCGCGCGCGCCGCAGCGTTCCACCAGGTATTCGTATACGAACTCGTCGGCCTCGAGGCTGTAGACGCTCGCGTCGTAGTGGGCGACGAGCGTCCCATCCAGTCCGGCGGCAGCCATCGCGTCAAGTCGGTCGCGCAGCGGGGAGATGAGTTGGAGACCCACCTCAGGCCTGTGCACCTGGATCGGGTGCGGGTCGAAGGTAATGGCCACGGCATCGACGCCAAGTTTATGGGCGCGCTCGATGCAGGTGGAGATGACCTTCTTGTGTCCGTTGTGCATGCCATCGAAGTTGCCGATGGTGACGACACTGGCCTCGTTGCCGGGAATGTCAGACAGGGAATACCAGACGTTCATGAGTCTCTTTCTAGAAAACCAGGACGGTACGCAGGCGCGCCGCATCGATGCGGAGCAGGCCCAGGACGGTGCCGTCGGGCGCGACGGCGGCGATCGGCGAGGCCTCCTCCTCGGGGTCGTTCTGCGGGCAGTAGCCTACCTCGCTCGCCCATTGGGCCAGCTCGCCACGCGAGCGCCTGGGGGCCTGGCCGTGCGCGAAGGCCTCGGCCTCGGCCTCGGACAGGTGGAGGGAGGGGAACATGGTACGCGCGGCGTCCCCGAGTGGGACGAGGGGTAGGATCGGCTCCGCGTCCGACTCTCCTTCGGGGGTGGCAGCCTCGACGGCGGCGCTCAGTTCCTCGAGCGTCATTGCCGTCTCCAGGGGCACGTCGCCCACGCGCGTGCGGCGCAGCGCGGTCAGGTGCGCGCCCACGCCGAGCGCCTCACCGGCGTCGCGCGCCAGGGCGCGCACGTAGGTGCCCGAGGAGCACTCGACGACGACATCAACGTCCACGACCCGGACGCTGCCGGGCGCGACCGCCCCATCGAGAGCGGTTTCGGGGTCGGGCTCGTCGAGGATGCACCACGCGGGGCGCGGGGGCGTAAGAACCTCCAGGCGAGAAATGCGCACCGGGCGCGCGGCCAGTTCAACGTCCTCGCCTGCGCGGGCGAGGGCGTAGGCGCGCTTGCCGTTCACCTTGATCGCTGAGACGGTCGAGGGTACCTGCATGATGTCGCCGCGCAGCGGCGCGAGCGCGGACTCGAGGTTCTCGGCACTGAGCGACTCGCAACCGGGGGCAGCAGTGACGACGCCCTCGGCATCGTCCGTGTTGGTCGCGACGCCGAAGCGGATCGTCGCCCGATATTCCTTCGAATGACCGCTCACCCAGGTGAGCAGCTTCGTCGCTTTTCCGATGCCGATGACGAGGACTCCCGTGGCCATCGGGTCCAGGGTGCCGCCGTGCCCCACCTTGCGGGTGTGGGCCAGGCGTCGCACGCGCGAGACCACGTCGTGGCTGGTGAGTCCCTGTGGCTTGTCGATAACAAGCAGGCCGGGGCGAGGATTATCGGGTCGACGAGCCATGAGGGTCAGGCCCAATCCTTCGCGTCGGCCTCTTCCTCTTCGTCGTCGTGACGGTAGGGGTCGGGATCGCCGGCGTAGGTCGCGCCCGCGGACGCGGATGCAATGGCCTCGTCCTTCGCCTTGGCCTTGGCCAGGGCGTCCTCGAGCGCGGCGGCGCTCTCGGGCAGAGCATCGAGGATGAACTCCAGGGTCGGGGTCAGGCGCAGGCCCAGGGCCTTGCCCACGCGGGAGCGGAAAAGACCCTGCGCGGACGCGAACGCGCGCGCAGCCTTCTCACGCTGCTCGTCGTCGCCGAGCACCGTGTAGAAAATGGACGCATGCTGCAGGTCGCCCGTCACGCGTACGTCCGTGATGGTCACGAGCTCCAGGCGGGGGTCCTTCACGTGGCGTCCGATCATCGACGCAACGGTCTGCAGGATTCGCTCCTGCACCTTTCGAACGCGAGCTTCGTCAGCCATCGCGCCCTCCTTTCGGGCGGTGTCGCCCTGGTCGAAACACTTGGTGAGAGAAGATCGGGGTCCGAGCGTGCCCGGACCCCGATACTTCAAGCCATGCGATCAGTCACGAGTCTTCTCGCGCATCTCCCAGGTCTCAATGATGTCGCCTTCGGCGATGTCCTTGTAACCCAGCGTGATACCGCACTCGTAGCCCTCGCGGACCTCGGTGACGTCGTCCTTCTCGCGACGCAGGGACGCGATCTCGAGGTTCTCGGCGACAACCACACCGTCGCGCACCAGGCGAGCCTTGGTGCCGCGTTTGATCGTGCCGGACCGGACGATCGAACCGGCGATGTTGCCGAACTTGCCGGAGCGGAAGACCTGACGGATCTCCGCGGTACCCAGCTGGACCTCCTCATAGATCGGCTTGAGCATGCCCTTGAGGGCAGCCTCAATATCGTCGATCGCAGAGTAGATGACGTTGTAGTACTTGATCTCGACGCCCTCGGCATCCGCCATCTCGGCCACGCGCTCGGCGGGACGGACGTTGAAGCCGATGATGACCGCGTTGTCGACGGTCGCCAGGTTGACGTCGTTCTGCGTGATCGCACCGACACCGCGGTGAATGATACGCAGCGCGACCTCGTCGCCCACGTCGATACGCAGCAGCGAGTCTTCCAGGGCCTCGACGGCACCGGACACGTCGCCCTTGATAACCAGGTTGAGGGTGTCAACCTCGCCCTCGGCCAGGACCTTATCGAAGTCCTCCAGGGAGACGCGCTTACGGCGCTTGGCCAGGAGGGCCTGACGCTCGGCGGCCTCACGCTTGTCGGCGATCTGGCGGGCCGTGCGGTCATCCGAAGCGACGAGGAACGAGTCACCAGCGCGCGGGACGGACGTGAGACCCAGGACCGCGACGGGGGTCGACGGACCGGCCTCGGAGACGTCGTTACCGGCGTCGTCGAACATAGCGCGCACGCGGCCGTAGGACGAGCCGACCACGAGGGAGTCGCCCACGTGGAGCGTGCCGCGCTGTACCAGCATGGTCGCGACGGCACCGCGCCCCTTGTCCAGGTTCGCTTCGATGGCAACACCGCGCGCGTCGGTGTTCGGGTTGGCCTCGAGGGTCAGCGCCGCGTCGGCGGTCAGCAGGACGGCCTCGAGCAGCTCGCGGATACCCTTGCGCTGCTTGGCGGAGATGTTCACGAACATGACGTCGCCGCCATACTCTTCCGCGACCAGGCCGTACTCGGTGAGCTGGGAGCGGATCTTCTCCGGGTTCGCCGTGTCCTTATCGACCTTGTTGACCGCGACGACGATCGGCACGCCGGCCGCCTGCGCGTGGTTGATGGCCTCAACCGTCTGGGGCATGACACCGTCGTCGGCTGCGACCACGAGGATCGCAATGTCGGTGACCTGTGCGCCACGGGCACGCATAGCCGTGAAGGCCTCGTGACCGGGGGTATCGATAAAGGTGATCGGGCGGGCGGTGCCGTCCTCAGCCTTAACTGTGACCTGGTAGGCGCCGATGTGCTGGGTGATGCCGCCGTGCTCGGTGTCGACGACGTCGGTGTGACGGATCGCGTCGAGCAGCTTGGTCTTACCATGGTCGACGTGACCCATGACGGTGACGACCGGCGGACGGGGCACCATGTTCTCGGCATCATCGAGCTCTTCGGCCTCGAGGTCGATGTCGAAGGACTCGAGCAGCTCGCGGTCCTCGTCCTCAGGGGAAACGACCTTGACGTCGTAGCCAAGCTCCGCGCCCAGGGCCTCGAAGGTGTCCTGGTCGAGGGACTGCGTGGCGGTCGCCATCTCGCCCAGGGCGAAGAGGACCGTCACGAGTGCCGCGGGATTGACGTCGATCTTCTCGGCGAAGTCAGCAAGGGATGCGCCCTGACGGATGCGGATCTGCGCGCCACCTCCGCGCGGGATCGACACGCCGCCGATGACGGGTGCGTTCTGCTGCTCGTACTCTTGACGCTTCGCGCGCTTCGACTTGCGTCCGCGCTGCGAGCGGCCGCCTCCGCGACCGAATGCGCCGGGCGTGGAACCGCGACCGCCGCGGCCACCGCCGCGGGGACCGCCGAAGCCGCCGCCGTTGTTCTGGGGGCCGCCGGCACCTGCACCGCCGGGACGTGCGCCGCCGCGACCGCGTCCACCGCGGCCGGTGCGCTCGCCGCCGCCGTTACCGGAGGCAGCATTACGAGCGAAGTTTGCCTGACCGGGCATCATGCCCGGGTTAGGACGGTTGCCACCGGGGCGCGCGGCGCCGGGACGGGGACCGCCGTTGCCGGAAGCACCCTGACGCGTGGCGCCGGGACGGGGACCGCCGGAGCCGCCGGGGCGAGGCATCCCCTGCGAGGAGGCGTAGGGGTTGTTGCCCGGGCGCGGGCCACCGGAGCGCGGGCCGCCGGGGCGAGCCGGGCGCGGGGCGTCAGCGCGACGAGGCGCGGGCTTGGGAGCACTGCCTTCCGCACTCTTGCGGCTGGCAGGCTTGGGGGCAGCGTTAGCCTTCTTCGTACGAGGCTTGGGGGCGCCAGGCTTGGGCGCATCGCCCTTGGGCGCGGCCGCCTTGGGGGCAGCGTCAACAGCCTCGACCGCAGGAGCCTCCGCCTTGGGGGCAGCAGGCTTCTTCGCAGCGGGCTTGGCCGCGCTGGGCTTGGGGGCCTTGGCGGCGGGCTTGGCGTCCGCCTTCTTAGTCTTGGGGGCCGTCGCGAACTTCTCGCGCATCTGACGCACGACTGGTGGTTCGAGCGAGGACGACGACGACTTGACGAATTCACCTGCTTCCTTCAGGTGACCCATCAGTTCTTTGCTGGTGATTCCGAGCTCTTTGGCGAGCTCGTGGACACGCAACTTTGCCACATTTCTCCATTCCGGAAGCGTCTCCGGTCCGGAGACGCCTTACTGATATTGCTGGCAGCTCATCGCTGGGTACTCATCGGGTGCCCATCAGCTTCCAACCCGCTTCCATTTTCTCGGCGTTGATGGCCTGTGGCCATCACTGGTGGTTGATCAACTCCCCCACGTCGTCCCACACGTCATCCGGCAGGTTTCCCGTTCGGAACGCACGCGCGAGTCCGCGTCTAGCCTGAGCTTTTTGGATGCACCCCGGATCGGGGTGAATCCAGGCTCCTCGGCCTGGAAGAGTGGCCGAACGGTCGAGACGAATCTGCCCGTCCGGCGAGCGAACGATCCGCACGAGGGCCGATCGATTCGCATGTGCGCCGCATCCAATGCAGGTGCGCTGGGGCCCAGAGGTGGGCACTGGCGGCACAGAATACGACACAATTCCCTAGCTTAGTCCAGCTAGGGGATTACTCGTCTCAGATTCTATGAGCGACTTGTCACGTCGTCGGGGGTCGAGACGCGCGAGGCGATTGCGTCGTCGCCGGTTTCCGTGTCAGCGTGGATGTCGATGTGGTAGTTCGTCAGGCGCGCGGCGAGGCGAGCATTCTGGCCTTCCTTGCCGATGGCGAGGGAGAGCTGGAAGTCGGGGACGATGGCTGTCGCCGTGCGGTTGTCCACGGAGTGGACGACGACGCGGGTGACGCGTGCGGGCGACAGCGAGTTGGCGACGAAGCGCGCCGGATCGTCGGAGTAGTCGACGATGTCGATCTTCTCCCCACCCAGCTCGGCCATGACGGAGCGCACGCGCGCGCCCATCGGGCCAATGCAGGCGCCCTTGGCGTTGATGCCTTCGCGGGTGGCTGCAACGGCGATCTTCGTGCGGTGGCCGGCCTCGCGGGCGATGGCCTTGATCTTGACGAGGCCCTGCTGGATTTCGGGGACCTCGCGTTGGAAGAGGCCGGCGACAAGGCCCGGGTGGGTGCGCGACAGGGTGATGCGCGGACCGCGCTCGGTGCGCTCAACGCCCACGACGTACGCGCGGATGCGGTCGCCGTGGCGGTAGGACTCGCCGGGAACCTTTTCACCGTCGGGCAGGACGGCCTCGAAGTCGTCGGAAACCTGAACCATGGTGGGGCGGCCGGGGCGCGGTGCCTGGACGGTGCCCGTGATGATCTGGCCTTCACGTCCGGCGAAGTCACCGAAGACACGCTGGTCGTCGGCGTCGCGCAGGCGCTGCATGATGACGGAGCGCGCGGTCGACTGGGCGATGCGCCCGAAGTTCTTCGGGGTGTCGTCGAACTCGCCGATCGGGTTGCCGTCCTCGTCCTCGTCCATAGCCATGACGGTGACGCGTCCGGTCTTCTTGTCGATTTCGATGCGGGCCTGGGAGATGGCGCCGGGCAGGTTGTGGTACGCCTTGAGCAGCGCCTCTTCGATGGCATCGACGAGGGTTTCGAGGCTGACGCCCTTCTCGTTTTCCACCATCCGCAGAGCGGTCATATCGATTTCCATGGTCTCCTACTTCCCCGTTCCAAAGTCGACGCGGAAACGCGCCTTCCTCATGTCCTGATACCCATGGTAATCGATTCAACGACGTTGGTGGTCGTTGAGCCGGTCTCGCCCGTCCTGCCCGCAGGGGGTGGTGGCAGCTCCGAGGACAGCCACCTCAGCCGGAGCTTGGGTCGGCGGAGGCGGCTGTCGCACTGCTTGTGCAAGCACACGCATGCGGGCAGCGTCAGGGTAGGAAGTCGTTTGTCCAGGCGCCTTCCAGATCTTCGATGCGGCTGCCTTTTTCGAGCCACCCGCCCTTTTCCATCCATTCCGTGTAGGAAGTCACCAGATCCTCTTGAATCTCGCCCCAGCGTCCGGAGGGAGTGAACCAGGAGTCACGAATTGCCCTCAGCGAGGCACGCAGTACCTCGGGGCGCACGTGGCACATGGGCCACGTCATCGCTTCGACGGCGCTGTCCTCATCGTCCATTGCCTCCCGGTAGCCGACACTCGCAGCGGCGAGGAACGTACGGACGAATTCGGGATTACGTTCCAAGGTATCCTCGCGCACCGACAGGAAGTAGGAGTGATGAGGTGCGACCCCTACCGAGTCGAATTCGAGGACGACCACCTCATCAAGAGGAGTGTTTCCTTGGAAGGGTTCCCACGCACGAACGTTCATAACGGCGTCGTAGATCCCCTGCTCGACGGAACGAACATCGGGCTCCCAGTTGCCGGGGTCCGCGAAGCGAATCAGGGCGGGGTCTCCCCCGTCTGCGACCACCGCCTCGCATACTTCGTGAATGAGGCGAGCAACAGGCGGGACGGCAACGGTCTTTCCTTCAAGGTCCGCGAAGCGCGAGATCCCAGTCGCGGGCGTTGTGATCACCGATCCGAGCTGACGCTGATTGAGCGTTGCAACGGCGACGAAAGGCACGCCAGCGGACCGCGACTGCAGAACGTGTCCCAGGCGCAGGGAGGCGACATCGTATTCGCCGCGCGCGAGCATCGCGGGCGCCCCTCCCCTGTCGTAACCGTCGGAGATCAGTTCGATGTCGAGACCCGCCCGCGCGAAGCCTCCGTTGTGCCTGGCCAGGAAGAGGCCGGCATGGTTGGGCCACGGGTGTACGTATTCGAGCATTACTCGTGTGACTGGCATGGTGTTCCTTCGTGTTCGGTGCGCGCGTGAGTGTTGGTAAGAGCGTCTTCCACGCGGGCGCACAGGGCGTGGAATCGCTCCAGTCGTCGGGTACCGCGCCCGCGAGGGTGCGGTAGATCAATCGGTATGATGTCTGTGATATGCCCGGGCCGCACGCTCATGACATGGACGGAGTCGGCAAGTTGAACGGCTTCCCGGATGTCGTGGGTGACGATGATGGTTGTGCGCGATTCCTGGTCGAGAATGCCCGCGAGCCAGTCGCACACGTCTGCCCGAGTGAGGGCGTCGAGAGCTCCGAAGGGTTCGTCAAGCAGGATCGCGCTGGCCGGGGTAAGCATCGTACGAGCGAAAGCAACACGGGCACGCATTCCTCCGGACAGCTCATCGGGCCGGTGGGAGGAAAATGAGCCGAGTGCCAACCCCTCAAGGGCGGCTTGCGCCTGGGCGCGAGCGTCCCGTTTCAGGGCTCCCGCCAGGACGAGAGGCAGAGCCACGTTGTCTCGAACGCTGAGCCAGGGTACGAGCGAGTCCGATTGCGGCATAAGGGCGCAGGACATAGAAGTGTTCGGCTGCACGTGGTCGAGCGCGTGGTCTGCCTGTTCGAGTCCGGCCGTAATACGGATGAGTGTGCTCTTGCCGCATCCGGAGGGACCGACGACGGCCGCTATCTTCCCCTCCGTTACCGCCAAGCTCGCACGCTCAAGCGCTCGCACGTCCCCCCGCGAGGAGCGGTATGTTTTCGACACGTCAGCGATGTCGATGCGTCCGGGAACGACGCTCCGACTCCCCTTCATTCGCCTCCAGGGAGACGGCAGGGAGCGATGGGATGTCACCGCCTCCGCAGCGGCAACGAGTGCGTAGAGCAGGAGTGTCATCAGCACGAGGACTCCGGCTCCGGCAAATACGAGGTCGGTGCGAAATGACGATTGCGCACTCAGGAGGAAGACGCCAAGTCCACGTTTGGCGCCCATAAACTCGGCCGTCGCAGCAGATGCGAAAGCGTAGGTAGCGGCGATGCGGATGCCCGAGAACAGGTGCGTGTGCGCCCAGGGCAGCCTCGCATGGATGAGGATCCAGAGACGCGAGGCACCGGCGACAGCGAGTGGGTCGGTGAGGGAGGTTGGCACGCGCCCGAGACCGCGCAGCAAGGCAATAGCCACGGGGAAGGCGGTGAACACCGCGACGACCACAATTTTCGAAGCCATGGTGAAGCCCATCCAAATCACCATGAGTGGTGCGATCGCCACCAGGGGGATTGTCTGGGAGACAACCAGGATTGGCATGGCGACATGGGAGACGCGGGGCCAGAGCGACGTGGTGAAAGCGATGATGACTCCCGCAGCGATTCCGACGAGCATGCCCGCGATCCCCTCGATACCCGTCGCCCACGCAGCCGCTCTGAGCGACGGCCAGCTGGCCGCTGCCGAGGTAACAATTGTGGTGGGAGCCGGCAGGATCCGCTCTGACAGGCCGGACCAGGCGTGGAGAATCTGCCACGCTGTTACGACCACACCCAGGGAGGCGAGTGCCCAGGCTGAGCGCGCAACGTTGTCGCGCGTGCGCCCAGCCTCCGAGCTTGGCCTACTCGAGGAGATCATTGGTCACCATGTCTGCGCCGCGCAGGCCGGCGGATGCGGGCTTCCCGTTGGCGTCTTCGAGGAGGCCCTGTCCCACCAGGTAGTCGATGTAGCGCTGCCAACGATTGACGTCACCGTGACCGACGCTGCCAGCTGAGTCCTTCCAGTACTGCGATGAGAGCAGCTCCTGGCTCCTGGTGGCCAATTCGCGATCGATGGCGGCGTCGGGATTGGCATTCAACAGTGCGTCTACGGCACCGGACGGATCGGAGATGGCATCCTTGTATCCGCGTTGGGTCGCCTGGATGAATCGCTTTGCCAGGTCGGAGTGGTCTCGCAGGTAGGCAGGGGTTGTTACCAGACCAAGCTCGGCGGGCGTCGTCTCAACACCGTAGTCAGCGGGCATGAACCACTTGACGGGATTTCCGGCGAGGTCCGCCTCGATCCCTTCCCACGTCGTGAGGCCTTCGGCATAGTCTGCCGTGCCGTTGTAGACGGCTGCGTAGGCGCTGGTTCCGAGCAGCGCGGTCTCCACGTTTCCTTGTCCACCGTCGTTGCGGATCATAGTTTGTACCTTCGCGACGCCTTCAGCTGCGCCCCAGGTTGCAAAGAGTTTTCCGTCAAGGTCGGCGGGCCTCATGATGTCCGAGTTGTCTGCGCGCACTGCGATGCCCTGAGAGGACTCTTGCTGGAGGTTGAAGACCATGGTCATGTCGTCACCACGCGCTTTGCCGGCGATCACCGAGTAGGCCCCTTCGAAGGCGAAATCGGCCCCTCCGCCCAGGAGAACTGACGCGGACCCCGCTTCGGAGTAGGGCAGGATCTCAACATCGATACCCGCCTGCTCGTAGTATCCGCGGGCCATGGCCAGGTAGACGCCGGAATGGTTTGTGTTCGGTGTCCAGTCCAGGACGACACTCACTGTTTCCCGCGCATGCTCGCTCTGGGAGTTCGTTGTGGTGTCTGAGCAGGCCGCCACGGCGAGAGCGCAGGCGGGCAGCAGCATTGCAAGCCCCTTGATAGTTCGTTTCATTGTATTTCCTTTCATTCGTGCATCACTGCGTCGTCGAGCCACGCCAGGTAGTCCTGCCCAGCCGGGCGTGTGAACCACCGAGTATGCTCGCCGAAGAAAATGTCAAGGCACCAAGTCGCGCCCGGGATGGATCGGGTCGCCCCGTACTGGTAGTCGATCCAGTTGAGGCCAGACTCCGCTTGGATCAGCGGCATCAAGGCAATGAGGCCGCGTCGTTCGAGAGGACTCAGGGGTCTGACGTCCTCGTAGCCTTCGATGAGGGCGAGGGTGATGTCTCGGTGGACTGCCTCTTCCTCGCCGTCGACGATCCGCGTCCACTCGAAGGCATTGCGCTCGATTATGAGCGCCAAGTCGTAGATGGAGGGATTGAGATCGGCCAGCCCAAAATCGATGAATTGTGAGGGGGCGAGGCCCTGCCAGAAGACGTTGGAGATGTGCAGGTCTCCGTGGGTCCACGACGTCGGCAAATCACGGGCGATCGGGGCGTATGCGGCGGCGAACTTCAGATGCGGTTCCCACTGATCTTCGATACGTCTGCCAGTATCGCGCAGGAAGGCCACAACCCCGGGTCGCTGCTCGATCCATTGGGCCAGGTCTCGGCGGGGATCGTCGGCGAAGAGGCGCATGCGTGACTGGTAGGCGCAGGGCGGGTTGTTGCGGGCTCGATAGTCCGCCGAGGCCAGGGCGAGTCGCGCGGTCATGGCGCCCAGGGCGTGCGCCTCCTCGAGGGTGCCCGGAATCGTCCACGTGGGATCATCACGGTACCGGTCCTCACCGATTGCCCCTTCGCACACCTCCCACGTGCCCGTAGGTGTTTCCCAGACGGTATCGCCGTCCGCAAAGGGCAGAAAGGCTGGGGTGGGAAAACCCTTCGCGCGTACGTGGGCGACGAGGCCGTGGACAGCTCGCAGGTGATCGGGGGGTACGGCGCCAGGCCCATAACGCTTGATGAAAACCGTCGTATCGCCCGCATCTACGAGGATTCCCGCTGTCGTTGGGCGGTTCGAAACCTGCAGGGCGGTACCTGCGAGGGGAGTGGCGAGGCGGGCGAGTACCCGGGAGATTTCCTCGTCGGAGATGACGGGCCAGACCCTGGTCGTCACGTCGAGATGATTGTTATCGTCGCTCACGTAGGCTCTTTCGCGTGCGCGCACGAGCCTTCGTGGAAGAAGTGTCTGCGTCCCTACGCCGGTATGACCCGGATCAGGTGTGTCGGTCGGAGGATCGCCTCCCTCTCAGCCCCTCACTTCTGGGGCTCCCGTGCATCGCGTCACACTCTACACCCCATCGGGTTCATTATCAAACGGATCACACACATGTGCCCGGCTGCGTCAACGCAGCCGGGCACATCGCAGATCACGGGGTTAGTTCCCCGTTCCAAAGTCGACGCGGGAGCGCGCCTTCCTCATGTCCTGATAGTCAATGGTAGTCGTTTCGCCGTCGATATCGATCGTTGCGCTGGTCTCGTTCGCGGCGACGACGCGTCCGGAGACGTAGCCACCGGCCCGCAGCTTGATGCGCACGAGGCGTCCGATCTGTCGCATCCAGTGCCCGACCTTCGTGAGCTCGCGTTCGGCTCCCGGCGTGGAAACTTCGAGCAGGTATTCGCCGTCGATCGGGTCCGCAACGTCCAGGGCTTTCGATACGGCGCGGGACACCTCAGCGAGGGTGTCCGAGTCAATTCCGTCGGCACCGATGGGCGCTTCGACGACGACCCGCAGGAGGGGCATCGCGTCGGAGCGCGAGCGGGTCACCGAGTCCAGTTCCAGTCCCGACTGTTCGACCACGGGAGCCAGCAGCTCCTCGAGCGGTCCCTCTGACGTGGACGATGCCATATGCGCCTATCTTTCTCTCGCGTACGCGGGTCAGTTCCCTATCCTACCCGGGGGTGTGGGATGATGCGGGTGTGCGTTTCGCAAAACTGACTTTGACCACATACCGCATCCCCGGCCTCGTCGTGACGTCGGCCGCGGTTTTCGCGCTGTCCGCGTGCGGCGCGTCGTCGCTGCCCACCCTGTCTGGTTTCGCGGCGGTTCGCGACCAGGCTGCGCGCACGGAAGCTGCCGCCGCGGCTCGCGCAACCGAACTGGCGGACATCGCGACGGATTGCGCGGCCTGCTCGGCGGCGCTGCGCGACGTGGCGTCTTCGTCGCAGCAGCGTCTGGACGTTCTGGGCGGACTGTGGGATCCGTGGGGCGGGGCGACGCCCGAGGGCGAGTCCGCTCCGGCATCGGTATCCGAGGCGCCCACCGACGTCTCGGCGTACGTGTCGTGGCTGGCGCGCACGGCCACACGCGACCTCGAGATTGCCGTCAACCCGGACAAGACGTCCGCCGAAGAGGCGCGCACGCTCGGCGCCTCGGCGCTCGGGCGCTACGCGAGCGCAGTGAGTCTCGCCCACGTCTACGGTATCGATCTCGAGGCCGGCGATGACGCGGCACAACTCATCAACGACCGAGTGAACACGGCATCGCGTCAGGGCATTCAGACCTGGACGATTGACCTGTTCAATGAGTCGCCCATCTCCTCCACGTTCGCCCCTTCCGGTAAGGATCTTGCTTCGTCGGCGGAGCTCTCACAGGCCGTTGCCACGTGGGATTGCACCGCCTCGTCCCTGCCGAAGGCGCAGGTGAGCGCGGGGACTCTGAGCGACGCGTACAACGTGTCCGGCGAGCTGCTCGCCCGCGCCGATACCGCTCTGCGCGCCGGCGCCGCGGACACCCGCACGTCACGTTGCACACTCGACGCCCTCGACGGTGCGTCTCTGGCCTCAAACCTGCTGGCTGCTGACGCCGCAATGCTCGCGAGTGACTCCGCCGACGTGCGCGCTGCGGGAGTTAGCGCCGCCCTTATCGACATCACGCAGTGGGCATCGCGCACTCCCCTGTCCGCTCTCATCGGCACGCGCTAGCCCGCACCCTGCGAGGCGGGCGCTCCGACGGATATAGCAACAGGGCCGCTCCCCATCCGGGGAGCGGCCCTGTTGTATCGATATTTCAGACCCTGGCGGCGATGTCGTCGCCGATCTGGGAGGTGGAGCGCACGAGCGGCGTTCCGGCAGCCGCAGCCTCGGCGCGCGCCGCCATGTCGGCGTCGATCGCCGCGCGCACGCGCTCGGCTTCCTCGGAGAATCCCATAAAGTCGAGCATGAGCGCGACCGAGGAGATGGTCGCGGTCGGGTCGGCTTTGCCCTGCCCCGCGATGTCGGGGGCGGATCCGTGCACGGGCTCGAACATGGAGGGGTACTCGCGCGAGGGGTTCAGGTTGCCGGACGCGCTCAGGCCGATGCCGCCCGTGACGGCCCCGGCCTCGTCGGTGAGAATGTCTCCGAAAAGGTTGTCGGTGACGATGACGTCGAAGCGGCCTGGGTCGGTGACCATGTAGATGGTGGCGGCGTCGATGTGGCAGTAATCAACGCTCACGTCGGGGTATTCCTCCCCCACCTCGTCGACGATGCGGCGCCACATGTGTCCGGCGTTGACCAGGACGTTGTGCTTATGGACGAGGGTGAGGTGCTTCTTACGCGAGGCGGCCGCCTCAAAGGCGTAACGCACGACGCGCTCAACACCGTAGGCGGTGTTGACACTCACCTCGGTCGCGATCTCGTGCGGGGTGCCCACGCGCACCGCGCCGCCGTTGCCGCAGTAGAGACCCTCGGTGCCTTCACGAACGACGACGAAGTCGATGTCGCCGGGGTTGGCCAGCGGGCTGGGTACGCCCTCGTAGTACTTGGAGGGCCGCAGGTTCACGTAGTGATCGAGGGCGAAGCGCAGCTTGAGGAGAAGCCCGCGCTCGAGGACGCCAGAGGGCACGGAGGGGTCGCCGACCGCACCCAGGAGGATGACGTCGTGGCGCTTGATGGCCTCGATGTCCTCGTCGGTCAGGGTGTCGCCGGTGGCGTGCCAGCGCTCGGCACCCAGGTTAAAGAGGGTCGTAGAGTAGTCGATACCCTTGTCCGCCAGGACGCGGTCCAGGACCTTCAGGCCTTCGGGGACGATTTCCTTGCCGATGCCGTCACCGGGGATTACTGCGATGTTCAGTGTCATGACTCCATCTTCCCCTGCGTCCGCGCCGCGCGTCCGCACGGGTCCAACCCGTGGTCTCTTGACGCCGTGACGTCCCCCATAGACGAGGCCGGGGCCGGGAGGGTACACACGCTTCCCCGGCCCCGGCCGCGATAGATGCGGATCAGATCCACGCACCCGAGGATGCGAAGTAGTACCAGCGGCCGTCGATCATCTGCCAACCGGTGACCATGTGGCCGTCGCCGGCGAAGTAGTACCAGGTGGAGCCGACCTGCTGCCAGCCGGTGAGCATGGCGCCCGAGGGGGCGAGGTAGTACCAGCTGCCGGCGTGCTGCCAGCCGGTGAGCATCGCGCCGGAGGCGGAGAAGAGGTACCAGGTGCTGTCGATCTGGGTCCAGCCGGTGGCCATCGAGCCGGTCGCAGGATCCAGGTAGTACCAGGAACCGTCCTTGACCCAGCCGCTCACGCGAGCGCCGTAGGCGTTGTAGTAGCTCCACACGCCGCCCTGGTTATCCCATCCGGTGACCATCATGCCATCTGCGCCGAAGCGGTAGGTGGCCTCGCCGATAGCGATCGTCTGGTTCATCGCGTAGCTGGAGTCTTCCAGCTGCCACTTCCAACCCGAACCGGTGTTGACCCAGTGGGCCGGAGTGGCCGTCGGGTTCGGTTCCGGGGCGGGCTGCGGCTGCGGGTCCGGCGTAGGCTCGGGCTCGGGGGTCGGGTCCGGGGTCGGCTGCGGCTCGGGAGCGGGCTCCTCCCCGGGG
Source organism: uncultured Actinomyces sp. (assembly GCA_963551745.1). Lineage (GTDB taxonomy): Bacteria > Actinomycetota > Actinomycetes > Actinomycetales > Actinomycetaceae > Pauljensenia. Next base: position 18,412 of record CAUVIG010000004.1, read on the forward strand.
TCGGTCAGGCCCAGGTAGGCAGCGTCCAGGCGCATGAATTCGATGTTCTTGTAGCCGCCGGACTCGTACAGCAGGCCCCAGGTGCCGTCACCGAGGGGGTGCAGCGTCGAGTAGGCCATCTCGCCGCTCTCGAAGACCTTGCCGTCGTTCCAGGTGAAGCCGTCGTCGTAGGAGACGCGGATCGTTCCGTTCGCGCGGGCGCTGGAGGAGTCGGCGTTCGAGAAGAACAGGACACGAGCGCGCGCGGAGCCCTCGGGGGCATCCGGGTAGGCGCGCACGATGGATGCGTTGTTACGCGGGTCCGTGAGGTCCCAGTTGTGGCGGAAGGGACCCCAGGTCTGCCCGCCATCGTAGGAGATGGCTTCGAGGCGCTGGCCGGCATGGCCCTGCGTACGCGAGTTGAGCAGCAGGCGACCGTCGGAGAGTTCGACGACCTTGTTTTCGTCGGCGCTGCCCTCGGTGGGCTCGCCGGGCTTCCAGGTCGCGCCGTGGTCGTCGGAGTAGACGGAGACGGCCATGAGCGAGGTCGTGCCGGAGTTGGCGACGGCGTACTGCTGGATGAGGCGGCCGGCGTGGGCGCCGTAGCGCAGCTGGATGCCTTCACCGGAGGAAGCGAAGCGGGTGAACCACTGGCCCTCGTAACCGGCGGTCACCTGGTCGGTGATGGTACGGGGATTGACCCAGGTCTCGCCGTTGTCGTGGGATTCGACGACGTGGGCGTGCAGGATGTTACGGGCCGCGGGATCGGTGCCCAGCTGGGACTGGAAGAGGCCAGCGTCGTAGGACTTGACCGAGAACAGGAAGATCGTTCCGGTGGTGCGGTCCACGACGAAGGAGGGGTCGGAGTAGCCGATCTTATCCGCGCCGGGGGTGCCGGCGAGGGCGGTCTTGATGGGGGTCCAGGACTTGCCGCCGTCCTTGGAGATGCGGTAGACGATGGAGTTGGCCTGGGGCGCATCCTGGCAGGTGTTGGGGCGGCCGTCCCACGAGGCGATGATCCAGCCGTTGTTGGCAGTGGTCAGCGCGGGGATGCGGTGGCAGGTGAAACCGGCGAGGCCGGGGGAAGCAAGGCGAACCTTATCGCCGATCGCGTAGTCCTGCGGGGTCTCCAGCGGGTCCGGGGCCGGGGGATGCTCACCCTGGGCGACGGTCACGGGGGCTGCGTTGGCGGTGATGCCACCGGCGATGACGTCGGTGCCATTGCGGTCACGGGTGGCCGCCCACGTGGTCATCGGGGTGAAGGTGCCGGCCGCGACATCGTCGGCGATCACGGTGTGCGTGGCAGTCGTGCACTGCTTGGTGGTGTGCGCGGCGAGGTTGTGCCAGCGGCAGTTGGGAGTGCCGGTGGTGAGGACGCCGGACAGGTTCGAGTCGACCGGGAAGACGGTGAGTGCGCTGTCGGTGTTGTTGGTGTAGGTGACGGTGACGGTGATCAGGTCACCTTCGTACACCTTGTCTCCATGGGAGTCGGTGCGCGTAACGGTGACGGTGATGGGGGCCGAATCTTCGTCGGTTGCCGAGGCCGTCACCCGAGCAGCTGCACCGGTGTCACTAGTCGAGGTCGCGAGCGCGGGAACCGAGAGAGTCGCGCAGAGCAGCACGGCTCCCGAGGCAGCCGCGAGGGCACGCCCGTAGTGGCGGAGGGTCATCATTGGTCCTTCCGATGTGGGTTGTCAATCAGCGGTCAGTGGGTCATGACTCACTATCCACGAGATTCATCATACAAATTTAGATGCTCGCTAACCAGTTATGCGACAGACAATTCTTATCAACGTCTAGGACAATTTCCGTAGAATGATCGAACTTTGCGCACGCCTATCAGGATCTCACCCCACAACAGACCAACACGCTCAGATCTCCAACCCCTGCATCACCCAGCAATACCGCCCTTGCCCTATCAAACACAACGACCCACCGAACAATTCGTTCCACCAGCACATAGCGCCCAACGCCAGGCAGTGAAACAGGACATTGCTAGTTGCCAGTACATACTTACCGGTAAACTAGTCCTGTCAATCAGTCTTTCGTAGCAAGGAACTACCCGTGCGCCCCTCCCGTCAAACTCTGATGCGCGTCGCATCGGCCGCCGTCGCTTCCATCGTAATCGTTGCACCGATCTCCACCGTCTCCAATGCGGACGCCCTCTCCCCCGCCTCCCTTCCGTGGACGAACGGCTCCGACGAAGCAGCGGCGAACTAACCCTCGCGGGAACACTGTCGAGCGTCACCGCACCTTTCAGCACAAAAGAGCCCCAGCCTCGTCCCACGTGGGAACGAGGCCGGGGCTTGAAGCTATCCGAAACGGAGCTTGAGATCAGCGCGCGGCGCTGCCCTCGGTGTAGTCCTCGTCGGAGTCGGTCCAGCCGAAGGCCTTACGCAGCTTCTGACCGGTCTTCTCGATCGGGTGGGCCTCTTCCTCGGCGCGCAGCGCCTTGAACTCGAGGGCGCCGTTATCCTGATCGGCGATGAACTTGCGAGCGAAGGTACCGTCCTGAATGTCGGCCAGGACAGCCTTCATGGCCTCCTTGGAGGACTCGTTGATGACACGCGGGCCGGAGACGTAGTCGCCGTACTCAGCAGTGTCGGAACAGGACCAACGCTGCTTGGTGATACCGCCCTCGTTGATGAGGTCGACGATCTGCTTCATCTCGTGGCAGACCTCGAAGTAGGCGATCTCGGGCTGGTAGCCAGCCTCGACCAGGGTCTCGAAGCCGGCCTGGATCAGGTGGGAGACGCCGCCACACAGGACAGCCTGCTCGCCGAACAGGTCGGTCTCGGTCTCTTCGGTGAAGGTCGTCTTGATGACGCCGGCGCGGGTGCCGCCGATGGCCTTCGCGTAGGACAGGACGAGATCCCAGGCCTGACCGGAGGCATCCACCTCAACGGCAACGACGTCCGGGGTGCCCTTGCCCTGGGTGTAGGTCTCGCGGACCTTGTGGCCGGGACCCTTGGGGGCGACCATGACGACGTCGTGGCCCTCGGGGACCTCGATGTAGCCGTAGCGGATGTTGAAGCCGTGCGCGAAGAGGAGGGCGGCACCTTCCTTCAAGTTGGGAGCAATCTGCTCGGCGTAGACGTAGCGCTGCACCTGGTCGGGCAGCAGCACGGAGACGACATCGCCCTCGGCGACGGCCTCGGCCACGTCCTTAACCTCGAGGCCAGCGGCCTCAGCCTTGGCCCAGGAAGAGGAACCGGGGCGCAGGCCGACGACCACGTCAACTCCGGAATCCTTCAGGTTCAGCGCGTGCGCGTGACCCTGCGAACCGTAACCAATGATGGCAACCTTCTTGGACTGGATCAGCGACAGGTCTGCGCCGTCGTCGTAGATGATCTCTGCCATTTTCATTTCTCCTTCAGTTGATCCGTGATCGAGCGCGACCCGCGGCCGATGGCCACGGCGCCCGACTGGACGAGTTCGGTGACGCCGTAGGGCTCCAGGGCCCGCAGCAGCGCCTCCAGCTTGGGTAGGGAGCCGATCGATTCGATAACGACCGACTCAGGTTGCACGTCGACGACGTGTGCGCGGAACAGGTCCACGATCTGCAGGACCGAGGTGCGACGGGTCTCGTCAGCCTGGACCTTCATCATGAGCAGACGCCGTTCGACGGAGTCTTCGGGTTCAAGCTCGACGACCTTGAGGACGTTGATGAGCTTGTTGAGCTGCTTCACCACCTGCTCGATGGGCGCGGAGTCAGCGTCCACGATGATGGTCATGCGAGAGATTTCGGGATGTTCCGTCTCTCCCACAGTCAGCGACTTGATATTAAAGGCGCGGCGGGCGAAAAGCGCGGCGACGCGAGTAAGCACGCCGGGCTTGTTCTCGACCAACACGGCCAGAGTGTGACGATTCGTCATCAGTCTTCCACCTCCCAGTCGGGCGCCATGCCCTTGGCGTAACGAATCTCATCGTTGGACACGCCCGCGGCGACCATCGGCCAAACCATCGAGTCCTTGGAGACGCGGAAGTCAATGAGAACGGGGCGATCATTGATCGACATGGCCCATTCGATGGCTTCGTCGACCTCGTCAATGGAGCGAACGGTGCGCGCAGCCATGCCATAGGCGTGCGCGAGCATCTCGAAGTTGGGGATCTGCTCGCCCTCGACGGGGTTGAGCGTCGTGTTCGAGTAGCGCTTGCCGAAGAACAGGGACTGCCACTGGCGGACCATGCCCAGCACCGAGTTGTTGATGAGGGCGACCTTGATCGGGATGTTGTTGATCGTGCAAGTGGCCAATTCCTGGTTGGTCATCTGGAAGGAACCATCACCGTCGATCGCCCACACGACCTTGTCGGGGGCAGCGACCTGGGCGCCCATCGCTGCGGGAATGCAGTAGCCCATAGTGCCGGAGCCGGAGGAGGAAATGAAGCTGCGCGGGTTGTCCAGCGTAATGAACTGGGCAGCCCACATCTGGTGCTGGCCCACGCCCGTCACGTAGATGGCCTCGGGGCCGACCTTGTCGGAGAGCTTCTTGAGGACTTCCTGGGGCGCCATCATGCCGTCTTCGGGCTCAGCCCAGCCTATCGGGTACTTGGTACGCAGGCGGTCGATGTAACGCCACCATCCGGAGATGTCCGCCTTGTTGTCCGACGAGGCCCGGGCGATTTCCCCGATGAGGATCGGCAGGGCGGTCGCCAGGTCGGCAACGATCGGAATGTCGGCGTGGCGGTTCTTCGAGATCTCCGCGGCGTCGATGTCGATGTGCACGACGGCGGCGCGGGGCGCGAAGGAGTCGAGGCGGCCCGTCACACGGTCGTCGAAGCGAGCACCGAGAGCGACGATCAGGTCGGCGCGCTGGAGGGCGCCGACGGCCGCCACGGTTCCGTGCATGCCGGGCATGCCGAGGTTGTGACGATCGGAGTCAGGGAACGCGCCGCGGGCGGTCAGCGTGGTGACGACGGGGGCGTTCGTGATCTCGACGAGGTCGGCGAGGGCGTCGGTGGAGCCGGAGCGCACGATCCCACCGCCCACGTACAGCACGGGGGCCTGGGCGTCGGCGATCGCGCGGGCGGCCGCGCGCACCTGCTTCATATTGGGCTTGTCTGCGACACGGTAGCCGGGCAGGTCGAGGACGGGGGGCCAGGCGAAGTCCATCTGGGAAACCTGCGCGGACTTGGTGATGTCCACGAGGACCGGACCGGGACGGCCGGTGCCCGCGAGGTGGAAGGCCTCGGCCAGGCGCGCGGGGATCTCCGCGGGATCGGTGACGAGGAAGGAATGCTTGGTGATGGGCATCGAGGCGCCCACGACGTCGGCTTCCTGGAAGGCGTCGGTACCGATGAGGGATGCGCCGACCTGGCCCGAGATAACGACGATCGGAACCGAGTCCATGCAGGCGTCGCCGAGAGCCGTCAGCACGTTGGTGGCACCGGGGCCAGATGTCACGATCGCGCAGCCGACCTTACCGGTGGCCAGGGCGTAGCCTTCGGCGGCGTGGCCCGCGCCCTGCTCGTGACGGACAAGAATGTGGCGGATGGACGTCGACGCCATCAGCGGGTCGTAGGTCGGCAGAATTGCGCCGCCGGGCATACCGAACACGTCGGTGACGCCCAGGGCCTCAAGGCTGGCCACAATTGCCTCAGCTCCGGTCATGCGGGTGGTGTTGGCGGTGTCGCTCACCATTCGTCCTCTCAATCGTTGGGATCGTCTCAAAGAAAAAACCCCGTCAGATCCGGCAGATGCGCGGATGCGGGGAATTCGGCGTGCGATCCATCCTCACGTTACACGGCAGGCATCGCACGCCCGGGTACGATGACCAGGGCGAGGATTCCAATTCCGCGAACGTCGAGCATGCATTTACCGTATCTTGCCTGAGCGCTACGCTCCGCGTCATCTCATTGTGCGGACCTGTGACCTCTGATCCCCATCTAGGCCAAAGGACTGAGATGTACAGCACGCATTACTGGTTAAATTGACTCATACCTCATATCACAATCCACAACACGGAGATTTCATCGTGCATCAGGTGTTCGAGATTCTGAGCGAACAGCCGGTTCTGTTCCTCTTCATTCTCATCGGTATAGGCATGGCGTTCGGCCATGTGAAAATCAAGGGCATCAGCCTCGGCGCCGCCGCCGTTCTCTTCTTTGCCATCGCGTTGGCAGCGTGGGCGCAGTCCTACGGTATCGAGCTGCGGGTTACCCCCCAGCTGGGCACTCTGGGCTTGACGCTCTTCACATTCGCGATCGGCATTAACTCGGGCGCGTCGTTCTTCCACAACTTGAAGACCGCCATCGGTCCTCTGTTGATGATGGTTGCCCTCTACGGCATCACCGCCACCGTCGGTCTCTTCCTCGGTAAGGCCATGGGCATGAACGTTCCGCTCATCGCCGGTACCTTTGCGGGTTCGGTGACGAACACGCCCGCTCTGGCCGCCGCGGGCGAGGCCTCCGGCGACGCCGCCCGCGCAACGGTGGGCTACTCGATCGCTTACCTTTTCGGTGTCATCGGCATGCTGGCTGCCTCGATGGCCGCACTCCACTACGGCCGTAACGACAAAGATGCCCCCTCTCCCCTGTCGAACCGCACGATCCGCGTGGAGCGCGACGATCACCCCTTCGTTGGCGACATCTACGAGAAGCTCGGCGAGAAGGTCTCTTTCTCCCGTCTGCGTCGCGGCGAGACCGGCCCAATCACCCGCCCCCAGATGTCCGACACCCTGGATCCGGGTGACCTCGTGACGGTCGTCGGCCCCCGCGAGCTCGTCGCTCGCGCCGCCGCCGAGCTGGGCCACGCGTCCTCGCATTCCCTCATGCAGGATCGCTCCTACCTGGACTTCCGCCGCATGACGATCTCCAACCCGAGGGTCGCGGGCCGCACGGTCGCCTCGCTGGGCCTCGCCAAGGAGTTCTCCGCAACGATCTCGCGCGTGCGTCGCGGTGACGTCGACATGGTCGCCGAGCCCGGCCTGGTCCTCCAGCAGGGCGACCGCGTACGCGTCGTCGCCCCCACCTCGAAGATGACTGAGATCACCAAGTTCTTCGGCGACTCGTCCCGAGGCCTCACGGACCTCAACCCCATTGCCCTGGGTGTCGGCATGGCGCTGGGCATCGCAATCGGCGAGCTGCCGATCCTGACCCCCTCCGGCGAATACTTCTCGATCGGTTCCGCGGCCGGCACGCTCATCGTGGGCCTCATTTTCGGCCGCATCGGCCGCATCGGTCCCATCGCGACAGCGCTTCCCTTCACCACATGCCAGGTGATGGCCGAGCTCGGCCTGCTGATCTTCCTCGCGCAGGCGGGCGCCAAGGCAGGCGGTCAGATCCTCGAGGCCTTCACATCGGGCGACTGGATCCGCATCTTCGCTCTGGGCTTCGTCATGACGTCGATTATGGCGGTCGGTCTGTACTGCACGATGCGTTGGGTGTTCAAGATGGGCGGTACGAAGCTCGCCGGTCTGCTCGGTGGCGCTCAGACCCAGCCCGCCGTCCTCGCCTTCGCGAACGGCCGCACCAACGCCGACCCGCGTGTCTCCCTCGGTTACGCGCTGGTCTACCCTGTCGCCATGGTCGGCAAAATCATCGTCGCCACAATTCTGGGCGGCATGTAGCGACAGCGTCTCCCGCGGGTTCAATCCCGCACCACAATGGGGCCGGCCCGAAAGGGTCGGCCCCATTCGTCTACCCTTTCGCGCTCTACCAGGTGCGCCACGGGTAGGCCGGACGCCCACAGTCGCACAGAGCAGCATGGCCGAGGTCGCACCTCGCCCACCGACGCTCAGCCTGCTGCGGCATAAACACGCAAAGAGGCCGCGACCGGTTTCCCGGCCACGGCCTCGTCGATGAATGCACGTCAGCGCGCAATCAGCGCGACGAGCACTCGGGCGGTCACTGCCGCCGCACACACGATCGCGATGTTGCGCCCGACAGCGCGGATCTCGTCGCGGTTGATCTCGTACTCGACTCCGAACGACGCCGGCTTCAGGCTTGCTTCGATCTCAAACCTCATGCGTTCTCCTCCTCGTACTCCCACAGGTTCGGGACTCGTTCTTGCTTTTCAACGAGCCAGTTCTTATCCGTTAGCATACGGGACAGGGCCAGGCCCATGCCGATAGCCACAATCGTGAACATTACCGTGAAAAGTGCTGCCAGAGCATCGTCAATCTGCTGGTTGTTCAGGTAGGTGAGCGCGCGGTACAGAGGCACGCCCGGAATCATGATGACGACGGCGGGCACGGACAGAGTCACGCGCGAGAAGCGCGTCCTCCGCGCAACGAACACGGCAAGAAGGCCGGCAGCGAGCGCAGCGAGGCCGACGGCGGCCGGAGAGGGAACACCGAGCTCCAGATGGAGCGCGATACGAGCCGTGTTAATCAATGCGCCGATAAGAGCAGCCGTCGCACACACGCGTGTCGGTGAGTTGAAAAGCATCGCGAACCCGTATGCAGCCACGAAGCTCGTCAGGAAGCGCAGGAGGTAGTGCAGCCAGGGTACGAGTGAGACACCGTACTCGGGGGTCACCGACCAACCGAAGATAGCGGAAATTCCCCAGACGGCGACACCGGCTGACATAACGAGCATCGCGACGTACACGAGGCGCCCGACGCCACCTTGGAAGTCTTGACGCACCAAATCGATCAGGCCCGTCACCAGCGGGAAGCCTGGCACTAGAAAGAGAAGCGCGGAAATGAATCCGGCCTGATGCGTCGATTCGATGCCGAGGAAATGCTGGGCCGGTGCAACGAGGAGAATGTAGATCATCGCAGCCAGGGCGCCGCAGGCCATCCAGACGCCGAAGTGGTTCATGTGGCGGATGAGCATCTGGCGACGCAGGGCCTGCCCGAAGAACGAGGCGACGGCGACCGCGGAGCACTCGACCCATCCCCCACCGTTGAGGAATGCGAACGCCGCACAGGCGAAGCCGGAGGCTAGGGCGTTGGAAAACCAGTCGTAGAGGCCGGGAACCTTCGCGATCTTATCGAGCTCATCCGACACATCCTCAACTCGAACTGACTTGCCGTGTAAAGACGCCACGTAGTTGTTGATACGGTCGATCTTGTCAGCGTTGACGCCCATGAGACGCTGCTCAGCGAGCTCCGTGCGGAATGTACCGTTCGCGTAAGCGGTCGCGATGATCTCTGTGTACGTCACCTGTGCTCGGTGCTCAGAAATGCCAACTGCGCGTGCGAGGTCAGCCATCGACTTCTTGACGCGATAGGCACTCGCGCCGAACGACAGGAGCATTTGGCCGAGTCGGAGTACTACCTGAGATTGATGGGCAAGGCGGTCGTGCGCCGCCATACGTTGAGCGAGAACCTCATCTTTACCACCGTGGTGGTGAGGCCCGTGCGAATGTGCAGAAATGACCATGCAACTAGCATCCCACGCATCGTGAGGATATGTGAGCGACGTAAGTCCGTCACGTGCGGTTTGTCATCTAACAGATACGAACGCAACACAACCCCCTGCCGATGGGGGCCACGAAAGCTCGTTTCGTGACGATCAAGCTCCCGCGACACCAGAACTGCCCCACTACCGCATCTTGGAGTTTTCGCATCAACAACGCGACACGCATGTACTGGGTGACAGTGACTGCGCCAAAAAGAGAAGTGGCCAGAAACCCAACG
>CAUVIG010000005.1:0-26186 GCA_963551745.1 uncultured Actinomyces sp.
CGTCCTGGACTGTGGACGTGGAGGGTTCCGGCTCTGACCTGACCTACGTGTGGACCCTCAAGATCGAGGGCTCAGACCAGCCTGACAAGCCGCTGGTCCGCCGCTTCAAGGTCGCCAAGTAAGCAACCGGGCGCATCGCAGCGCTCTTTAACTTCCATCGACAATTTAGGAGCCAACAATGACCGGATACTCCGGAGTTGAATACGACGATGACCGGCAGCGAGCAGCAGCCGGGAATGTCGGTGATACCTGGGATGCCGTGACGGGTTCACGTAAGTACACCTCCGCTCTGGGATCAGTGCAGAACTCCTCGTTCTGGGGACACGAAGAAGGAGCCGTGAAGATGCAGAATGGCGCAGCGGACTTGTTCGATGCATTGTCAGCGCTTCTTGTGTTCGAGTCCGACATGCTCAGGAACTTCGAAGCGAAGATGCATGTTGCCATGAAACGTTTCACGGGCACCGAATACGAGAACGCGTTGGCGCTCAAGAAACTTCAGGCTGATGAGCAGGCGCAAGCAATTCGTTCTCAGAGACCGGATCAGTTCAACGCGATGATTCGCAGGTTTGGTCTGACCCTTGCGGATCTTGGTTTTGACGCAGCCCCCTCTTCTGCTCCGCCGGTCGCGCCCCCGACTGCATCTGGAGCTCCTTCGGGAGTCGCGTCGAATAACGGACCCGTCACCCAAGACGCACAGCCTGAAGCCTGAGCGTGTAAAGAGCCGATCGAAAGGACCTTTCTCATGGTTGATTCACCACATTATGAGCGCTTGAAGGTTTTTATGGCGGATGCTCGTGCCAACAGGGGACTGGAAGCGTGGGACAAGGATCATGAAGATGCATTGAAATGCCTTGATGACGCTATTGAACGTCTCCGCGCCTATCGAGGCGGCCACGGCTTCACCGGTGCAACTGGTACCGCTATGGAGCGATGGGTTGATGCGTCAATCAACCGCATCACGAAGTATAAAGAGGGCTACAAACGCGGTTATAAGACCTATCTTCGGGGACGTGATGTCATGGCAACTGCGCTTGCAGAAGCCGAGAAACTCTCACCCAACCTTCTCGATGCTCAGACTGCAGCCATGCGCGATGATCTGCTCGTTTCGGTTCCCGCTGACAAGCCCGGCCCTGGCATCCGTTTTATGGGAAAGCTCTATACGACCGGAGCGGCCTACGTGGAGGCGGTCGAAGAACAAGCGAATGAACAGCGTGAAGCTGCAGCGAAACGCATCATCAGGATGTTGACCGACCGTGGCACAATGATCGGCTTAATGTTGCAGGATCAAACCAAGAAAGACCCCGATGATCCGGGTACTGACTTGGATGAATACGAAAAACAAGAGAGGGAAAAGAGTCCGGGCGGCGGTGGCGGCACCAGCGCTGGCGGCGCTGGGGATCGCGATTGGGGTTACAGTAGGCACGATGACTTCGGTCGCGCTGCAGACCGGGCTCCCTCATCTCCCAACTACCCCGGTGGTTTTGATCAGCCGTGGTGGAGCGAGGCCGACGCGGCAGCAGCCCGTAGCCGCATTGTGTCTTCGGGTGCCGTGGAGACGCGCGAGCTTCCCTACGGAGAGCTCGGCTCGCGTACCAACCCCATCACGGATCCCCAGGAGCTGATGAGCAGGGATCTGCTGCACACGCGCGTCAACGGCACCACCTACCGCAACGGTGTTGTTGGCGGCCACACCCCGGCACCCCCCGCAGATGTGGATCACCCACTGTGGCGCCTCAACGGCGGTGCTGCCTCCGACGCGAGCGCCGCAGGCCGGCTCGGTGGAGTCGGCGCGCTCGGCGCGGGTGCACTCGGTGTGCGCGGCGCTGCCCAGATGGGTACCAACGGAGCTGCGGGAGGGCTGGCCGGCATGCGTGGCATCACCGGCACAACCAACGGCCTGGGCGCCGCGGGTGCCTCCGCCCTCAAGGCCGGCTCCTACTCCGGTTCCGGCTTCGGCTCCTACACTCCCCCCGCGGGCGCAAATGGCGACGCTTCTGGTGCTGGAGGTGCTGCGGGCAGAGGTTCTGGTGGATTCATGGGCGCCGGAGCCGGAGCTGGTGCTGGAGCGGGCAAGGAAGACAAGAAGCGTCGCAGGCGCCAGTACATGGCCTTCAAGTTCGAGGACGACGAGGACGCGCTGCCCGCAGGCTACGTGAATCCCCTGTCTCAGACTTACGGCTCGGATACGGATATTGCGCCGGCCAGGCGTACGGACGACGGATGGGACCCCCGCCAGTGGTGAACTTTTTCTCTCACGCTACGCTCCGTTCTCCCTTCGCCTTCGCGGGGAGGGCGGGGCGCGCCGCGCGCGCCCTGACCACCGCTGTTTCCGCACTGGCTCTGGCCGTTGGTGCCCTGACACTGGCGCCCACCCCGGCTTTTGCTGACGATGCGGTGCCGTCACAGGATTATTTCTCCTACTATCCCCTGGATACTGTACGCGCCAAGGGGTACACCGGCAAGGGTGTCACGATCGCTGCCATTGGCGGACCGGTTGATACGAGCGACCCTGCGCTCAAGGGGGCTAAGATCACCGACAAGAGCCGCTGCACGGTGGAGGCGACCCCCGATGGGAAACGTCATGGTACCGACATGGCGATCATCTTGGTTTCACCCACGACCGGTGTGGCACCCGACGCGACCTTGTATACCTACCAGTCGTCGACTGCATCGACAACGTCGAACGGAACATGCAGCTCCGATGGTGGGCGGCTCAATACTTTCGCGAGCCTCATCAACCAGGCCGTTGAGGATGGTGCTCAGATCATTTCCGTCTCCCAAAGCGTCTCAGAGGACAGTCCTGAGCTGAAGTGGGCGATCGCCAACGCGATCAGCAAGGGCGTTATTATCGTTGCCTCTGCCGGCAACGGTGCCAGTGACGATAACGTGACGCACCTGAGCAGGTTCTCTGGGGTCGTTGGCGTGTCCGCGATTAACGCCGACGGTACATTCGCGTCCTACTCCTCCTGGGGTGACGGCGTGGTCACAGCTGCTTTTGGTGGGCCCTTCAACACTTTTGACCCTGCGACAAACCAGCCGCAAACGGTCAATGGGACATCTGTTTCTGCGCCGCTCGTGGCCGGCATGCTGGCTTTGACGCGTCAGAGGTGGCCTGAGGCCACTACCAACCAGATCCTCCAGCTCCTGGTTCGCACGGGCCTGAACCCCAATCACAATTGGGATCAATACACGGGCTATGGTGCGGCGGCTCTGGGGTCGTTGGTCAACACGGATCCGTCGCAGTACCCGGATGAGAACCCCATTATTCCAAAGCCTAATGGCTCTTCCCCCAGTGTCGATGAGATGCAGGACTACATGGACGGGATCGCAGGGGCCACGCTGACAGATTCCTTTCCGTCGTCCTACGTCTATCGCGGAACAGACGAGGGAATCCTCTTGAGGGACGACAAGAAAATCACCGTCCACCTGGGAACGAGCCCACGCTACCACCGGAAGTGACCATGACATTCGCGCGATCAGACGCGCAGCTTGCGCCCCGTTCTCCCTTCGCCTTCATGGGGAGGACGGGGCGCGCCGCGCGCTCCCTGACCACCGCCGCCTCCGCACTCGCGCTGGCCACAGGAGTCCTCACCCTGGCTCCGGCGCCCACGCAAGCGGAAGACGCGGTGCCTTCGCAGGAATATTTTTCTTACTACTACCTGGACTCTGCTCGCGAGAAGGGCTTCACGGGTAAGGGGGTGACCATCGCCCTCATTGATGGCCCTGTCAACACTAGTGCCCCGGCCCTCAAGGGTGCCAAGATTACGGACAAGAGTCGATGCACCATCGAGGCTTCCCCGGAAAATACGCGTCATGGTACGGATATGGCGACCATTCTGGTCTCTCCCTACACCGGTGTGGCGCCTGACGCGACTTTGTACACGTACCAAGTTTCGAACCTGACTTCGGTGTCGGGCGGAAGCTGTGACACCAGTACTGGTCGGCTTGATACCTTTGGGAAGCTCATCAATCAGGCTGTCGAGGACGGGGCCCAGATTATTTCAACTTCCCAGAGTGATCAGGATGGAACTGCTGAACTCAAGTGGGCCATTGCGAACGCGATCAGCAGGGGCGTCATCATTGTCAATTCCGCTGGAAATGGTGCCAGTGACGACAATGTGACGCACATAGGCAGGTTCTCTGGGGTCGTTGGTGTGTCCGTGATTAACGCCGACGGTACGTTCGCGTCATACTCCTCCTGGGGTGATGGTGTGGTTACCACTGCTCTCGGGGGTCCGTACAACACCTACGATGTGAACACTGGCGCACCGACGACGGTCAATGGATCATCAATCTCAGCCCCTATCGTGGCAGGCATCCTTGCTTTGACGCGGCAGAAGTGGCCTGAGGCCACAACCAACCAGATTCTCCAACTCCTGGTTCACACAAGCTTGAACCCCAACCATGAGTGGAACAAATACACGGGGTATGGTGCTGCGTCTCTCGCTGACTTGATCAACACGGATCCGTCGCAGTACCCGGACGAGAACCCCATCATTCAAAAGCCCAATGGCTCCAGTCCTACCGTTAAAGAGATTCAGGACTACACGGACGGAATCGCTTTTTCCTCATATCAAGGTGACTTCCCTTCGTCTTACGTTTACCGGGGTGTAGATGAAGGTGTCGTTTCCGTAGCAGTTGAGGGAATGGAACTTCACCTGGGAACGAGCCCACGCTACCACCGGAAGTGACCATGACATTCGCGCGATCAGACGCGCAGCTCGTGATACGACAGGTGCCGCGCAGCCGGACGTCCGGCCACGCGGCACTGTTGCCGTTTGTGTGACTACTTCGCGGCGCGCAGGCGCAGCGAGTTGAGGACCACGAACACCGACGAGCACGCCATCGCGGCGCTCGCCAGCATGGGGGAGAGGAGGCCCGCGATAGCCAGCGGCACCATGAGGACGTTGTAGAAGAACGCCCAGAACAGATTCTCTTTGATGATGCGCAGCGTCCGACGCGACACTCGGATTGCGGTTGCCGCCGAGGTGAGCGAGGAGTTCATGAGCGTCATGTCCGCGACCTCGATGGCCACATCCGTGCCCGAGCCCATCGCGATGCCCAGGCCCTTCGCGCTCGCTTGCGCGAGGGCGGCAGCATCGTTCACGCCGTCGCCCACCATCGCGACCGTGCGGCCCTCGGCTTGTAGATCGGCGACGGTGTCGCGCTTGCCGTCGGGCAGGACACCCGCGATGACGCGCTCAATGCCCACCTGATTCGCGACGTGGCGGGCCGCCGCCTCGTTGTCGCCCGTCAGCAGGATCGGCTCGATGCCAAGATCGCGCAACTGGGTGATCGCATCCGCGGAAGATTCCTTGACCGTGTCGCGCACGACGAGCGCTGCGATCGCACGACCCTCGACGCGCTCGGGAATCACCAGGGACGAGGCCGGGGCCCCCTCCCGCTCGCCCGTGCCCGGGGTGGTGCCGGGCTGGGTGGGGGTACCGGTATCCCCACTCGCGCTGCCGCCAGCCGCGGGTGCGCCGTCGGCGGACGCGGCGGTGGTGCGGGAGGTGATGGTGCCGGAGTATCCGGCCGCGTTCACGACGGCCTCGAGCTCTTCGTCGCTGTGAGGGGCGGTGAGCGTGATCCGCGCCGATTCGGTGGCGAGGTTGACCTCGGCCCTCACGCCGTCGAGCTTGCCGAGCTTGCGCTCGACGCGGCGTACGCAGGACGCGCAGGTCATGCCGCCCACGCTCATGGTGAGTGTCGCGAGGGGCAGTTCGGCGTCCGGGCCGGGCAGGACGAGGTGCGGTTGGGCCTCGGGCATGGGGGTGACGGCCTCGGTGGTCGCTACTCGGCCGAGCTGCGGCGCGATAGCTGCGACGACGGCGGAGGCACCCGTGGCCTCGGCCTCGCGCACGGCATCGAGAAGGGAAGCGGGCACGTCGATGCCCAGGGAAGCCAGCCAGGACGGGCGGCCGACCAGCACTCCGCCCTGGGCGGTCACGCCGACGACGCCGAGCCCCGGCTGGTTCGCAAAAGCTGGGACGGGCACGAGCGACAGGCCGCGGTTCGCGGCGCCCGACGTGATGGCGCGGGCGACGGGATGCTCGGACAGGGACTCGACGGAGGCGGCGAGGGATAGGGCCGAGGCCTCGCCCGCGCCGGGCGCGACCGCGACCGACTCGAGGGACATGACGCCAGTGGTCACCGTTCCCGTCTTGTCCAGGAGCATCGTGTCGATCGAGCGCGTCTGCTCGAGGATTTCCGCGTTCTTGATGAGGATGCCCAGCTGAGAGGCGCGCCCCGACCCGACGAGGATCGCGGTGGGCGTGGCCAGGCCGAGCGCGCACGGGCACGCCACGACCAGGACGGCGACAGCCGCCGTAAACGCGGCCTGAACGCCGCCGCCCGCGAGTAGCCAGCCCCCGAGCGTCAGGAGGGAAACGACGATGACGATCGGCACGAACACGCCCGAAATCTGGTCCGCGAGTCGCTGGACGGGTGCCTTGCCGGCCTGGGCCTCGGCGACCATGCGCCCGATCTGCGCGAGCGTCGTGTCCGAGCCGACGCGCGTGGCGCGCACCAGCAGGGACCCCCACGTGTTGACGGTCGCTCCCGTCACCGCGTCGCCGGGGGCGGCGTCCACGGGCACGGACTCACCCGTGAGGAGCGAGGTGTCTAGGGCGGAGGAACCTTCGACGATGACGCCGTCGGTCGCCACCTTTTCGCCCGGGCGCACCGCAAACAGGTCCCCGACCTGCAGGGATGAGGCGGGCACGACGCTCTCGGAGCGCTCGCCCGTCGCGGGATCGATCCTCACGAGCGTCGCCTCCTTCGCCCCCATGTTCAGCAGCGAGCGCAGCGCGTCGCCCGCACGGTAGCGTGCGCGCGCCTCCAGGTAGCGGCCCGTCAGCAGGAACACGACGATCATGCACGCGCCCTCGAAGTAAATCTCCGCGTGGCCGGCGTGCGCCGCGCGCGGAATCAGGCTCATGTGCATGCGCATCCCGAGCTCTCCGGCACCGCCCCACAGCAGGGCCCACCAGCTCCACAGCGTGGAGGAGATGACGCCGAGGGAGACCAGCGTGTCCATCGTCGTCGACCCGTGGCGGCCTGCCGCGAACGCCGCCCGGTGGAAGGGCCACGCGCCCCACGTCACCACCGGGATCGAAGCCACCGCGACGACCCACTGCCACCCCGTGAACTGCCAGGCGGGCACCATCGACAGGATCATCGCGAGGATGCCCAGTGGCGCGGAGACGATGAGGCGAGTACGCAGGTCGGCGGCGTGGGCACGGGTGCCCTCGCCTACCTGGGGAGTGGGGGCCGAGGCCTGGGTGGCCTCAGGGGAAGAAGGAGCGGCCGCGGAAGCGGTCGTCACGGATTTGGTGGACATGGGTACCCTCCGGGGGTATGTACAGAGCGAAAGGAAACGAGGCCGGGGAGGTGCCCCGGCCTCGTCGTTGAGGCGTGGAAATCCTCAGAAGTCGCGAGCGATGCCGACCAGCGTGAAGCCGGCCTCGGAGACCGCGTCGCCCAGCGCCGCGTCGTCCAGGGGGGTGTCGGTCAGGACCGTCACCTTGGAGGTGCCGCCCGAGTTCAGGATGACCTCGACGTTCTTGACGCCGGGGATCTCGCGCAGCTCCTCGCTGACGCTCATGACGCAGTGACCGCAGGTCATGCCGTCGACGGACAGTTCGATCGTGCGATCGATCTCGGTGGTCATGGTTTCTCCTTGGGGTTAGGACTTAATGAGGCGCGCGATGGCCGCGGCCGCCTCGTCGACTTTGGCCTGCGCGGCCTCGTCGGATTCGCGCGCCGCCGTGACGACGCAGTGGTTCATGTGGTCTTTGAGCAGGTTGACTGCGACCGAATCGAGCGCGGACTGGACGGCGGAGACCTGCGTGAGAATGTCGATGCAGTACTCGCCCTGCGAGATCATGCGCTGCAGGCCGCGCACCTGTCCCTCGATGCGGCGCAGGCGCGCGAGATGATTCTCGGTGTTGCCGTGGTAGCCGTGCTCGTTGCTCATAGAATTGAGAGTACCCCTAGGGGGTATGGGTGTCAAGGGGTGTGGACAACCGAGCGCTGTGGGGGTGGCGACACGCATCCCCCAATGCGGCGCGCCCAGCCCCGGCCCACCGTAGGGTGGAGGGAGCACACAGGTGAAGGAGGGGACATGAAGCGACGCCCGCGTCGGCGCTACCGCGCGATCCGCCGCGTCCCCCAGGCCTACCCCGGCTTCTATATGCGCCTCAAAGTCGCCCCCGTCCTGCCCGCCCTCGCGGCCACGGTCGTCGTCGGCGCGCTCGCGGAAATCTCCGCCCTGCCCGAGGACGTGCGCGCTCGTGCGCGTTCCCTCTCCGACGACATGGGCACCGCGATTAGCGAGAAATCGCAGCGTATCTTCTTCGATACCCCCGGCCTCGACACCCTCCTCATCCGCTCCCTCTCTCACGTCGCCCGGCGCACCGCGACCGTGGGGCGCGCCTGGGCGCGAGTCGTCGTCGCCGTCGGCGCGGACAAGGACGGGCGCATGGCCCGCATGCTGCCCCTCATCCCCAGGCGCGGATACGACGCCCTCATGACCTCCATGTTGACGATCGGCACGGCCGTGGGCGTCCTGCGCGGCGGCGAGGTACACGTCGCACTCCTGCGCGACTCCGACGCAGACCCCGCCTTCCAGGATCCGCTGCCCGGCCACCCCGAAGCTCAGATCCGCCGCATCGACGCGCCCGTGCTGCTCTCCGACATGTGCGCCGACATCGACGAGCTCTACTGGTCGCGCACGATCGGCCCGGCCGTCAAGATTACCCGCGTCGGTGAGGGCGAGGCCCGCCGCTGGCTCCTCTCGCTAGTCGGCACCGAGTCCATGACCTGGCGCTCCACGAACAACCCGGCCGACGTTGAGACGAACATCCGACTCATGCTCGGCCTCGAAAGCGCGATGAGCGTCGGCGTCGTGCGCGCGCTGCACGCCGCCATGGAACGCGACGGCGTGCCCAACGAGCGCTGGCCGCGCGAGCCCGTCTTCATCTGCGGCCACTCCCAGGGTGGGATCGTCGCCGCCGCCCTCGCCTCCGTCCCTGCGCACGAGGCCGGGGTCAACGTCACCGGCATCCTGTCTACGGGCGGCCCGAACCGGCGCATCCGCGTGCGACCCGACGTTGTGACCGTCGCCGTCTACCACGACCAGGACGTCATGCCGAGCCTCGACGGCTCGCCCGACCGCGCCCCCGACCGGCGCGTGACCGTGGGACGTAGCCTCGTGAGGCCTCGTACCCGCCCCCTCTACTACGCGCACTCCTCCTCGACCTACACGGAGACCGTGCGCCTCCTTGAGCGCAAGGTCCGTGTCGCCCCCTGGGGCCGGCTGGCCTCGGCGATGGCGGCCCTGCAGGATTTCCTGCCTACCCCGGACGAACCCACGCGCGTCATGCACTACGAGATCTGGCAGGACATCCTGCCCCCGACATCCGAGAGCGCGTGGGACACGGTCGCCGCGCTCGAGCGTGGCGGCCCCTACGAGCCGGTCACCTACCCGATCGACTATGCGGTCACGGCCCCCCGCCTGCCCCGCGTCGCCCCATCTAGACGCCGCTCCAGCCTCCCGGCGCGCCTCTTCTCCGCCCTCTCCTCCCTCAGAAAGGACAGGTCATGACCGACCCCAACGCCCCCCTGCGCGAGGTACGCCGATGGATGCGCGTCTCGACCCCCGTCAACAAGGCGGCCTCTGCGGGCCTGCGCGGGCGGCTCCCGCAGATCGCCGGGCCGCTCATGATCGGCGCGCTCGGCGTGGGTGCCCTGGGCGTAGGCATCGCGTGGCGCGCCCTGTCCTCGACGAGGGGCACCGGGCGCACGCAGCGCTTCGTGGACCTCGCGACCGCCGCGCTTGAGGCAGACTTCCCCGCGCGCACGCACGAGGCCGGGGGGGTTGACGGATCGGCGCAAGAGCCGCGCCGCGTCGTCCACGTCGAGGTTGGCGAAGGCTTCGGGCGCCCCTCCCTCGTGTCCATCGACGTCGTCGTGGCCTCCTCGGACGCGCTGTCCGAGCGCGAGGTAGCGACACGCGCCCTCGACGCGATCACCCGAGCGACCTGGAACAATCCCGAGATGGCGCCGGTTAGCGTGCGTGCCCGAGTCCTCCTCGCCCACGGCGATGCCGGCGACCTCGGGGCCCCTGGCGCGCAGCCCGACACGATCGTCGACATGAGCACCCTCGGCTTCGCCGACGAGATCGCGCGCCCCGACGAGCTGTACGACCGCTACGGCGCGCCCGAGCACGACCCCGCCTGGAGGCCGTGACCGGACCGTGAGCTCAGGCCTCGTTCCCTGGTTGGAATGGGCTGTCCCACCCCTTGGGGGCGTTCTTGTTCTGTTCGTGACCGTTTGGTAGGGTCTGGCTTAACAGCATCGAAGTGACGTTGAAGGAGCATTATGGCCGGCGATCTTGTCATCGAAGAAGGGGACCTCGAAGTCCTGCGTGACCGCACGAGAGACCTGTCCAGCAGGCTGCAGTCGGTGACCGTCGCGACGGCGGGCGACTACATCTCCTCCGCAGTCGGGGGAAGCCCGCTCGCAGGACAGGGACGCAGCGCCGGCGAGACGATCGACGAGGCGGTCATCGCACTGACGCGTGACCTGGACGATTTCTCCCAGTCTGTGAACGACTCGATCAACGCCTACAACGCAACCGAAAACAAAGCGACGGTGAGCTTCCAGCACACCGACCATGGTGGCCCGGCGATGACGATGGATGACCTGCTGCGTATGAGGGAGGAACAGTAGTGGCAACCTGGGCGGACATTCAGAACTGGGAGCTCAGCTACGTGGAGGAGGCTGAGGACCTCATCGAGGCCGAGGTGCGCGAGGCGCGTGAGATCATCGCCGACCTCGAACACGCCGTGAACGACATCCGATCTCAGGGCGAGGGGCCTGACCGGATGCGTCAGCGGCTCACCGAGATCCAGGACAAGCTGGACTCGCGCCTCAACGAACTCACCGAATATGCGCTGGCGACCGCGGAGCTGCACGGGTACGTGAGTCGGGTTGTGGCCATCCGTGAGTCGGCGTACGAGGTTGCGGCAGAGCTTCATGAGACGATTCCGGAGAGTGGTTATGTAATGACGCCACCGATGGAGAAAAGTAACAATCCTGATCGGTATGAGAAATACCGGGATCTGCATGCGTGCATTAAATCCGCGGTTGATCTGGCAACCGAGGCGGAAACAACCGTAGGTCCTAGGTATAGGGCTCTGGCAGAGGGGCAGTACGCACTGTCCGAGGGACGGCACTCTGAGTCCGCGGGCCTGGCAAATGATGCTGACCCCTCGTGGACCCCCGAGGAAGTCTCCGTGTGGTGGAAGCTGCTTTCCGATTCCGAGCGCGAGGCGCTCATCAACAGGGATCCCGAGAAATACGGAAACTTGGATGGCATCGACATGGCGTCGCGAGCTAAGGCAAATGAGCTTGCGTTGAATGGGTACTTCGACGCCGCGGGAAATCGGATTCCGGGACTACTTGAGAAAGCGCAGAAGGAGTACGACGAAGCGAAAGCTGCATATGAGAAGGGTAGGGATTCATTCTGGGGTAGTCAGTATAGTGATGATGAAGGATATGAACGCCTTCTCAACGCTCACAATAAACTGAATGATCTCAAAGCCATCAAAAAAGCCCTTGATGCTAAGTCAGATAACTCACTTGGTGACAATTCAGATATCTCACTTATTTCTCTTGAGTATGGTGAACCTGGAAAAAATGTGCTTGCTGCGTTGGCTATTGGAGATGTCGATAACGCTGAGTATGTCGCGACTCTGGTTCCCGGTATGACGACGAACTGTCGTGATAGCACCGCCCTCAACCTCAGTTACGCATCTAACCTGCGAGACGCTGCGGTTAAAGCAGGGGCTGATCGGGGAAACGTTGCCACCATCGCATGGCTTGGCTATGATGCGCCTCCAGCCTTGCCGGATCCGAGTGTCGCATCGACCGCACAAGCGGAAGCGGGGGCGGTTTCTCTTCGGAATTTCATGACGGGCATTCACTCTTGGCGCGCAGAGCGGGGTCTCGATGTGTACCAGACCGGAATCACCCATTCCTATGGATCGACAACCGGTGGTATTGCGATGCGCAGCATTGGTAAGGACGTGGTCGACGGCTTTGCGTATACGGGCTCACCCGGTGCGGGCGTCGCGTCAGTCGGAACCCTTGGCGTCGACAAAGATCATGTCTGGGTGTCTGCTGTCCCCCATCACGACGTTGTCCAGGGGGTAGGGACGGATGGAGACTTTGGTCTCGATCCCAAGGACCTTAAGGGCATTGGACATTTGTCGGGAGATGCAAGTGGGGCAAAAGACTATTCGACATTTGGCCTTAATCCGGTTGCTAATCACTCGAGTTACTTTGTTGCCCCTGAAGCCGGAAAAGAGAATCATGCTCTCGATGACCTCGGCAAGGTGATCGCCGATGCCAAGGAACGATGATGAATAAGAAGGTGCTGTCCTGTCTGTCGGCTCTGTCGGTGTCCTGGCTGCTTGCAGCGTGCGTGCCGGGGCTGTCGGATGATGCTGGCCTGTATTTTGGGCGCAGCAGTGGCAGTATCCCGCTCTCCGAGGGGCAGACGACGGAGGTTCACATCAGGGATACCCTGCCTCGGTATCTGGGCATCATCGAGGAGGTCGTCGTCGAGTCCGGTGGCGTGCTAGGAGTCAGTGGCGAGAACCGAGTCGACGGTTGCCCAACGGAGGACACGACCGACATGGATATCCAGTGGATGACGATGTATATTCCTGCGATCGATTATGAGGATTTGCGTCGGATGGTTGTCGAGGGGGCGCAGCGTAACGGCTTCGGATATTCGTGGGATCCGGTACGCAGAGATAAACTCAACCTTCGCACGGTTACTGTCGGGGATGGCTACGGGAATAGTCTGAGTTTCTATCACCACGAGGCTCTGGACCGCGTTATCATTGATTTGTATTCGGGGTGTATGTTCCCGTCCCAGCCTCTCGATCCGGACACCCCGCGGTGGTCATATCCGCTTCCTAGCCTCGAAGAGATGTTTCCGAGTCTGACAATCGTGCAGGCATTCGACGATAACGGTGACGAGAATCCTGAGTTGCGTCCGCAGTCGGGAACTCAGTCGGGGGGATGAATATGACGAAGAAGTGGACTCCGGCACGCGTGGGTGCGTGGTGCGTCGCGGTGGCGGCGGTGCTCGTCTTCTGCTGGCTGACGTTGATGCGGTTCGGCGGTGTCGTGCCCTTCCGTGAGCGTCAAAGCCTTGAAGCCTACGTTGATGAGAGGCTGCCTCAGATTTCACAGATTGCCGGGCAGGTGGCCGCCGAGACCGGTGGTGAGCTGACGGTGATGGGCCTGCCGTATGTGCAGGTGTGTGGCAGTGGTGATACCCAGGGGTATCGGGTGGTTGGCTACACCACGGTGGCTCCGTCGATGTCCTTTGAGCAACTCGAGAAACTGGTGACAGAAAACAAGCCCGATTGGGCGGTGACCGTGCAGGTTGAAGAGGAAAAAGACAGGGATGCTACTCGGGATATTCGGCTGATCGACACCTATGGTGGCCTTGCCGAGTTCAAGTTTTCGGAGGACTCTATCGCCATGAGGTCGCGCTCCGCGTGTTTGCCGACGGATAAGCCCCTGGATGATCCGGGTCAGTTCGTTCTGCCGTCGGTGGAGGAGGCGTTCCCGGGCGTGCACGTGACGGTCAGTGACAACACGGATCCGAACCTGCACCCGGTCCCCACGCTCACCCCGGGCGCTCACGTCACCCCCCAGTCCGGCGCCCAGAGCGGCGCCCAGTCGGGGGAGTGATGGTATGAGTTCTCGGTGGATGATGACAGCGGCTGCCGCCTGCATTTCGCTGCTCCTTGCAGCGTGCGTGCCGGGGCTGTCGGATGACGCTGGCCTGTATTTTGGGCGCAATGACGGGAGTGAGGCTATCTCGGAGCGTCAGACTGTGGAGGTTTACATCCGTGATACTGCACCTCGGTATGCGGGCATCATTGAGGACGTTGCACGCGAAGCCGGTGGTGTTCTTGGGGTTAATGGCGATTCTCGATATCGTGATTGCGCGACGCGGGATGAGACAGAGGTCAATATCGCTTGGGCGGACTTGTACGTCGCATTAATCGACTATGACGACCTGCGTCGGATCGTCTGGGAGGGGGCGCAGCGCAACGGTTTTGCCTACTCAGCAACACCGGACTACAGCGGAAAGTACAATAGCCGAAGTGTTGCCGTTGGGGACGAGGGCGGGACTCTTGTCGCTTTTACCCATCTTGAGGGCAAGGGCTTCATCAACATTAGCTTTCATTCGGGGTGCATGCTTCCAACTCATACCTATGATTTGGATACCCCGTACAAGCAATTGCCACTTCCTTCTGTTGAAGAAATGTTCCCGAACCTCAGGATTGTTGATGCTTTTGATGAAAACTCCAATCTGAACCCGGAGTTGAGTTCGCAGTCGGGTGTCCAAAGCGGTGCCCAGTCGGGGGAGTGATGGTATGAGTTCTCGGTGGGTGATGGCAGCCACCGCCGCCTGCGCTTCGCTGCTTCTGTCGGGTTGTATCCTGGGGCTGCCGGACGCTGATCCCTATTCAGATGGCGGAAGCGTTCCCGCGGCTGAACGCCAGACGTTGGAGGCCTTTGTCAGTGACGCGATGCCACGGTACATGCGCATCATCGAGGAGGTCGCGATGGAATCGGGAGGAGTCATCGCTGACGTCGGTCACTCGGAGACTCAACCGGCTCTTCGCATTTAAGGGTGTAGGAGGTGTTGGAATCCCCCGGAGTGGAGGAGGCAGCGTAGGCGGTAGTTTCGGTGGTTGATGAATCCTTGGGCGATGCCGCGGAGGTGTTCGAGGCGTCCGTTGATGGCTTCGGTGGGGCCGTTGCTGGTGTGGGGGTGGTCGAAGTAGGCCAGGATGTCCCCGGCTCTGCGTTTGAAGGTTCTGCCCATGCGGGCTAGTTCGATGCATGTGTGTGGCAAGTCCGGGCGGGTGATCGTCGTGATGAGCTGGCGGAGGCTGTTTTTGCCGCGCCTGGGGTCACGATCACGGTAGGCCGCTAGGAGGTCCTGGTAGATTCTCCAGGTGGTGTGCACGTCAGCGTGGTCTGGGCAGGCGAATAAGGCATCCAAGCGCGCTTGGGATGTGTCGGTGAGGATGTCGGTACCGGTCAGGAGCGTTTTACGGGCCGCGTACAAGGGGTCGCCCTTGCGGCCGCGATGCCCCAGGGTTTCTTGCTGGACGCGCTGGCGGCATTGCTCTAGGGCGTCGATGGCGATATGAACAACGTGGAAGGGGTCCATTACCGTCACCGCCTCGGGTAGCTGGCTGGCTGCTGCGCTTTTGTAGCCACTGAACCCATCCATTGCCACGATCTCGATGTTGTCTTTCCATTCTTGGGGGCATGTGGCCAGCCAGGAAGACAAGACGCGTGTGGAGCGGCCTTGCACCACGTCTAGGAGGCGGGCCGGGCCAGTATGGTCGCGTACAGGGGTCAAGTCCACGATCACCGTGGCGTACTTGTCCCCACCCCGATGACGCCACACGTGCTCATCGACCCCAATGACGCGCACTCCTTCAAAGCGAGTCGAATCCGCGAGCAGGAGTTCTTCCCCATAGGCCAGTATCGCCTCGTTGGCGGTATGCCAGGCTACCGCCAGGTGAGCGGCAATGCGATTGATGGACATGTTGTCAGCGATCAAGCACACAAGCCCCCAGCGCAAGGCCCCAAAGGAGAGCTTGGCGCGTGGGGGAGCCGCCTGGCTGATGTCATCACACCAGGAACGAGAACACGCGCGACAGTGGTAACGTCCCACATACACCGCCAGCGTCGTGGGCTGATGCCCCCGCGGTTCGTGCGCTAAGCGCCGGGTACGCGACCCCAGCGAATACCCCGGGCGCCCACACCCTGGACACAGCCGAGCAGGATTAGCCGCACGGCACTTCAGGACGAACCCGCCCTCCTGGCAGCGCATCCCCACAGCCACTAAGCCCAGCTCCTCCAACCCGCAATAGGCCGTCATATCCGCAGCGGAAAAGGTAGCATGAGACATGTCGGGGCCTCCCAGCGTTTGAAGTGTCGCAACCTCAATCATCGGGCAGGCCCCGACCCCATGCCAACACCACCCCCACACCCCAAAATGCGAAGAGCCACTCAACCCTGTCGGTCAGAAGTCAATGGGTATGAGATTCGTGCGGTCCGCTTTAATCTTCCGCTGATCGAATATGAAGATATGCGCAGGATTGTCGGAGAAGCTGCTCAGCGCTACGGCTACCTGTATACGTCTGATCCTGTTCCTCGGGATGAGCGGCACATGCGCAGCGTCGGTTTGAGCGACCAGGATGGCAATTCTCTGTTGTTTGATCACTTCGAGAATGACGTTATCTTTGTCCAATTTTCCTCCGGATGCCTGCCGTCTTTGCGTTCCAGGGACATCTACGGCCAATTTGCACTTCCAACAACGCAAGAGATGTTCCCTCACTTAACGGTCGTTGACGCGTACGACGCTGATAAGCAGAAGAATCCTTTGATTTTCCGTCATGTGGCGACGGATTCCGAGCAGCAGTCGGGGAGTTGAGGGCGATGAAGTGGACGCCAGCGCGTGTTGGTCTCGCGGCGGTCGTGGTGGTGGCCGGTTTGTACGGGTGGGATGCGGTCATGCCACGCCAGGGTGAGCTCGTTCCCTTCCCTCAGCGGGTGAGCTTCGAGGAGTACATGAGCCGCCAGCTGCCGGAGCTGTCGCGCATGGCCGGGCAGGTGGCCGCCGAGACCGGTGGCGAGCTGACGGTGATGGGCCTGCCTTACGTGCAGGCATGCGGGATCAGCGGTTTGCAGGGTTATCGGGTTTTTGGCTACAGCACGGTGGCTCCGCAGATCTCCTTTGATCGACTTGAGGAGGTCATCAGGGCCCACCGGCGTGACGGTACGTCTGGTCTGTGGGTACAAAACGATTTTCGGAATGATGGAAGTCGGAGAATTTACTTCACGGACAACGACGGCAATTCGGCTGAGTTCAAGTACACCGAGACCGGTATCGAGATGAGTTCCTACTCCTCGTGCCTGCCCACCTCTCACGCCCTGAATGATCCCGGTCAGTTCGTCCTGCCGTCGGTGGAGGAGGTGTTCCCGAGTGTGCGCGTGACGGTCAGCGACAACACGAACCCGGACCTGCACCCCCTTCCCACGCTCACTCTCGGTGCGCAAGCCGACCCACAGCCTGACGCCCAGAGCGGTGCCCAGTCGGGCTCGTAAACCCCGCCCCGGCCTCGTCGATACAGCTGAGAAACGACATAGGGCGGCGAGGCGCGGACCAACCGCGCACCCGCCGCCCCAACCGAGAGGACTCAGGCCTCCCAGCGCGCCAGGCGCTCGGACAGGCCGACGTAGGTCGCGGGGGTCAGCGCAAGGAGGCGCTCCTCCACCTCGGCGGGCAGACCCAGGCCCGCAATGAACTCGCGCATGTCCTCTGCGCCCACCTCGTGGCCGCGGGTGAGCTCCTTGAGGCGCTCGTACGGGTTCGCCATCCCCGTCGCGCCCGCGATCGCTGCGGCGCGCATCGCCTGCTGGACGGCCTCGCCGAGCACCGCCCAATTCGCATCCAAATCGCGGGCCATGCGCGCCGCGTTGATCTCGACCCCGTCCAGGCCGCGCACCAGGTTGTCGTAGGCCAGCACCGCGTGGCCAAACGCGACGCCCACGTTGCGCTGCGTCGTCGAATCCGTCAGGTCGCGCTGCATGCGGCTGGTCACCAGCGTCGACGCCAGCGAATCCAGCAGCGCGTTCGACACCTCCAGGTTCGCCTCCGCGTTCTCGAAGCGGATCGGGTTGACCTTGTGCGGCATCGTCGAAGAGCCCGTCGACCCCTGCGCCGCCAGGTTCTGGTGGAAGTAATCCATCGAAATGTAGGTCCACGCGTCCGTCGCCAGGTTGTGGGCGATGCGGCCCGCGCGCGCCACGTCCGCGTACAGCTCCGCCTGCCAGTCGTGCGACTCGATCTGCGTGGTCAGCGGGTTCCACGTCAGGCCCAGGCCCTCCACGAAGGAGCGAGCCAGCGTCGGCCAATCCGCGCCCGGCACCGACACGACGTGCGCGGCCCACGTGCCCGTTGCGCCGTTGATCTTGCCCAGGTACTCCGTGGCCTCGACGCGCTTGATCTGGCGGGACAGGCGGTGTGCGAACACAGCCATTTCCTTGCCGATCGTCACCGGCGTCGCCGGCTGACCGTGCGTGTGCGCCAGCATCGGGACGGCCGCCCCGGCCTCGGCGAGGCCGCGCAGGCGATCCAGGAGGGCGCGGATCGCGGGCAGCCACACCTGCTCGGTCGCCGCCTTGATGGTCAGCGCGTACGCCAGGTTGTTGATGTCCTCGGAGGTGCAGAAGATGTGGACGACCTCACGCAGGGACGGCAGATTCGTGTCCGCGCCCAGCTTGTCGGAGGCCGCCTCCAGGTATTCGCCGATCAGGTACTCGACGGCCTTGACGTCGTGGCGGGTAACCGCCTCGAACTCGCCCAGGCGCTTGATGTGGTCGGCGCCGAAGTCGCGCGTGAGGACGCGCAGGTAGTCGCGCTCGGCGTCGGTCAGCTTGGGCGCGCCCGGCAGGACCGAGTTGTCGAGCAGGAAAATCAGCCACTCAATCTCGACGTGCACGCGCGCGCGGTTCAGGCCCGCCTCGGACAGGTAGTTCGCCAGGGGCGCGGCGACCGCGCGGTAGCGGCCGTCCAGCGGGCTGAGCGGTTCACCCCCGCCCGCCAGGTCCGAATAGCCGTGGGCAGTGGAGAACAGTGTCATCGTGTCGCTCATACCCCTATCTTCCCAGAACGAGGGGCCATCGGGACGCAGAGTCCGCTCGGCGGTTCGTGGTGTGGGTAACGTACGAGGCCCGGGCCGGGTGAGCGGATGCGTGACTGTCTCGGGCGCGTCGTCCACAGGGGCGTTGGGCGCGGGGCAGTTATCCACAGGCGGCATCTGGCGGCTGGTAGCGGGGGAGTGGACGGGCGTAGCGTGCGAGGGCAAGCAACGCTCCTTCCAACGATGGGAGACACCATGATCCTCGATCCGACCAGCCCAGGCCTGTCCCTCCACGCCGCCCAGGGCCTCGTCGACGGCCTGCGCGGGGTGCTCGCGGGCGCGACGTGCCCGCAGTGGACGGGAGTGGGAGGCGACTCCTATCGGGCGTGCTGCGGCGAGACCGTCGCCGGCGCTCAGGCAGTCCTCGACCAGATTCAGCAGGCCCTCGACCTCGTTCCAGCCTTTGACGCGGAGCGGGCTCGGGGACTGGCGCGCAGCCTCGCCGAGGCCGACAAAACAGCCGTACTTCATCCCGAACTCGTCATGCTCGGAGCGTGGTGACCGTGGCCTTTGATCCGAAGCGGCACGTGTCCGTCTCCTCGGGATCCTTCCACGTGGATGTCAACGAGCTGTGTGCCGTGCACACCCTTGTCACATACGAAGAGACCGTCTCGATCGGGCCGGCGCGCCTCGCGCTCAACGCCGCACTTACCGAGGCCGACCTGGACTCGCTTGTCGCCCCGGAGACGGCTTCCGGCCTCATAGACGCGATCAGCGCCGCCCTCAGTGCCCTCGATGCCTTTCAGTCCAGCGTCGACGACCTGCGGTGGAAGCTCCAGGACGCAGCCCTTACCTACGCGGACGCGGAGGCCGGCGCTTCCCTGTGGGAGGCCGTACCCGGCAGCCCGTTGGGGGCGCAGCTTAGCTGGCGAAGCCTCGGAGCGTTCGCCCTCTCCCCAGGCGGTGCCCTGGCCACCGGAGGTGTCGCGCTCTACCACGGGCTTCAGGACGCCTCCGCGCGCTCGGGAGCCTACTGGTTGCCCGACCTCCTCATGCCCGGCATGACCAACCTGGTGCGAACGCATGACCTGTGGAACACCGCGATCGACGGTATTACCTTCGCTCTGCATGGGGACGAGGAGTCCGGGGCATTGTTCCAGCGCGACCTCGGCAGATTTGCCCTCGACGTGAATTCCATGCCCGCGTTCCGAGGCGTCGCGCAGTCACTAGCCGGGCAGGGGGTGAGCCAGGACCTGAACTCGACGTCGACACAGCCCGCGTCCGGCATCGCCGCGCTCGCAGCGCCCTGGGCGGCGGCGGCCCTGTATAACCGCTTTGGTAGCGGGCACGGAGGAAGCTACGGGGTCGCCGTGCGGGGACCGGACGGGAACACTCGTGTCCATCATAGCGAGGCCGCCGCACATATCCCGTCCGGCACCCTCGACGCACGCACCCGCGCCGCGCTCGCGGCCATGCCTGACGCGGCTCCCGATACCCATTACCAGGGCGTCACCACGAGCGCCGACACCATCGAGCACATCGTCGGCATGCACGGAGGCGACGCCGACAACGGAGAGATTGCCATCGAGGAACACGTGACGGTGGGCGAGGACGGCACGACGACCCGCTCGTGGACCGTCGACATTCGAGGTACCCAGTCCTTCGCCATCGGGCAGTCAGGCCCCCAGGACATGACCACCAACCTGCAGGGCGTGGCGCAAATGGCCTCGGATCAGCTCGACGCCATCACGGAAGCCATGGACGCGGCCGGTATCTCGCCCGAGGAGGCCGTCGAGTTTGCCGGCCACTCGCAGGGTGGCATCATGGCGGCCCAACTGGCCGCCGACCCCACCGTGCGCGCACGCTACAACGTCGTCTCCGTCGTCACCGCCGGCTCGCCCACGGCGACGGTTGCGCCCAGCGGCGTTCCCGTCCTCTCCTACGAAAACTCGGGCGACATCGTCCCCGGTTTGGATGGGAATGCGACCCGCGGGGAAGGCGTGACGACCGTCAGGTTCCACGACTACGAGGCCATGGCGCACCCCGACGATCCGGTTCCCTCCTCGCACAGCGCGCCGCTGTACGTGGACGAAATCCGAAGCACCCTGGACGCCGCCCAGGCCTCGTCTGATCCGGGACTGAGCGCCCTGGCGGCCGCCGAGGCCCGCCGCACCCAGGCGCTCGGCCTCACCCAGAACACGCAGACGACCATCCACCACTATCAAACGAGGCGCATCACCCAGGGGTAATGCGCCTCGACGGAGAAGGGAGCGATACGTCAGTCCCGCTCGCCCTTCTTATCCCGCAGGACGCCGGAGACGATCGAGGACACCACGGAGGTGATGACCGCGCCGGCCAGGCATGACCAGAAGCCGCCCGTCGTCATCGGGAATCCGAGCGACGTGGACAGCCAGCCCGTCAGCGCGAACAGCGCAGAGTTCGTCACCAGGGCAAACAGGCCGAAAGTGAGGAGGTACAGGGGGAGCGCCAGCGTCGTCACCACAGGCTTGATGATCGAGTTCACCGCCGTGAACACCAGGGCGACGACCGCCAGAATGATGACGGTCTGTGAGGCCGACGACGACTCGATCGAGATCGACGAGACCAGACGGGTCGTCACCCACAGGCCGGCCATCGTGGCCAACAAACGTGCAATAAAGTCCATTTCTCCATTCTTGCGCAGTGGGACGATGCTTGCACGGTCCCATCCCATGGGATAGGACTACACACATGACCAACCTGCGCATCCGGCCCGCCGTCGCCTCCCTGCCTCGCTACGTCCCCAGCAAGACCGCGCCCGACGCCGTCAAAATATCCTCCAACGAGATGCCGACGCCGCCCGGCCCAGCGGTTCTCGAGGCTATCGCCCGCGAACTCAAGACGATCAACAGGTATCCCGACCTGACGGCCGCGCCCCTGCGCGAGGCTCTCGCCCAGCGCTTCGGCGTTGGTGCCGACCAGGTGTGCGTGGGCACTGGTTCCTCGGCGATCCTTGTCGCTGCGCTATCCGCCGTGTGCCAGCCCGGCAGCCAGGTCGTCTTCCCCTGGCGCTCCTTCGAGTCCTACCCGATCGCCATCCCCTCCGTGGGGGGTGACCCCGTGCCCGTCGAGCTGCTCCCGGACGCCACCCACGACCTCGACGCCATGCGCGCCGCGATCACGCCCGACACCGTCGCCGTCATCGTCTGCTCGCCCAACAACCCGACCGGCCCCGCCCTCACCTACGAGGAGATCGCCGGCTTCGTCGCCGACGTCCCCGACGACGTCATGATCATCGTCGACGAGGCCTACATCGACTTCGCGACTAAGCCCGGCGTGCGCACCGCGGTCTCCCTCATCGGAGAACACCCCAACGTCATCGTCATGCGCACCTTCTCCAAGGCCCACGCACTGGCAGGCGTGCGCGTCGGCTACGCCATCGGCGATCCCGAGGTGATCGGAGCGATCCAGGCCCTCCTCGTGCCCTTTGGTGTCAGCTCCCTCGCCCTCGCGGCGGCCCTCGCCTCCCTGAAGGACACCGAGGGCGTGCAGCGCGCGGTCTCCGAGATCATCGCCGAGCGCGAGCGCATCATTCCGGCCCTGCGTGACCTCGGGTACGACATCCCCAACAGCCAGTCGAACTTCTATCTGATTCGAGGCGACGTCTACGGCCTCGTCGAGGCATGCGCGCGCGTTGGCCTCATCGTGCGCCCCTTCCGCGTGGGCGTGCGCGTCTCGGTCGGCTCGCGCGAGCAGAACGACCGCTTCCTCGCGGTGGCCGCAGAATTTGCGCGCACCGCTGGCATCGGCGCGTAGGGCTGCGTGTGCGAATGGGCGCACCCGACACAGCGGACGCACCCACGATCACTCGCCGGCCCCAGCGGATTAAGGGATCAGCAGCGAGACAATGAGAAGAATCGACCAGCCCAGCTCGCTGAATCCGATCAGTTTGGGGGAGAGGGGACGCTTGCGGCTACGGCTGAGCGTCGGCATCAACCACGCGCGCACCGTCAGGCACACCCACACGAGCGCAGGCCAGATCGCCAGTGCGCCGAACCACCACGCCACGGCCGCGCACAGCGTGAACGCCGCGTGCAGCAGCGTGGAACCTATCGCCCAGCGTGGATCCTTGCGGCCGCGAATCATCGAGCGAACCAGCGGTACCGTGCCGATGTAGTGCAGGCCGAACGCGGCGCACGTCGCCCACGCGTGGAGCGTCACTGCGGACGGAGAACCGTCGGCGACCGCCAGCGAGAACGCAACAGGGCCCATGATGTTACCCGCCAGGATCGAGGCCGTACGGGCACCCAGGGAGCGCTCGCGGCCCTTCCATACGAGGTAGAGCGCGGACGAGGCCAGGGGTGCGAAGGCGATCGCCCACCACAGCAGGTGGGGACGCATGGCGAGGAGGGAGGCACCGGGGAGTGCAGCGAGCGCGGCGTAGGTGATGACCGCCGGGGCGACGCGGCCGCGGCGCTTAGCGGGCGTCTTCACCCACAGGCACACGGCGGAGAACATCTGGAACGCCATCGCCCACGCCACCAGCATGAGGACGACGACCCAAGAGAAGGAAAGGGACAGTGCCCACCCGAGCAGCGGCGGGAAAGCCATCATCGTCCACGCGCCGTGCTGGTCGGAGATCCAACCGTTGCGCCGAAGCTCGCGTATGCGGGGGTTGTTGTGGTGGCGCGGCTTCGGGCCGTTCGCTGGGCGACCTGTGGCGCGGTCGTGGGATTTACCCGGGGTGCGTTCGGGCGTTGTGTGAGTCTGCGGCGCTGCACTGTGCATAGCCTTAGCTTAGTGAAGTTCGCCTGTGGGGCTCAATACTGGGAGGTTCACAACGTGAGACTGAAGTGGATTAATTCAACAATCAGTGAAATATGGGAGGCATGTCCACATCTGACACAGTGACAACTCAATCCCCCGTCCTTTCTTCCGAAGACCGTAGCGCGCGCATTGCCGTCACGGTCTTCCCGCTGCTGATCCTGGCGGCCTTCGCGATTGCCATGATCACGCCCGACACCTTCAAGCCGCTGGCTCCCGGTGTGAACTGGGCGCTCGGCGTCATTATGTTCGGCATGGGCCTGACCCTGACGCTGCCCGACTTTGGGCTCATCGTCAAGCGTCCGCTGCCCGTGCTCGTGGGTGTTGTCGCCCAGTACCTGATCATGCCCCTCGTCGGTTGGGCTCTGTGCTACGTGTTCCGCCTGCCCGACGCGGTCGCGGTCGGCGTCATCCTCGTCGGTTGCGCGCCCGGCGGTACGGCCTCGAACGTGATCTCCTACCTGGCGAAGGCGGACGTCGCCCTGTCGGTCACCATGACCTCGATCTCAACGCTGCTTGCGCCCCTCATGACGCCGCTGCTCACCGCCTGGCTGGTGGGCAATCGCATGCCGGTTGATGGTGCGGCGATGGCGAAGAACATCCTGCTGATGGTTCTCGCCCCCGTCCTGGGCGGCTTCATCGTGCGCTTCGTCGCGAGCAAGTTTGTGGAGAAGATCCTGCCGATTCTCCCCTGGATTTCCGTGTTTGGTATCTGCTACGTGCTGCTGGTCGTCGTGTCTGGATCGGTCAACAAGATCCTGACCTCCGGCGCCCTTATCATCGCGGTGGTCATCTGCCACAACCTGCTGGGCTACCTCTTCGGCTACCTGGCCGGACGCGTGGGTCGTGGCTCCGACAAGGCAGCGCGCACGACGGCGATCGAGGTCGGCATGCAGAACTCGGCGCTGGCCGCGACGCTGGCGAAGACTCACTTCGCCGCCACTCCGGAAACCGCGCTCCCGGCAGCCGTGTTCTCCGTGTGGCACAACCTGTCCGGCGCGCTGCTGGCGATGTTCTTCCGTCGCTGGAAGAATGGTGGACAGGCCTAAATGGACGAGGCCGGGGCGGGGCGAGCACTGATCCCCGCGTCCGGTTCTCAACTGAGTAGATGACGATGAGGGGGTGGCCCGCAGGGGTTGCCCCCTCCTCGCGGGTGCTCAGGGGTTGCCCCTCCTCGTATTGAGTGGTGTGGCCATCACGCTCGTACGTGATTCGTGCAGTGGATTGTGTCAATAATGCACGAATGTTCGTTGAATGCGAGGAAATTAATGGGGTGAAAATGCGATATGATTCGCGGGTACCCATCACAAGTACACGAAGGAGTAACCCTCATGAAAAAGCGTCTTCTGACGGCCGCCCTCGTTGCACTGCTGCCCCTGAGCTTGGCCGCCTGTGGTGGGCAGTCCAAGCAGGCTGCCTGCAAGATCATCAATGACAAGGCCGTCAAGGCAATTGATGGCCTGGATCCGAGCAACACGGAAGACATGATCCAGGGCATGACCAACGTTGCGACTGTCCTGAAGTCTGACGACATTACCAACACGGATGTGAAGGCTGCTGCGGTGGCTGCGGGCGATAGCGCTCAGGCTCTCGCCGATTTCGCCAAGACGGTGGGAAGTGAGCCTTCGGCAGACCAGATGACTGAGGCTATGGATCTGTACACGACCTTCACGACGTCGATGTCGTCGCTCGAGACGGTGTGCAACGCGAACTGACGAGCAGCGTTAGATGTATGCGCCCGCGTGCGGGCGTTGAGAGTGGAGGGGCGGCCCGATGTGCCGCCCCTCCTGCGTTACTCGTGAGTTAGTGGTTGTTCACTTGTTTGCGTTGCACAGGTTGGTGAGCGTCTCCTGGTGCGAGCTCATGTTCTGGATCGCGTTCGTGTATTCGGCGAGCTTGCTGAGGTCGTTCTCGATGTAGACGGCCTTGATCTGATCGGTCACAGCCTGAGCATCCTTGGCGAGGTCGTCGACGGCGTTCTTCACGTCAGCGTTCGAGATGGAGCTGGATGCCGACTTGTAGGCGTTGGTGAGGGCCTGCCATTCCTCCACGGCCTTCTGGGGGTCGGTCGTGACCTGCTGGCTGGCCTCGGAAATCGTGGACGCGGCCTCGGCCATGGGGGCGGCCAGCTTCATGCAAGCGTCGGCCGTGGACTCGTCGGAGGAAGCGGGGGCTGCCTGGGTGGGGGCTGCCGCGCTCGTGCTTGCCTCGGCGGAGGGGGTGGTGGATGTGCTGTCGGACTTCTGGCCGCCGCATGCCGCGAGGCTGAGCGGAAGAAGGGCGATGAGCATGGTGGCGGCGATGCGCTGCTTCATGGGGACTCCTCTGTGAGTATTGATGGATACAGTGGAAGCAAAGTAGAGGTTTCCGAGTAAAGCAAGGAAATTGCGCGAGAATACCAATCGGAAGCGGTGATGGATGTGAGGATGTCTGAATGGCAGTCACGAGTCAGAGCTTGCGCGTGATTTGAGAGGGTAATTGTGATGCCTGTTGGTAGTGTGTGGTAGCTGACCGTGCGTGTAGAAACGCTCTAGCGCTCTGATTCTTGGGCAGAGTCGAGCGTAGCGCTGGAGGGGCGGCCCCACGGGGCGCCCCCCAGCGAACAGGTTGATGGCTGTGCGC
>CAUVIG010000006.1:0-24642 GCA_963551745.1 uncultured Actinomyces sp.
CTCGAACTGCTGCTCCGGGCATAACACGCGTTGCAACCACCCCTAGAATCTGCCAGCGGAGATATGGAGAAGGGGGGGCAATCGCTCACTGACTCCTCTCAGGCAATCAGTCGATTGATCGATGCTCAGAAGGCGGAGTATTGGTCTGAAGAGGAGGGCTTCCAGGCGATGCGCCGCTCGTTGATCTCGTATCTGAGAACCGAGAAGGAAGTCGTCTCCAACCAGATGGTTCGTTTCCAGAAATTTGATGGTGACGTCGATGCAGCTGTGAGCGCTTTTGAAGCTGCCGAGCAGGGCAATACCGATGAGCTCGCCCGCATCCTTGCGTCGATGGATCCGCAGCCGGCGGGGGCAACCTCATCCCCTGCGACGCAGGCGCCCTCGCAGATTGCGGGCGGGGGAACAACGTCGTCTGGCAACGCTCACGGTGCGACGACCGCGGGTTCAGGTGGTAGCGGCTCCGGTGCCGGTACGAGTCCCACGCAGAATGCGCCGTCTGAGGTCTGAGAAGGAGAGGAACCATCATGGTTGATAGCCCCATGTACGACCGACTCATGCGCTTGGTCGCCGCGATCGAGAGTGCCTCTGCTCTCGATGCCTCGGACAATGAACACAATACGATTGTGTGCGGCCTGAATGAGGCAAATTACGTCACGCACCATATGCGCTCCTACCAGGGGTTCACGGGTGAGACCGGTGATCAGATTGATGCGTGGACCGATACGACGATGAAGCAGGTCCAGGGAATCAAGGAAAACCACAATACCGCGATGGAGTACTACGTCGAGGCGCGGCGTGCCATGACGCATATTCGTGAGGAGGCGCAGCAGCTGTCGCCCACTCTTATTGACTCCAATTTGCAGAAGCTTGCCGACGCGACGCACGTGGCGATTCCTGTGATGAAGTACCTCGGGCCGTTCGGCGCACCGATCAACACACTCGCGGTGTCGGCCGATGCCTACTTCCAGGCGCTTATCGCCCAGGCCAATGCGCAGCGGGAGGTCGCGGCGACGGACATTCTGGAGCGAGCAAACAACACGATGCAGGGGCTGGCGGATGGTATTTCCGCTCAGACACAGCAGCTTGATGATCCAGGCGTACATCAGTGGCCCGGGCAAGGACCCTCGATTCCTTCGGTTCGTAACGACATTGAAAATGGATACCTGAACGTCTCTCCGCACGCTCCGGGCGTGTATCCCGGTGATCGCGACAGCGACTACGGGCGTTCCGACCTGCGCGGTACGGGCTCCGGGCTCTACTCGGATGGCTATGACGAGGGTGGACCGGTGAGCGGTCGCGTCATGTCGTCACCTCGAATCCCGAACGAATACATCACCGAGGGAGAAGTTGGTTCGCGCCTCAATCCCGTTACCGACCCGCAGGATCTCATGGGAATGGACCTGCTGCATACCCGGGTCAATGGTGATCGGCACGCCAACGGAACGGTGGGAGGATACACGCCCGCGCCACCCGTTGACCGATACCACCCCCTGTGGAACGTGAACGGGGGTCCTGGCAGCGAGTCGGCGCTTGCGGCCCGTATGGGAGGTGCCGGCGTTCTTGGAGCAGGCGCTCTGGGGATGGGTTCCGCCTCGCGCCTCGGGGCTGGCGGACTGAACGCATTGGGCCGTGCGGGCGCTTCCGGTGCTTCTGGTAGTGGTCTTTCGGGAACAGCTTCCCTTCGCGCGGGATCCTACTCCGGACCGGGATACGGAACGTACAAGGCTCCTGCGGCCGGCGGGGCAGGGGGCGGTGCGAATGGCACGACCGCGGCCCCCGGTAGCTCCGCAGCTAGGGTATCGGCCTCGGGAGGCGCTGGCCAGGGGAGTGCTCGCGGTGCCGGTGGCTTCATGGGAGGAGCAGGTGCCGGCGGAGCTGGTGGTAAGGACGATAAGAAGAAGTCGGCGCGTCGTAAGTACACGCCCTTCCGCTTTGACGATGATGGAGATGAACTGCCCGAGAGCTACGTGAATCCGATGTCGCAGACCTACGGGTCGGATAAGGACTTGAGCCCCGCCCCGCGAAAGGACGATGGATGGGATCCGCGCCAATGGTAAAGCCGAGCCGAGCGCCTCGTCAGAGTAGGCGCACGTGGGGAGCTTCGGTTGCCGCTCTCGTCATCGCCGCTGGCGTCACGACGCTCCCAACCACTCCAGCCCAGGCAGACAATGCGATCACCGCGGCGGACCAGCCGTACTTCGCGTACTACCACCTCGATCAGGCCAGGGCGAAGGGGTATACGGGTAAAGGCGTAACGATCGCGATGATTGATGGGCCTGTTGAGACGGGGGCAGCAGAACTTACGGGCGCATCAATTCAAGAACGAGAGATCTGTACGATCGACTCGTCGCTTGCATCAAAAAGCCACGGTACTTCAGTGGCCTCAGTTTTGGTCTCTGGAAGCTATGGCGTTGCACCAGAAGTAACACTTTTGACGTATCGGACTGGTTCTAAACAAGACGGGGACCAGCCATCGTCCGATTGCGTGGATGAGGGTAAGCATTTGAAATACGGTTATGCGTGGTTGCTTAACGCAGCCATGAATGACGGTGCGCAAATTATTAATGTTTCGTCATCCAGTACCTCTCACGAAGATACTCTCAAATGGGCAATCGCACGGTCCATTGCGCAAGGAAATATCATCACCGCTTCTGCGGGTAATGGTGGCGCTGATGATAATGCGACCTCGTTGTCGCAATGGTCTGGCGTCGTAGGTGTTGCTTCCATCGGAATTGACGGTAATCGCCAGGACTATTCCTCGTGGGGACAAGGTGTG
This sequence comes from uncultured Actinomyces sp., assembly GCA_963551745.1. GTDB lineage: Bacteria > Actinomycetota > Actinomycetes > Actinomycetales > Actinomycetaceae > Pauljensenia. The sequence goes on from CAUVIG010000006.1 coordinate 2,777, forward strand.
ACAACAACAGCGGTTGGAGGGCCGCTGTCTGTACATGATTACGATACAGGACAGATTAAACAGGTGTCGGGTACCTCAGTATCCGCGCCCATCGTCGCCGGTGTCCTCGCGCTCGCCCGCCAGAAGTGGCCGAATGCGACATCCAATCAGCTGCTCCAGCTCATCGTGAAGACGGGCCTCAACCCAGACCACACCTGGAATCAGTACACCGGATACGGCGGCATCGATCCGGGGGCAATCCTCAATACGGATCCCACGACGCTGCCCGACGTGAACCCTCTCGCCGACAAGGGGAATGGATCGAGCCCGACACCCGACGAAGTCCAGCAGTATGCGGACGGCGTCGTTAACCCCCTGCAGATCGTCAACGACAACTCGTATGCCTACAGAGGCTTTGATGAATCCTTGATCGCCGATCCGATGGTCACGGTTCCCACGCACCTGGGAACCAGCCCCCGCTATCACGCCAAATAGGTGCGACACAGAAGCTGACATAGTGGTGGGGTGGCCGGGATTACTCCCGGCCACCCCACCATCATGACTAGGAGGGCGCGTCAGCCGATCGACGCGATCGCGAAGGTGATCGGAACGCCCGATCCGTCGCGGCGTTCGTCCTCGGCGGGCAGATCAATGGGCGAACCATCCGCGGACGCGGCCCGCGCAGGCTTTGTGCCGACCCACGCGATATCGAGTCGATCCTCGCCGCGCAGGAAGCGCTGACAGCGTACGCCCTGGCCACCTCGGCCCTTAGCCGGGTAGCATTCGAACGGCGTCACCTTCACCGTCGTCTGGCCCGTGCCCGGCAGCGCGCCCAGCGCAGCGGCCACAGTCACCACCACAGCATCAATGGGAGCCTCGACCACCCAGAAGCCCAGGGCCTCGGCTCCGGGGTTCAGCTTCACGCCAGCCATGCCACCGGCCGTGCGACCCTGCGGGCGCACCTTAGCTGCGGGGGTGCGCAGCAGCTGCGCGTCCGACGAAATAAACACCAGGTCCGCCTCGTCCGAGCACCGATCGAAGCCCACCAGACGGTCGCCGTCCTCCAGGGCGATGACCTCCCACTCGTCGCGCTGCAGCACGTCCGGTCGCAGGCGCTTGACCGTGCCGCGAGCCGTGCCCATCGCGACCACGTCGGTGCCCTCGGGATCGAGCAGACCCACGGCGGGAACATCCGTGTGCAGCAGCAGCGAGGACGGCATGGCGCCGGCGAGCGACAAGCCCGTCTCAAAGCGGGGGAGCGCCGGCAAGTCCACGACGTCGATACGGTGAGCGCCGCCGTCCTCCGTCACCACGGCCACCTGCGAGCGCGCCGTCGACGGCAGCTGCACGCGCCAGCCGTCCGACGCGGCGCGCGGACCGGGCTCCAGGGGATCCCCGCCTTCGACGCGCGCGAGAGCGCCCGAGGAGGACAGAACCACGACGCACGGGTCGTCCGGGATCTGCAGGTCCAGGCCCTTACCGGAACGCGACACCGACGGCAGGGCCGCGAGCGCGGCATCGTCGGCGGCCGCCGCGCCCACGGGCGTGCCCGTCGAGGCCAGCAGCAGCGTGCGACGCGGCGTGCCCAGGCGATCCGAGACCTCGCGCAGCTCCTTCTTGACGAGCGCGCGCAGCAGCTCCGGATCCTCCAGGATCTCGCGCAGCGATGCGATCTTCGCCATCAGCTCGTCGCGCTCGGTCTCCAGCTCGATGCGTGAGAACTTCGTGAGGCGGCGCAGGCGCAGCTCGAGGATGTAGGTGGCCTGGGCCTCGGATAGGTCGAAGGCCGTCATGAGGCGCTCGCGCGCGACCTCCGCGTCGTCGGAGGAACGAATGATCGCGATGACGTCGTCGATGTCCAGGATCGCGATGAGCAGGCCCTCGACCAGGTGCAGGCGATCCTCGCACTTCTTCAGTCGGAAGCGGCTACGACGTGTCGTGACGTCCACGCGGTGGTCCAAGAAGACCTGCAGCATCTCCTTGAGACCCAGCGTGCGCGGCTGACCGCCCACGAGCGCCACGGCGTTGATCGAGAAGGAATCCTCGAGCGGCGTGCGCTGGTAGAGCTGCTGGAGCACGGCCTCAGGATTGAAACCGTTCTTCACCTCGATGACCAGGCGCAGGCCGTGGATGCGGTCGGTGAGGTTTTGGACCGAGGAAATGCCCTTGAGGCGTCCCGCGTTCGCGTTTTCCTTGATCTTTTCGATGACCTTTTCGGGGCCCACCATGTAGGGCAGCTGCGTGACGATGATGCCCATCTTGCGGGCGGTCACGCGCTCAATCTGGACCTTCGCGCGGGTCTTGAACGCGCCTCGACCCGTCTCGTAGGCCTCCTTGATGCCCTCGAGGCCGACGATGACGCCGCCCTCGGGCAGGTCGGGACCCGGGATGTAACGCATGAGGTCGGCGACGGACGCCGAAGGGTTATCGAGCAGGTGAATGGCACCCGCGATCGTCTCCGAGAGGTTGTGCGGGGCGATGTTCGTCGCCATGCCCACGGCGATGCCCGAGGCACCGTTGACAAGCAGCTGCGGGAATGCGGCCGGCAGGACGTCCGGCTGCATGAACTGGTTGTCGTAGTTGGGGATGAAGTCGACCGTGTCCTCGTCCAGGCCCGTCACCAGGTCCAGCGCGGCGGGCGCCATGCGCGCCTCGGTGTAACGCGCGGCGGCCGGGCCATCGTCCAGAGAGCCGAAGTTACCGTGTCCATCGACCAGCGGAACGCGCAGGTTGAAGGGCTGCGCGAGGCGCACCAGGGCCTCGTAAATCGCGGAATCGCCGTGCGGGTGGAGCTTACCCATGACCTCGCCGACGACGCGCTGGGACTTCACGTGTCCCTTGTCGGGGCGCAGGCCCATCTGATCCATCTGGAACAGGATGCGGCGCTGCACGGGCTTGAGGCCGTCGCGCGCGTCGGGGAGCGCGCGAGCGTAGATCACCGAGACGGCATACTCCAGGAAGGACCCACGCATCTCATCGGACACGTCGATCTCAGTGATGTTCTCGTCCTTCTCAGGGATGTCGACGATCTGGTCCTTCTTAGCCATACGCGCAATTATTGCGCGGCTTGGCGCTCATTTCGACTGGCGCGCCGCTTCGGGGCACAATTGGGGCATGGACACATGGACCCGTATCGAACGTGGGGGCTTCTACCCCAAAGCCGTGCAGCGTGCGCTGCGCCGCGCTCTGGGCGCCGCAGAGCCGCTGGCGACGCTGTGCCAGGTGGATACGGGTTTCGACCGCGGATCGGTTTTTCGGCACCTGACGGTCGCCTCGCTGACGGACCGCGCTATCGTTCAGCTGCACGTCGATGAGATTGACGGTGGCTCTGCGACGATCGCGACGGCCGTGCACCGCGTCGGCGACATCGCCGGGTACTCCACGATGGAGGTGTACACGGATCCCGAGAACGCGAGCGGACTGTCCGAAATGACGATCGCGCTGGACCTGAAGGGCGCGCGCCGCCTTGAGCTCGAGCCCGCCCGCTGCGACGACCCGAATTGCATCGCCGATCATGGCCTGACGGGCACGTCCTTCCCCGACGACATGACTTTCCGTATCTCCGCGGCCGCCGATGGGCAGGACGCCCTCGACGAGGCCATGGTTTTCGTCGATCACCTTGCGTGCCTGATGGGAACCCGCAGTGAGTGAGCGCGAACTGACGCTGGACCTGCCTGGAGCTGACCTGCCCGGCGCGGGGGATCCGGTCATCACGGACGTCATCGCTGGCGCCCTCGCATCGATCGATTCCGCCCTGCCCGGCGCCTCAGCGCAGGCGGCCGACGCCCTCGGGATCGAAGCCGGGGCTGAGCAGGTGCTCCTCGTCCTCGTGGACGGACTCGGGTACGAGCTGATCCTGGATCACCTGGGGCACACGCCGACACTGCGCCGCGTGAGGAACGACATTCGCTCCATCCACACGGTCGTCCCCTCGACGACGGCCGCGGCCATCACGGCTTTCGGAACGGGTGCGTGCCCCGGCTCCACCAACATGGTGGGCTTCTCGGTCGCCTACGGCGGCGGCGTCATGAACCTGCTCGCCATGGAGGGCGGGCCTGCGCCCACCGAGTGGCAGCCCACGCCTACCTACTTCGAGCGCCTGGCTGCAGCGGACGTGTCCTCGGCCGTCATCTCGCCCGCGCGCTTTGCCGGTTCCGGGCTGACGGGCGCAGCGCTGCGGGGAGCGCGCCACGTGCCCGCCGAGTCGCTCAGCGACCGCGTGAGCGCTGCCCTGCGCGAGCTGCGCGCCGGCACTCCCATCGTCTACCTCTACTGGTCCGAGATCGACCACGCCGGCCACAGCTCCGGTGTCGGATCGGACGCGTGGATCGGTTGCCTCGAAGAATTCGACGCGGGGCTGTCTGCGCTGCTGCGTGGCCTGCCCGCGGGCGTGCGAGCCGTCATGACGGCGGACCACGGCATGATCAACGTGGAGCACTCCGCCCTCGTGGACGTTGCCGCGACGCCCGCTCTGCGCGAGGGCGTGCGCATCGTCGCCGGCGAGACGCGAGCCGTGCACGTGCACGCGCAGGAGGGTCACGCTGCCGACGTTGAGGCGCGCTGGCGCGACACCCTGGGTGAGAGCGCCTGGATCCTCTCGCGCGACCAGATGAGCGCGCTCATCGGCCCCGGAGACGGCGCATCGATCATTGGCGACCTGCTGGTCCTCGCCCGCGCAAACGGCGGCATCGTGGATTCGCGGACTCAGAGCGCTTCGGCGATTGCGATGCCGGGCGTCCACGGCTCGCTCACCCCGACTGAAATGCGCATCCCCGTTATCGTCCTGTCTTAAGAAGACGTCTGCATGGTTTAGGACTTCGAGCCGAAGAGAATTTCGTCCCAGCTGGGGACCGACCGACGGGTCTTCTTCGAGGACGTGCGCGCCATTCTCGAACCCGTCACTCCCTGAGCGGGAACGGACCCGGTGGCGCTCTCCACGGCCTCGGCAGGAGCGGAATCAGCGGAATCGGGCGCCGACACGGCCTTCATCGGGATCGCGGGGGTCGCCTGCTCCTCGGCCTTCGGCTCGTCGCCCTTGTCCTCGCCGGCGGACGTCGGGGCCTCGGAGAGCCAGGGAAGGACACCCGGCGAGGCCGGGGCCTCGGTCTTGGGGGAGCGGGACGCCACCGGGATGGCACCCGTCGGCGTCGGACGGGCAGACGGGATCTGGCCGGTCGCGGGGAACAGCGTGTCCTCGGCGGGTTCGGACGGTGCCTCCGCCTTGGTGCGCGCCGACGCGAGCGAATAGATGCGCGCGGAAATCGGGCCCGTCGACGTGTCGGGCTCCGTCGTGGTAGCCTCCCCCTCGCCGGCGATGGCTGCCAGGTACTCGGCCTCCTCGTCGACCTCATCGTCCAGGTCCAGGTCAATCTGCTGGCGCTTACCGCGCACGGCGTTGAGCTGGTCGATGATGGCCTCGCGGTTACGCAGGTCCTCAGCTCCGGGGTCGACGACAGGAGCAGGGGCGGTGCGCGGCATGGGAGTGAAGATAGAGGCCGTCGGGGAGGTGGAAACCTGCTCGGTCAGCCACTGAGCCTCCTGGTCAATCGCCTCAAGCGAGCCGGAGTTCGACAGGTGCCAGTGGGCGGCGTGCTCGGCCGCGCCCTGCACGAAGGTCACGATGATCTGCCAGGGCTCCCCGGCCTCGCGTGTTGCGGTCCACTCCAGAGACGACGGGTCGACGCCGCGTGCCGCCAGTCGATCCAGAACGAGGTCACCCATCGTGGGGCCACCGTCGCCAATACGAACGGTGCGGGCGCGCGTCAGCGCATAATCTTTCTCGGCCTGCACGGGAGCCTCAAAACGCTCAACCGCGCTGACCTCCATGCCATGCTGCGACGCGATCTCCGCCGGGGTCGCGCCAGCGCGCAGGAGAGCCTGAATGTCGCGAGGAGCAAGCGTGGGACGAGCGGGCGCCAGCTCCACTCGCGGACGATCACGGCGCGTCGCGCCGCGGAGCTCATCGGAAATCAACACCGAATAGCGTTCACCCTGGGCATCGGTGAGCACCAGGGACTCGCCATCGGCGCTGGTCCCGAGCAATTCGAGCTCAATCATCACTTCCTCCTCAAACATCTAGGTCGAATCGTCTCAAATAATGCTCAGAATGTCGCGTAGCTGGGCGCGTGTCACACATACGATGGCACATTACTCTCACAAGTGTTATCCTCCCTGCGCATAGACCACTCGCGCAAACCGGCTCGAGAGGCGAAAGGGGAGAACCATGGCAACCGATTACGATGCGCCGCGCAAGAACGAAGACGAGGTCGCAGAGGACTCGATCGAAGAGCTGAAGTCCCGTCGCAACGACGCCGGCTCCGCCGAGATCGAAGAAGACGAAAACGAGGCGGCTGAGAATTTCGAGCTTCCCGGCGCGGACCTGTCAAAGGAGGAACTGACGGTCCACGTCGTTCCCCGCCAGGAAGACGAATTCACCTGCTCGCAGTGCTTCCTCGTGCACCACGCGTCGCAGCTCGACCACGTGGACGCCAACGGCGCCCCCGTGTGCACCGAGTGCGCGATGTGAGGTAGGACGATGTTCGGACGCAAGAAGAAGACTGTCGAAGACGAGATCGAAGAGGTCGAGACACTGCCTCGCCTGAGCGACGAAGACGCTGCGATTTGGAGCGAACCCGGCCCGCGTAACTACGAGGAGGTCGACACCACCGACGGCTACGTCGACATGGGGTCCATCCTGTTCCCCGCAGTTCAAGGCATGCAGCTACGCACCCAGGTCGCAGACGACGGCACGACCGTCCTGCAGATCCTCGTCGTGCTCGGTAGCTCGGGCATCCAGATGAGCGTCGCAGCCGCACCCCGCTCCGGCGGTGTGTGGGAGGAGCTGCGCGAAGAAATCCGCAAGGGCTTCGAAGATCAGGGTGCCAAGGTTGCCGACTACCCGACGCGTTACGGCAACGAGCTGCTCGTCGACATGCCGATGCAGATGCCCGACGGCCGCTCCGCGACCTCGCGCATGCGTATCATCGGCCGTGAAGGCGATCGCTGGTTCGCGCGCATCGACATCCTCGGCCCGGCTGCAGCCACTGCGGAAGCCGGCACCGACATCGAAAACGTCATCGACCGCATCGTCGTGCGCCGCGACGACCTCCCGCGCACGCGCCTGGAGCTTCTGCCCGTGCACCTGCCCGCGGGCGCTCAGGAAGCCTGACATGGCCTCGTGGTTCGCTCAGGTCGGCGCCGCGCTCGGCCTCGACAAGGACACGCGTTCCCTGGACGCTGCCCTTGACGAGGACTCGGCGCGCGCAGCCCGCGGCGTCACGCCGATCCGCGACGTGGTCGACCGATCTCACGCGCTCGTGTTCGGCACGCTATTGGGCATGACGTATCCGCCCGAGGAGGGGGCCCCGCGCGTCCTCGTCGCGACCCTCTACGACGGTACCGACACGCTCGAACTGCGCTGGCCCGGACGATCCTCCATCCCCGGACTGAGCGTCGGCCAGCGACTTGAGGTCGAAGGAACCGTTGGCCGCGTGGGCGAACGCCTCGTCATCATCAACCCGCTGTACCGGGTGATCGCGGGGGAGGGCTGATGCCAACTCCTCGCTGGATGGATCAGGCCACCTCTGAGGAATTCTCCTGGTCACGAGCCCTCGGCGGCACGCGCGGCGTCATCGAAGCCACCGCGCCCGGACTGCTCTTCATCATTGTTTTTGTGGCCACGCGTGCCCTCGTGCCCACGCTCATTGCGGCCTTAGCCGTCGCATTGCTTGCCTGCGTGATTCGCCTCGTTCAACGCCAGGGAATCCAGCAGGCCCTCTCCGGCCTCTTCGGAGTCGCCATCGGCGTTATCTTCGCGGCGGCGACCGGGCGGGGAGAAAACTACTTTGTCTGGGGCATCGCCACGAACGGGGTCATGGCTCTTGCCTTCGCTCTGTCCGTCATGTGTCGCCGGAGTCTTGTCGCCCAGTTCTATGGTCCGCTGACCGGCCTGCCAAAGGGCTGGCAGTGCGACCCCGTCTACGCGTCCGTGCGCCGCAGCTGCACCGCGATCACGTGGATGTGGGCGGGAATCTTTGCCCTACGTGTCGCCGTGCAGGCCCCCCTGTGGCTCACGGGCCAGGTTGCGGCTCTCGGCGTCGCCAAGCTGGCGCTCGGACTCCCGCTCTTTGCGCTGGGAGCCTGGGCCACCTGGTGGAAGCTGAAGGATTACTCCTCGCTGTCCTCGTCCTCGGAGTCCTCCGAGATGGGGGACGCGTCCCGCTGACGCAGGTCCTCCAGCTCAGCGGCGTCCGCATCGGGCACGAGGAGCAGCAGCTCATCGGAGGCCTCGAACACGTCGTCGGCGCTCGGCGTGATCGGACGACCGTCGCGCAGGAGTGCGGCGAGGACTGAACGGGCCGGCAGCTGCAGGGAATGGACGCGCTTGCCCACAACCGGGGAATCCTCCGGCAGGATGAGCGCGTGCATCGACACGGCGGCCGTGTTGAAGGAAAACAGACGCACTGGAACGCCCACCGACACCGCCTCTTCGACGAGAGAGGTCATGATGCGCGGCGTCGACACGGAAACGTCCACGCCCCACGCCTGATCGAACAGCCACTCGTTCTTCGGGTTGTTCAGGCGCGCGACGACGCGGGGGACCGCGAACTCGGTCTTGGCCAGTAGGGAGATGACGAGGTTCGCCTTGTCGTCACCGGTCGCGGCGACCATCACGTCGGCCTCGTCCACTCCCGCGTCGTGCAGAGCATCGGGCGAGCACGCGTCGGCGAGCACCCAGTCGGCGTCTGCCACGGACGAAATGCGCAGCTTCTCGGGCATGTTGTCGATCAGGGTAATGTCGTGGCCGTGAGCGAGCAGCTCCAGGGCGACGCTGCGACCCACCGATCCGGCTCCAGCAATCACAATTTTCATGCTCACACCTCCGTCTTGGGCGGGTTAGCCAGCTGGTCTCGCAGCTGCGCGGTATCGGTCCCGTTGATTGCGAAATACAGCTGATCGTGCTCCTGGACCACCAGATCCGGCGATGCGGTCCGGATGGATCCCAAGCGCGACGTGAAGACGACGCGGCAGCCCGTGAGCCCCTCGATAACTTGGAAGCTCAGGCCGTACCAGCCGGGGGAAGGGGTCGCGTTGACGAGGCCGACGGCGCCCGTCGGATGCGACCAGATGAGTGACGCGTCCGGTGGCAACATGCGACGCAGCACCGACTCTGCGGTGCGCTGCACGGAAGCGACCGTCGGGATGCCGAGACGCTCGTAGAGGTAGGCGCGTGTCGGGTCGTAGATGCGTGCGACGACGTGCTCGACGTGGAAGACCTCACGTGCGACGCGCGCGGCAATAATGTTCGAGTTATCACCTGACGAGACGGCCGCAAACGCGTACGCGTCCTTAATGTTCGCTTGACGCAAGCAGTCGCGGTCCATGCCCACGCCCGTCACGCGACGACCTGAAAAGTCCGGAGAGAGGCGAGAGAAAGCCTTGGAATCCTGGTCAATAACCGCCACGGAATGGCCCGCGGCGTCCAACGTCGATGCCAGGCGAGCGCCGACGCGCCCGCAACCCATGATTACAAAGTGCACGAGTACCAAAGTACTCCGGTCATCGCGTAATAGCCATGCGTGTGCTTCGGTGCTGCCACTGGCAGGCTTGGTGGACTACGCTTAATATTCGTGACGAACTTGTTGGCCTACGTAAAGCGCGTGCTCATCGGACGCCCGATGCGATCGGACGCGATGGGCCACCAGCTTCTCCCCAAACGAATCGCCCTGCCGATCTTCGCGTCGGACGCGCTGTCGTCCGTTGCCTATGCGCCGGACGAAGTCCTCCTCACCCTCGCGCTCGCCGGTTCGATGGCCGCGCTTCAGTCCGTGTGGGTGGGCGTCGTCGTCGCGATCGTGCTTGCGGTCGTGGTCGCGTCGTATCGTCAGACGGTGCACGCCTACCCGTCGGGCGGTGGTGATTACGAGGTCGTCACCACGAACCTGGGCCGTCCCTGGGGTCTGCTCGTGGCCTCGGCACTCCTGGTCGACTACATCCTGACGGTCGCGGTCTCTATTTCATCGGGTGCCAACTACATCACGACGGCCGTCCCGGCCCTCCTCGGCTACGAGGTGCCGATCGCGGTTGCGCTCGTCGTCATCCTGGCCACCCTGAACCTGCGCGGCACGCGCGAGGCCGGTAGCGCGTTCGCCGTGCCCACCTACCTGTACATGGCCGCCATCGGTCTCATGGTCGTCGTCGGTTTCGCGAAGATGGCGACGGGACACCTCGGTCAGTCGCCCACCGCCGCCTATGACCTCGTGATTGCTCCCGGCCACGCGGACGGCCTGGCAGGGCTCGCGGGGGCTTTCCTGCTCATGCGCGCGTTCTCCTCGGGTTGTGCCGCGCTCACCGGCGTCGAGGCTATCTCCAACGGCGTGCCGATGTTCCGCCGCCCCAAGTCCCGCAACGCTGCGACCACGCTCGCGCTACTCGGTCTGATCGCCGCCTCAATGATGATCTCGATCCTCGTGCTGGCGCGCGCCACGGGCGTGAAGATCGTCGACGACGCTGCGACCCAGCTGACCTACCAGGGCGCGCCCGTCCCGGACAACACGCCGATCGACCCGGCGATCTCGCAGATCGCCTCCGCAGTGTTTGGTCAGGGATCGATCCTCTTCATCCTCATCACCGTCGTCACCGGCTTCATCCTGGTGCTCGCGGGCAACACGGCGTTCAACGGCTTCCCGACGCTGGCATCAGTCCTGTCGCGCGATTCCTTCCTGCCCCACCAGATGGTGCGCCGCGGCGACCGCCTGTCGTACTCGAATGGCATCGTTGTCCTGACCGTCGCCGCGATCGCGCTGATCGTCGGCTTCGACGCGCAGACGACGCGCCTCATCCAGCTCTACGTCGTCGGTGTCTTTATCTCCTTCACGCTCTCGCAGCTGGGCATGATCAAGCACTGGAACCGGCAGCTGCGCTCGCGCCAGTCCGGCCAGGAACGCATGGCCGTCCTGCGCTCGCGCGCCGTCAACATCGTCGGCTTTATGATGACCGGCCTCGTGCTCATCATTGTCTTGGCCACGAAGTTCACGCACGGTGCGTGGATCACCCTGCTGATGATCGCGATCGTGTTTGGGCTCCAGATTTCGATCCACCACCACTACGAGACGATCAGCTCGCAGCTGCGCGTGGATGACTGGAACGCGCGCCGCGCCCTGCCGACCCGCGTGCGTGCCCTGGTCCTTGTGTCTTCCCTGTCGCGCCCCGCCATGCGAGCGATCGCGGCGGCTCGCGCGTCCTCGCCGACGTCGATTGAGCTCGTTTCCGTTGTCGCCGACGACGAGGAAGAGAACAAGATCCTTAGCCAGTGGAAGGCCTCAGGCGTTCCCGTGCCGCTGACGCTCCTGTCCGCGCCCTACCGCGACATCTCCTCGGTGATCCTGCAGTACGTGCGCGCGCGCCGTCGCGCGATGCCCACCGAGATGCTCGTGGTCTACATGCCGCAGTTCCTCGTCACCCACTGGTGGGAGAACTTCGTACACAACCAGTCGGCCCTGCGTCTGCGGGCTGCGCTCCTGGGCGTGCCCGGCGTGGTCATCACGATCGTGCCCTGGCAGCTGGGCGAAGACGACATCGTGGAAGGCCGTCAGCGCGTCAACGACCCGTTCTCGCGCGTCGTTCCGTCTTCAGACGAAGCGCAGCCCCGTACCGAGCAGCCCGGCACCGCCCGCACTGATAGCCCTCCCGAGGAGAACGCATGAGCCCCCGCCCATCCCGTCGTCGTCCCTCCCCGCGCCGCCGTCCCGCGCCCACGCAGCAGCGTGAGGGGATCGGCGAGATCCTCCAGCTGAGCGTTGGCGAGCCTGCCCACGGTGGCGCGTGCGTCGCCCGCGACGAGAGCGGGCGCGTCGTCTTCGTGCGCCACGCGGCACCCGGTGAGGTCGTCCGTGCGCGGGTGACCGCCGTCCAGAAGAAGCTCGCGTGGGCGGATGCCATCGAGGTCGTCGAGGCCTCGGTCGAACGCGTCGAGTCCGTCTGGCCTCAGGCTGGGCCGGGAGGCGTCGGTGGCGGGGAGCTCGCGCACCTGACCCCGGCCGCTCAGCGTGACTGGAAGTCCCGCGTGATTGCCGGGCAGCTGCGCCGCGTGGGCGGCGAGGCCCTGGCCGAGGCCGTGGACGCCCTCGGGGGAGTGCGTGTTGCTCCTGCGCCGGGGGATGAGGACCCGGGCGATTCGCTGACCGGTCGCCGCTCTCGTATTGACGTCGTCATCGACGCGGATGGTTGCGCCGGCATGCACGAGTTCCGCGGTCGCCGCGTGATCGCGCTCGAGGATATGCCGCTTGCTGTGCCCGCGATCCGCGAGCTCGGACTGTTCGATGAGGGCACGCCGTGGCGTCGCCTGTGGAAGCCCGGTGACCGAGTGCGAGCGGTGGCCCCTTCCGGTGGTGATCCCGTCGTCCTGATCGGCGAGGACACGTACGCCGCCGATGGCGTGCGTATCGACGCCGATGTGCTGCGCTGGAACGTGCCGGTCGGCTCCGGCGTGGAGTCGTACTACGTGCGCCCCTCGGGTTTCTGGCAGACGCACGCGCGTGGCGCTGAGGTGCTCGCGAATGCGGTGCTGGCTGCGGCGTTTGGCGCCGGCGAGGCCGGGGCTGGGCGCGCGGTCATGGAGCTGTACTCGGGCGCGGGCCTGTTCTCCGTGCCGATCGCCCGCGCCGTCGGCGAGTCGGGGCGCGTCGTGACGCTTGAGGGCGACGAGGGTGCCGTGCGTGATGCCGGTGAGAACCTCGCAGCCTTCGACTGGGTGGACGCTTTCGCCGGAAACGTTGATCGCGAGGGGGTCGTCGACCTGTCGGGCCAGCTGGGTGCCGTGCCGGACGTTGTCGTGGCCGATCCGCCGCGCGCCGGTGCGGGAGCCGAGGTGTGCGAGGCGATCGCGGCCACGGGTGCCCCTCGCGTCGTCCTCGTGTCCTGCGACCCGGCAGCGGGCGCACGTGACTTGCGTGCCCTCACCGAGGCCGGATATGAGCTTGAGTCACTGCAGGCGTGGGATCTCTTCCCGCACACACACCACGTGGAGACGGTATCGGTCCTTCGCCGCTAGCGGCTCCTCCTGCGCTCCTGCATGCGCGAGCCCCACGATGTCTGCGCGCGGGCCTCGATCGCCCGGCGCTGATCGCGGTACATGCGATCCACCAGGTCGCGCTCGGACACCCAGCCGACGACACGTCGTTCCTCATCCACGACAGGTAGCGACTGCAGACCTGTGCGCCGCAGCGCCCCGAGAACCTCGGATGGGGGAGCGGAGGCGTCCACGGCCTCGTCGATGAGAGGCAAATCAGACAGGGGGGCGTCCAGCGATCCATCCTCCTGCGTGAGCTCGGCCAGACGCAACGAGGACACGAGGCCGACGAAGCGCCGGTCCTCGTTCACGACGGGCAGCACCGTCTCCTTCGTGCGGCGCAGGGCAGCAATCGCTGACGCGGCGCTCGCCCGGCATGAGAGCTTCTCGGGAGCCTGCGTCATCCACTCGGACGCCGCGCGAGTGCCGAGCAACGTGCCCTCGACCGGGTCGTCGAGGACGTCACCGCGGCGGCGCAGTTTCTCCGTGTAGATCGTCGCGCGGCTCAGGAAACGCGAGGTGCCCGTCGCGATGACGACCGCGAGCATCATCGGCAGGATCAGCGAGAACTGGCCGGTCATCTCCACGATGATGAGGACCGCCGTCATCGGGGCGCGCGCGGCACCCGCGAAGGCGGCGCCCATGCCCACCACGGCAAACACGCCGACGGGCGAATCAGACAGGGGAGAAACGATGTCTCCGAAGGCGGCTCCCGCCATCGCGCCGATAAACAGCGTGGGTGCGAAGACGCCGCCCGAACCGCCCATGCCAATCGTGAACGACGTGAACACAGCGCGGCCCAGCATGAGGGCAAGCAGGAAGGCGATCGAGTAGTTCCCCGCGATCGCCTCCTCCTCGAGCGGATAGCCCGAGCCAAACATGTACGGGAAAGTGACGAGGGCAGCGCCGAGAGCGAGGCCGAGCACGCCCGGGCGCGCCCACTCGGGCAGGTGCGTGCGCGCCCACAGCCAGTCGATCGCGTCCTCCGAGGCGTACAGGAGCTTGGAGAAACCGAGGCCGCACAGGCCGGCGACGAGGCCGAGAAGCACCACCCACCAGATGTCCGACATCGACGTGAACGTCAGGTTGTCGGCCACGCGAATGACCATCTCGTCGCCCTGCAGGATGCGCGCGACCATCGAGGAGGTCACGGCTGAGAGCACGACGAAGCCGAAGGTCTCGGCCGTGAACTCAACGAGGATGACCTCGAGGGCGAACACCGCGCCCGCGAGGGGAGCGTGGAACGTGGCCGCAATGCCGGCCCCTGACCCGCACGAGGCCAACAGGACCACGCGGGATACGGGCATGCGTAGCCACGACGCGATGGTGGATCCCAGCGACGCGCCCACCTGCACGATCGGCCCCTCGCGTCCCGCCGATCCGCCTGAGCCAATCGTCAGGGCCGAGGCCACGATTTTGACGATGGCGACGCGCCCCGGGATGCGCCCACCCTTCCGGCGTACCGCGAGCATCACCTCGGGGATGCCATGGCCCTTCGCGGAGGGTGCGAAGCGCTGGATGAGTGGCCCGTACAGCAGGCCGGCGACCGCGGGGGAGAGGAGTAGGAAGAGCCACGGCGCCCACCCCCACACGCCGTGCGACTGGCCGATGTGGGTCGTGTACTCGTTGAAGCCGGTGGACACCCACGTCCACGCGCGAATCGCGAGGTTGAAGACAACGGCTGCCGCGCCGACGATCGCGCCAACGAGTGCGGCGGCCACGCCGAGCAAGGAACGATGCGCGGCGACCGTGTGGCCGACGCGCAAGCGAGTCCCCGCAGCCGGTTCCTGGCGCTGCGGGGACTGATTCAGGGGCATCACAGGTTTGCGATCTCCACGTGAATGGGGACGTCAGTGGCGATACCCCAGACGGTCCTGTAGAAGGCCAGCTCCGACTGCCACGCATCCTTGATGTTGATAGCCGAGCGGAAGCGGTGTCCCTCTCCCTGGTAGAGCTTGAGGGCGACAGCGTTGCCGTTGGCGCGCAGTGCCTCGTACATCTCCTGGGCCTGCGAGGCGGGAACGACCGGGTCGTCGGTGCCCTGCAGGACTATGAGCGGCGCCTTAATCTCACCAACATGGTTGAGAGGCGAGCGCTGCGCCCACACCGGGTCGGCGGTGTCGTCGGTGCCAAGAAGGATTCCGTCGTAGTGCGACTCGAACTTGTGGCTGGTTTCCTTCAGCTTCACCAGGTCGGCGATGCCCGAGAACGACGCGCCGGCGGTAAACACGTCGGAGGACGCAAGCGCGTTGAGCACGGTGAAACCGCCGGAGGAACGGCCGCGGATCGCGATCCTCTTGGGGTCGACGCGACCCAGGTCGATGAGGTACTGGGCGCCGTCGACGCAGTCCTGAACGTCCATGACGCCCCAGTTGCCGTTGATGCGCTCACGGTAGGGCCGGCCGAAGGACGTCGACCCGCGGAAGTTCACATCAAGGACGGCGAAGCCACGGCTGGTCCAGTACTGGAAGGGAACCTGCAGGCCGGGTCGGGCTGCTTCGGTCGGTCCACCGTGCACGTTGACGATGAGCGGGGGTAGATCGCCCTCGGGGGCGGCGAACTCGGGGTTCACGGGCGCGTAGTAGAAGCCGTGAGCCTCCTCGCCGTCCGAGGTCTTCCAGGTGAGCATCTCAGCCGTAGAGACGAGGGCGGTGGGCACTTCGGCCTCCGACGAGGGACGCAGCACCTTGGTCTTGCCGCGCGACACCTCGATGATCGCGGGAGCGTGCGTCGCGGAATCCGCGAGGAAGACGACGCGGCCATCCGCAGCGGCGACGTTACCGATGGGCCACCAGCCGGTCGCCCACTCCTCGGCCATACCGTTGTCAATGCGAATCGTGCCGATGTGCCAGACCTGGTCCTCGGCCCACGAGCACACGAGGTAGTCGTTGTCGTAGTTGTCGTAGGAGTGCAGGCCCAGCTTCCAGTGCGGGTGGGAGAACGCGTGGGGTCCCGGGTGGAGCGCGCGAGTGCGCAGACGCGAGATCCAGGTGTTCGGGTCCTCGCCCTCCTGCCACACGAAGCCCTGGGTGCGGTACAGGTTCGCCCAGCCGGAGGAATCATCCACGTGGATGAGATCGCCGTCGAGCGTCCAGCGCGGCTCGTAAACGCACACGCCCGGGCGATCCACCAGGACGACCTCCTGATCGATGGTGCCCTCGAAGGTCAGGGATGCCACGCGCAGCTGCGAGTACGTCCACGGCATGTTCGGGTGGTTCCATGTGATCCAGGCGATCTTCGTTCCGTCGGGGGAGACCGCCGGCGCCTGAGCGAAGTCGGTGCCCTCGAAGACTGTGACAATCGCGCTGTTGTCGCGGGCGGCGGAGCCATCGAGAGGAATCGCGACGATCTTGTTGACGGGCTCGCCCGGGGCAGAGTGGTCCTCGGCTACCGCGTACACGAGGTCGCGCACGTCGGCGATCCAGAAGTCGCCGTAGCGGACCTTCGACAGAGTCGTCAGGGGGCGTACGACGCGGCGCGGGTCGGCCGTATCAAAGGCGTAGACGCGGCCGTCGGTCTGATCGGAGAACACGATGACGCCGTGGTGAACGGCGTATGCCTTGCCGCCGTACTCGTGAACGCGCGTGCCGACATCGGGCAGGCGGGAACCATCGATGAGAGGCAAAACCTCGCCCGTTTCCCCCGTACCGCGACGGCGCAGCAGCGTCCCGCGTCCGCCCTGACGCGGATGTCCCTCGACCCAGTAGGTGTCGGGTCCGTCGACGCGAACCTGAGAGAGCGTGACCGAACGGGCAGTGAAGGAATCACCCGAAATCGGGGACTTCCACAGGCCGTGGGGTGCGACGGTGACGGACATAGTGCCTCCTTAAGCGGTACGGCGAGCCAACACCACCTATCTTAGTGCGCGCGCTTGTCGCCTGCGCGGGTCGAACATGCCTGACACGTTCTTTGATCTGTAGATGAGACGCTTGGGCAACTACACTGGTTCTCATGTCTGGAACACGAGAGTCACGCGACCTGTTGTCGCGCTGCAGCTCACCGCGGGAGCTGCGTCGCCTGGAACGCGAGCAGCTGGACGAATTGGCGGCGGAAATTCGCGGGTTCCTGATTGACAACGTGTCACGCACGGGCGGGCACCTGGGCCCGAATCTGGGCGTCGTCGAGCTGACGATCGGGCTGCACAGGGTGTTCCGCTCCCCGCAGGACACGATCATTTTTGACACGGGCCACCAGGCGTACGTGCACAAGCTCCTCACTGGGCGTCAGGATTTCTCGTCGCTGCGCTGCCCGGGAGGCCTGTCCGGATACCCGTCGCGCAGTGAATCCGAGCATGACGTCGTCGAGTCCTCGCACGCGTCGGCGTCGATCGCGTGGGTCGATGGTATCTCGCGTGAGAAGCATCGCCAGGGGGATCGCACGTGGACCGTGGGCGTGATCGGTGATGGCGCGCTGACCGGCGGCCTCGCGTGGGAGGCACTCAATAACATCACGACGGCGAAGAATCGTCGCATCATGATTATCGTCAACGACAATGGTCGTTCCTATGCGCCGACGATCGGCGGTCTCGCTGCCCACCTGGATGCGCTGCGCACCTCCGCCAGATATGAGAAGGCTTTGGCGTGGGGCAAACAGCATCTGCTGAGCCACGGCACGCCGGGACGCGCGGCCTACGACGCACTACACGGCCTGAAGTCGGGCATCAAGGACGCGCTGATGCCCCAGGTCATGTTCGAGGATCTGGGCCTGAAATACATCGGTCCCGTGAATGGACACGATATTGCGGCGGTCGAGACCGCGCTGCGTCGCGGCCGGTCCCTCGAAGAACCGGTCCTCGTCCACATGATCACCGAAAAGGGCCGCGGTTACACGCCGGCTGAGGAAGACATCGCTGACCGCTTCCACGCGGTCGGCCCGATTCACCCCGAGACCGGTCTCCCGGTGGCGCCCGAGCGCTTTGGGTGGACGGGTGTCTTCGCCGACGAGATCTGCGCTCAGGCCGCCACGCGCGATGACATCGTCGGCATTACGGCCGCGATGATGCGTCCCGTGGGCCTTGGCCCCATGCACGAGGCCTACCCGGGTCGTGTGATCGACGTCGGCATCGCCGAGGCCGAGGCCGTCGCCTCCGCCGCCGGCATGGCCTACCAGGGCGCTCACCCCGTCGTGGCGCTGTACGCGACCTTCCTCAACCGTGGCTTTGACCAGCTTCTCATGGACGTCGCCCTTCACCGCGCGGGTGTCACTTTTGTGTTAGACCGCGCGGGCGTGACGGGCGCGGACGGAGCCTCGCATAACGGCGTGTGGGACATCGCGATGTGCTCGATGATCCCGGGCCTGCGCCTGGCGGCGCCCCGCGACGAGGAGACGCTGCGTGCACGCCTGCGCGAGGCACTCGACGTCGATGACGCTCCCACCGTCATCCGATACCGCAAGGGATCGCTGCCCGAGCCCATGCCGGCGCTGCGCAGCGTCGGGGGAGTGGACATTCTTTTTGACGAGGCAGTGGTGGATTCAGCCGCTCGGGTGCTCATCGTGGGCACTGGCGCGTGCGCGCCCGACGCGATTGAGGCTGCGCGCCGCCTGTCGGTCGACGGCATCAGCGTCACGGTCGCGGACCCGCAGTGGATGATCCCCGTCTGTCCCGAGCTTGCAACGTTGACACGGGACTACGACTGTGTCGTGAGCGTCGAGGACGGCATCGTTCAGGGTGGTTTCGGCTGGTCGCTGCGTGACGCGGTCGCCGAGGCGGGCGTGCCCGTGCGCTGCCTGGGAGTGCCGCAGGGATTCCCCGACCATGGCGACCGCGACGAGCTGATTGCGCAGTTCGGCTTCGACGCCGACGGCATCGAGCGCGCGGCCCGCGAGCTTGTCGAGCGGATCAACGATCGCTAAAACGAGCGGATCAGACGCCGAGAGCGTCGCAAATCGGGTCGAGCGTCAGATCGATCTGCCAGTCGCGCGAGCCGCGATTGACCATGCGCTCCTCGACCTCGTCGCCCGACGGACGTGACAGATCCAGTGGAGCCCACGCGAGGTATCGCTGCACCTGGGGTGCGAGCACGACCTCAGGCGCGAGTCCGAGACTCGACGCGACGGAAGCGACCGCGTTACGTACCGTTCCCAGGCGCGCGGCCGAGGCCTCGTCAATGCGATTCCAGTGGCGCGGTTCCGGGATCGAACCCGGCTGCACGGACTTGCGCTTGGGAGGCAGTTCGTCCTCCGTCATGGCGGCCACGCTGGCAAGCGCACGCATCCACTCGTCCTCGTACTGGCGAGCGACGGGGGAGCGGAACTCACTGATGCTCATGAGCGCGCGCTTGTTGCGCGGAGGATTCGATGCCGCGCGCACGAGGGCGGCGTTGCGCACGAGGCGGCCGGGGCTCAGGTCGATACGCTGGGCGATCGACTCGCGCGTCTCCCACAGCGCCTTCAGGACCGCGAGGCCGCGGCGGGAACGGATCTTGCCTGCGCCGGGCACGGAACGCCAACGATCGGGCTTCGGGCCGGGAGGGGTCACCGACAGGGCATAGGCGAACTCCTGCTGCGCCCACTCCCAACGACCCATCTCATCGAGCCGCTTTGAGAGGCGGTAGTAGAGTTCCGTCAGCAGTTCAACGTCGAGGGCGGCGTAGCGCAGCCACTCCTTTGGCAGGGGACGCACCGACCAATCCGAGGCCTGGTGATCCTTGACGAGGCCCAGGCCAAGCACCTGCTCGGCGACGGCAGCCAGACCGAAACGTTCCAGCCCAATGAGGCGAGCGGCGATCTCCGTGTCGAAGAGAGCGGAGGGACGCAGGCCAACCTGGCGCAGATTCGGCAGGTCCTGCAAACAATCATGCAGCAGCCACACGTCCTCCACGCCCGGCTGCAGCACGGACAGGTCCGGCAGCGCGTGCGTATCGATGAGGAAGGTGCCGACGTCCTCGCGGCGAATCTGCACGAGGTAAGGATCGGAGCCGTAGCGGAATCCCTGAGCACGCTCGACATCCAGGGCGATTGGGGTCGAACCAGCGCTCAGCGCGCGGGCCGCAGCCTCAAGATCTTTCTGGGTATCAATGACGGAGGGGGTTCCCCCACGTGGTTGCGCGATGAGCTCCGGATTATCCGTATCGCCCTGCGGCAAACCGCCGCCATTGTTGACCAGCACTCAGACTCCTTCAAGATGACGGGTGGGAACGATCCCTGCCGTCCGACGCATGACATCCGCCCAGCCGGACAGATGCTCACCAAGATACTCACTGTTGGGCGTCCACGATGCGCGCACATCGACGAACAGAGACGATCCTCGCAGTTCAAGACCACCGAAGGCCTCGCTCATCTCGCGGGTCACCGTTCCGGTCAAGTCGTGGAGACCAGCACCAGCCG
The DNA here is from genome assembly GCA_963551745.1 of uncultured Actinomyces sp. Classification (GTDB taxonomy): domain Bacteria; phylum Actinomycetota; class Actinomycetes; order Actinomycetales; family Actinomycetaceae; genus Pauljensenia. The sequence goes on from CAUVIG010000006.1 coordinate 23,151, forward strand.
TGTCCAGGCAATCGAGCATCCAGCCCCACACGCCCTCTGACAGCAGCGGGTCGCCGATCATCTCGGCATCGACTTGCGCGCGCAGCTGACAGACGACTCGGAACGTGCCGTTCCAGCCGATCTGCTCCACGGGGTCGTGCAGGATGACCATACGACCAGTCGACAGGGGCTGTCCGGCCTCGTCCTCGTCCGTGGTTCGCATCGCGAGCGCCGCCGTGAAGGGCGCCAAACGACGAGGCGGGGGAACCTCCTCGAGGAGTATGTGCGCCAGGTGGTCCGCCTGTCGCAGGGACAGCAGAGCCCGCATAAACTCCTCGGGCACCGCGTTTTCATTCACAAATCAAATCGTACGGGTGTCCATGCGCCTTTTGGTCCAGACGCGCCGCCAGCCTTCATGTCGATAAGTAGCGGGTACGCGTGCCTCGTCACGGTTGATGTCGCTCCGGTGATTATAGACCGCGGGGGTTGCGCAGGATGAACGATGTGCGCGGTCCAACGTGCACGATGTCGCCCGAGTGGTACGCGTCGCGATCATCGTCACCTGCCGTGTCGACGACGGTGTGCCAGATGTGTCCATACTTCGCGTCCGGGAGCGTGAAGTCGACCGCCTCCGGAGCGGCGTTGAGCAGCAGTAGGAAATCGTCGTCGAGGATACGGCGTCCGTTCGCGTCGGGTTCGCGGATGGCATCACCGTTGTAGAAGACCATCGTCGAGCGCGCCCACGGCTGGTTCCATTCCTCCTCCGTCATGTGCGTACCGGCGGGAGTGAACCACTCGATTTCACCGAGCTCGGACTCGCCGCCGCGGCGCGCGGGCCCCTCCAGGAAACGCCGGCGGCGCATCACTGGGTGATCGCGGCGCAGGTGAATGAGGTGGCGGGTGAAACGCAGGAGATTGTAGTCGTGCTCATCCAGATCCCAGTTGATCCACGAGAGCTCATTGTCCTGGCAGTACACGTTGTTGTTGCCTCGCTGGGTGCGGCCCAGCTCGTCGCCGTGGGCGATCATCGGCACGCCCTGGGAGAACATGAGGGTCGTCAGGAAGTTGCGCTGCTGGCGGTAGCGTAGCTCGATGATCTCCTCGTCATCCGTGTTGCCCTCGACGCCGCAGTTCCACGAACGGTTGTCGTTTGCGCCGTCCGCGCCGCCCTCGAGGTTCGCCTCGTTGTGCTTCTCGTTGTAGGTCACGAGGTCGCGCAGTGTGAACCCGTCGTGGGCGATGACGAAGTTGATGGATGCCATGGGCTTGCGGCCCGTCGTCCCATAGAGGTCGGAAGAACCGGCCAGACGCGAGGCGAAGTCGGGGAGCGAGGAGAACTCTCCTCGCCAGAAGTCGCGCACAGTGTCGCGATACCTGCCGTTCCACTCGGACCACAGGGGAGGGAAGCCTCCGACCTGGTAGCCGTCCGCACCCACGTCCCACGGCTCCGCGATCAGCTTGACCTGCGAGACCACTGGATCCTGGTGGATGAGATCGAAGAAAGCGGAGAGCC
>CAUVIG010000007.1:0-24298 GCA_963551745.1 uncultured Actinomyces sp.
AGGGCCCCAAGCCCTTCTTCATCTCCGACTCCGGCGACAACCCGGGTGCCGGCGGTGCCGACGACGTGACGGTCGCGCTCGCGGCCCTGCTGAAGTGGAAGCCCGTCCAGGAGGTGACGCTCGACGTCGTCTACGCCTCGATCATTGATCCCGCCGCGGCCGCCGTCGCATGGGAGGCCGGCGTTGGCGCCGAGGTCGACCTCGAGGTCGGCGGACACATCGACACCCGCGAGCCCGGGCCGCTGAGCGTTCGCGCCACGATCGAGGCCCTCGCCAACGACCCGATGGGTGGCCACACCGCGCTGCTGCGCACGGGTGGCCTGCGCTTCATCATCACGACGAACCGCAACCAGTACACGATGTACAGCCAGTTCGAGCTGCTCGGCGTGGACATCACCACCGCCGACGTCGTCGTCGTCAAGATCGGTTACCTCGAGCCCGACCTGTACGAGACCCAGAAGGGCTGGCTCATGGCGCTGACCCCCGGCGGCGTCGACCAGGACCTCATCCGCCTCGGTCACCACAAGATTGAGCGCCCGATGTTCCCCTTCGATCCGGATATGGCAGATCCCGATCTGCATGCACAGGTCGTCGTACCATGAGCGCCGTCAAGGATTCCCCGGGCCCGGTATTTGCAGGCATCGACATCGGCGGCACCTCCATCAAGTGGATGATCGTCGACGAGGCAGGTACAACCCTTACCCAGGGAAACGAGCCAACCGACCGCGAGGCCGTGGCCACTCAGGTGGGACGAATCGGCGCGCGCCTGGCGAGTGCCTATCTGGGACTGGTTGGTTTCGGCCTGATTTGCCCCGGCCTTGTCGATGAGGCGACGGGGACCGTCGTGTACGCGGCGAACCTCGAGCTGCGCGGCGTCCAGCTGGCTCGCGCGGTCGAGGAAGCCACGGGCGTACCCGCCGCGCTCATGCACGACGGGCGCGCCGCCGGCCTGGCCGAGGGACTCCTCGGCGCGGGCCGCGGAGCCTCCTCCTTCCTCATGATGCCTATCGGCACCGGCATCTCCGTGGCCCTCATGCTCGGGGACAACCTGTGGAGTGGCGCGACGTTTAGCGCCGGCGAAGTCGGGCACGCGCCCGTCTTCCCCGGCGGCGAATCCTGCCGCTGCGGATCGCGCGGCTGCCTGGAGGTCTACGCCTCCGCGAAGGGCATCGCGAGGCGCTACGAGCAGGCGACCGGCGAGGATATCGGTGCGAAGGCTATCGAAGCAGGCATCGGTACGGATCCCGTGGCGACCGACGTATGGGAGACGGCTGTGCGCGCGCTCGCCCTGTCGCTGACCCACATGACGCTCGCCGTCGATGTCGAGCGCATCATCATCGGCGGCGGTCTGTCGCACGCAGGGGAGAACTTGCTGGCGCCGCTACGCGCGGAGTTGGCCTCGATGCTGACATTCCGTGACGCTCCCGAGATCGTCCGCGCCTCCCTCGGGGGAGCGGGCGGCCGCTGGGGTGCCGCGATCCTTGCTGCCCGGGTGGGTGGCTCGAGGTGCTATGAGAGGTGGCAGCCGTGACGACTGTAGAGATTTGTGTGGAAGATGCCGTGGGCGTGCGCCGTGCGCGCGACGGGGGAGCGGATCGCATCGAGATCTGCACCGACCTGTCGTGCGGTGGCCTGACCCCCGCATTCGACGAGGTGGCTGCCGCCCTTGAGGTGGCGCCCGCCGGAGGCGTTCAGGTGCTCGTGCGCCCGCGCCCCGGGGACTTCGTCCACACGCGCGAAGAGGTCGACCGTATCGCCTCCGATATCGTGACCCTCTCGGCGATCGGTCGGGGAGCGCCTGTGCGCCTCGGCTTCGTCGTCGGCGTCATTACGCGCGATGGGCAGATCGACGTGAACGCGGCCGCGCGCCTGCGGGATACGGCCGAGGATGCGCCGCTGACCTTCCACCGTGGCTTCGACCAGGTCGTGGATCAGGACCGGGGCCTCGACGTGCTCATGGAACTCGGGTACGACCGCGTGCTGACGACGGGCGGGGATCCTGCCGTCGCTCAGCCGGACGTCCTCGCCCGCCTCGTCGAGCGCGTGGGAGACGACATCATCATCCTGGTGTCGGGTGGCCTGCGCGCTCATAACGTCGCCAAGGTCGTGGCTGCCTCGGGAGCGCGAGAGGTCCACATGCGCGCCCCCGGAACATCGGGAACCGATCGGGCGGAGGTCGAGCGAATCGTCGCTGCCCTGCATGGATAACCCAGCTCACAAGTTTCACCAAAACATCATCGATTCGTCTGACAAATCGACATCAGAGGTGTAAGGTTAAACACATGAGAATTGGAATTTTCAACGACGAAGATCAGATCGCATCCCTCGCAGCGGACCGCATCCTCGAGGTGTACCGCGCTAAGCCGAATTTCGTGCTCGGCCTGGCCACCGGCTCCTCGCCGCTCAAGCTCTACGCAGAGCTCGTGCGTCGCTACGAGGCAGGTCAGATCTCCTTTGCCCAGGTTCGCTCCTACAACCTCGACGAGTACGTGGGCCTGCCCCGCGACCACTACGAGGGGTACGCGAACTTCATCCACCGCAACCTCGTCGACCTCGTCGACATGCCCGAGGGTGCGGCGCACGGCCCCGACGGCTGGTGCGATGACCTCGAGGCCGGCGCTGTCGCCTACGACGAGGCCATCAAGGCCGACGGCGGCATCGACATCCAGGTCCTCGGTATCGGAAGCGACGGCCACATCGGCTTCAACGAGCCCGGCGGCACCCTCGCGTCGCGCACCCACGTGGGTGTCCTGACCGAGCAGACCCGACGCGACAACGCCCGCTTCTTCGATGGTGATATCGACCAGGTTCCCACGCACTGCGTGACCCAGGGCCTGGGCACGATCATGGACTCGCGCGCCCACATCTTCATCGCCACGGGTGAAGGCAAGGCCGACGCGGTCAAGGCCATGATTGAGGGCGGCGTCACCCAGCGCTGGCCCGCGTCCATCCTCCAGCACCACCCCGACGTCACCGTGCTCATCGACGAGGCCGCCGCCTCCAAGCTCGAGCTCGCGGACTTCTACAAGGAGGTCTGGGAGAAGGAACACCTGTGAGATAGGTTCCCCATCCGACTGTGCCCTGGCCTCGCGAAAGCGAGGCCGGGGCCATATTGTGAGCGTCGTTTCTTCGCTGGCGGCGCACGCGTGCCACCCGTTAGAAGCACTCCCGGGCACGTACAATGGTCCTCATGCGTAATGCCCTCGACGAACCCACCGGCCCCTCCGCGCCCTCCGGTCCCTCCACCGCGTCCTCGACCGGTCTGCTGGAGCGTACCGAGACCCGCAAAGAGCGCACCGGCGGGGACGGCGATCGCTTCGCCCACTTCGTGCGCAAGGACAAGGTGAACTCGTCCATGGTGACGGGGCAGCCTGTCGTTGCCCTGTGTGGTAAGGTCTGGATCCCCACCCGCGATGCCTCGCAATACCCGGTGTGCCCCACCTGCAAGGAACTGCGCGACTCGATGGGAAAGAACGGGCGTAACTGGCCTTTCTCCGACGGTGGAAAGGGCTCCGACAAGTGAGCGAGACAACCCGGCGCGCACCCGTTGGTAGGCTGCGCGCCTGGCAGGCCGCTGCCTTGGATCGCTACATGGCGACCTCCCCGCGTGATTTTCTGGCGGTCGCGACCCCGGGCGCGGGTAAGACGACCTTCGCCCTGACGCTTGCGACCGAGCTGATCGCCCGGGGCATCGTCGATAAGCTCACCGTCGTGTGCCCCACCGAGCACCTCAAGGGCCAGTGGGCCTCGAGCGCCGCGCGCTTTGGCATCCACATCGACCCCGACTTTACGAACTCTCAGGGCGTTGCCGGCTCGCACTTCGATGGCGTGGCTGTCACCTACGCGCAGATTGGCTCCAACCCGGCCGTTCACGCGGCGCGCATCCGGGCCTACCGCACCCTCGTCATCCTCGACGAGATCCACCACGCCGGCGACTCCCTGTCGTGGGGCGACGGTGTACGCGAGGCCTTCACGGACGCGACGCGCCGCCTGGCTCTGACGGGTACGCCCTTCCGTTCCGACACCTCTCCGATCCCCTTCGTCACCTACGAGGAGGACGAGGAGGGCATCCGACGCTCGCGCGCCGACTACACCTACGGCTATGGTGACGCCCTCAAGGACGGCGTCGTGCGTCCCGTCCTGTTCATGTCGTACTCGGGGCAGATGGCCTGGCGTACCAGCGCGGGCGACGAGGTCAGCGCCCGCCTGGGCGAGCCTCTCACCAAGGACATGATGAAGCAGGCCTGGCGTACCGCGCTGGACCCCAAGGGCGAGTGGATCCCCGCCGTCCTGCGAGCCGCCGATCTGCGTCTCGAAGAGGTGCGGCGTGCCGTGCCCGACGCGGGCGGCCTAGTCATCGCCTCTAACCAGGAACACGCGCGCGCCTACGCCCGCCACCTGCGCCTCATCACCGGAAAGGCTCCCACGATCGTCCTGTCCGACGATGCGGACGCCTCCGACCGCATTTCCGAGTTCGCCGACTCCACTGACAAGTGGATGGTCGCCGTGCGCATGGTGTCCGAGGGCGTCGACGTGCCCCGCCTCGCGGTCGGTGTCTACGCGACCAACGCCTCCACGCCTCTCTTCTTCGCCCAGGCGATCGGCCGCTACGTGCGAGCCCGGCGCCGCGGCGAGACGGCCACTGTCTTCATCCCCTCCGTCGTGCCCCTGCTGACCCTCGCCGGCGGCATGGAGGTCGAACGCGACCATGCGCTGGACCGCCCCAAGCACGACGAGGCCAGCGAAGACGACATGTGGAATCCCGAGGACGCCCTCGTTGCGGCCGCCAACCGCGAAGAGAAAGCATCCTCCGACCTGCTCTCACAGTTCGAGGTCCTGGGCGCGGACGCCGAGTTTGACGGTGTCCTCTTCGACGGTGCCGCGTGGGGCGCGGGCGCCGAGGTCGGCTCCGAGGAAGAGCAGGAATACCTGGGTATTCCCGGCCTGCTGGACGCCGATCAGGTGACGACCCTGCTGCGCGCTCGACAGGCCGACCAGGTCGCCGCCCAGAAGAAGACCCGCGCCGCGCAGAAGATGCGCGAGGAGAATGCTGGCATCCCCGCCCACAAGCTGCGTGCCGCTAAACGCAAGGAACTCCAGCACCTGGTCTCCACGTGGTCGCGTCGCTCCGGCGAGACCCACGCGACCATTCACTCGCGCCTTCGCTCGCGCTGCGGCGGCCCCGAGGTAGCCCAGGCAACGACCGAGCAGATCGAGGCCCGCATCGCCCTGCTGCGCGAGTGGTTTGTCGGCCGTCACTGAGCCTCGCCCGCGTCCCACGGAGCTGTACGCGAAACGAGCCCCGGCCTCGTCCCTCTCATCGAGGGAAACGAGGCCGGTGCTTCGTCGAGTGAGAGATGAGGGTCAGTCGACCTGCTCGTAGCGCGTTGGGATCGCAACCTCGCCCTCGGACAGGCGCCATGCCTGGTAGGGCAGTTCGTTGCGGGCGCGCAGGTGGCGCTCCTGGGCGCGGGACAGTGCCTCGGGGCCCCAGGCTTCGGCGTTGATCTCGCCGCCGCGGACCAGCTGGACCTGCAGCGGGCGGGCGCCGCGCTCGGCCAGCAGAGCCTGGCCCTCCTCGAAGGACGTGCCGACGAGCAGGAGCTCCTCGGTCGCGTAGCCGTCCTCGCCCATGAGGCGGCCGGCGACCTTGCGCCCGCCGACCGTGGACTTCGACTCGGCCTTCTTGGCCACCGACACGATGGCCCCATTGGCATCCTCGCGTTGGACGACCTTGTAGACCAGGGCGGCCGTCGGCACACCCGAGCCCGTCACCAGCCTGGTGCCCACGCCGTAGGAGTCCACGGGGGCCGCACCCAGGGCGGCGATCGCGTACTCGTCCAGATCGGAGGTCACCGTGATCTTCGTGGTGGTGGCACCCATCGCGTCGAGCTGTCCGCGCACTTTGAAAGCCTCAGCGACCAGGTCGCCCGAATCCAGGCGCACCGCGCCCAGCTCGCCACCCGCGGCGCGCGCGGCCTCGACCGCGTTGATGACGCCCTGCCTGATGTCGTAGGTGTCCACGAGCAGCGTCGTGGCCGGGCCGAGCTTGGCGACCTGGGAGTCGAAGGCGTCGCACTCGGTGTCGTGCAGGAGCGTGAACGCGTGGGCGGCCGTACCGATGCAACGGATCCCGTAGCGCTTGGCGGCCTCAAGGTCGGAGGTGCCCTGGAAACCGCCGATGATGGCGGCGCGGGCGGCGGAGACTGCCGCGCGCTCGTGGGCGCGGCGAGCACCCATGTCCATACAGGGGCGACCGTGGGCAGCGATCGTCATACGCGAGGCGGCCGAAGCAACCGCGCAATCGTGGTTGAGGATCGACAGGAGCAGCGTCTCCAGGAGCGTACAGTCCGCGAACGTGCCCTCGACGGTCAGCAGGGGAGAGCCGGGGAAGTAGCACTCGCCCTCGGCGTAACCCCAGATGTCGCCCGTGAAGCGCCAGGAGGCCAGGAACTGGGCGGCCTCATCGGAGATGATCCCCTGGTCTTTCAACCAATCGATCTGCTCCGCGTCGAACTCGAAGCGTTCCAGGGCCTCGAGAATACGACCGGTGCCGGCGACAACGCCGAAGCGGCGCGTGGCGGGCAGACGGCGCCCAAACAGCTCGAACGTGCAGCGACGATGCGCGGTGCCATCCTTCAGGGCGGCGTCGAGCATCGTGAGCTCGTACATATCAGTTAGCAATGAAGTAGATGTCGATGCAGGCATACTGTGAGCTTACCCTGAGAAGCGCGTCACCGGGGTGCGAATTTCCTTCCCTGGCACACAAATACGGCTTAGTGTTGATGTATGACAACGATCTTCCAACCCGCGTCCCGCGCGCAAGAGGCACCCACCGCGGTGCCGCGTTGGCGTGCCGTCGTGTGGGACGATCCTGTCAACCTCATGAGCTACGTGAGCGCTGTTTTTCGCCAGTATTTCGGCTATTCCACCGCTCGTGCTGAGGAGCTCATGATGGCCGTTCATACGCGCGGGCGCGCCACCGTCTCCACGGGCGTGCGCGAACGCATTGAGGCGGACGTCATGGCCATGCACTCCTACGGTCTGCGCGCCACCATCGAAGAGGATCGGGACTGACGATATGGAAGGCTTCGCTCTTCGAGACGGTGTCTACGCCTCGTCGATGAGCGACGGCGAGGCGCTCCTCCTGCGTCAGCTGGCCTCGGAGGTTCTCGTCGTCTTGGATGATCCCGGCGAATACGCCGTGACCTCGTCCATGGTGAATGCCGCCACGGAGATCGAACATCGCCGAGACGAACCCCGCGAGCGTACCCTGCGTATGCTGCTGCCCTCGATGAGCGAGGAATACGAAGACGCTGGCCGCCTGCGAGCCCTGACCGAGGATTCTCTGCGCACAGACAAGTCCGTCCGTTTGCGCGCCATCGTCGGCGATCTTGACCACATTGTCCACGGTGAGAGTGACACCCTGAGGATCCAACCTGAGGCCGTGTGGTCCTGGCTGGGTGCTCTCAATGACATTAGGCTCGGCTTAGCCGGTGAGCTGGACCTATCGGATCAACAAGATGCGCAGCGCATCGAAGAATTGGCGCTCAGTGAGACGACGGGGGAGCGCTCGCAAACCGTCGCCGCCATCTATATGCTCATCACATGGTGGCAGGACTCACTCCTGGAAGCCGTCAATAATCCTCGGTAACGCATAAGGTCGAGACATGAACAACGCCCCGATCGGAATTTTCGACTCGGGCCTAGGTGGGCTGACGGTGGCGCGCGCAGTCATCGACAAACTGCCCGACGAAGAGATCATCTACCTGGGCGACACCGAGCACACGCCTTACGGCCCGCGAGCTATCGCGCAGGTACGCTCGCTGACGCTGTCCGCCCTCGACGAGCTGGCCTCGCGCGGCGTGAAGGCGCTCGTCATCGCGTGCAACACGGCGACGGCCGCCGCGCTCGCTGACGCTCGGGAACGCTACTGGATTGATGCAGGAATCCCCGTTATCGAGGTCATTACCCCTGCCGCGCGCCAGAGCGTCATCGCCACGCGTAACCGCCACGTGGGTGTCATCGGAACGAAGGCCACCATCCAGTCCGAGGCATACCTGCGCGCGCTCGCAGCCGTCCCCGGGCTGACGGTCAGCCAGCAGGCGTGTCCCGCTTTCGTCGAGTTCGTCGAGGCCGGGGTGACCACTGGCGAGGAAATCGAGGCCGTGGCGCGCGAGTATCTGACGCCGCTGAAGGAAGCGGGCGTGGACACGCTGATCCTGGGGTGCACGCACTACCCGCTGCTCACTGGCGTTATCGGTCGCATCATGGGCGAGGGCGTTACGCTTGTGACTTCCTCCGAGGCCACAGCAAACGTCACCTACAACGAGCTGGTGGATCGTGGCCTCTTGCATGACCCGTGGCCCACAGGCGAGGGACCGAGCCACCAGTTCCTCGCCACGGGCGCTTCCGAGTCTTTCCCGCATTTGGCTCGCCGTTTCCTCGGCCCCGAGGTGGGTTCCGTTGTCCGCGTGAATACCGGTGGTGGTATCGCGTGAAGCTGACTGTCATCGGTGCGACCGGTTCGATGTCCGGCCCAGAGTCGCCCGCCTCGTCCTACCTTGTTCAGGCACGAGGCCTGGACCCGCGATCGGGGGAAGAGCGGACGTTCTCGCTCGTATGCGATCTGGGGCCGGGGTCCTTCGGGGCGCTATGGGCGCACGTGTGCCCGTGCGAGCTCGACGCGCTCGCACTGTCCCACTGCCACGCCGACCACATGGGCGACATCATTTCCCTTCAGGTGTATCGCAAGTGGGGTCCGGGAGCGGCCGCATCTGCGCTGCCCCTGTATGGACCCGCTGAGACGATGCGCCGCGTGCGCCAGATCGAGGACGCCTCAGACGATGAGGCGTACGAGGTTGAATTTGCCTTTACCCACATGCAGCTGGGCGAGGCCTACCGGGTCGGTCCCATGACGATCCGTCCGTACCGGGCCCTGCATCCGGTCGAGGCTTTTGGCCTGCGCATCGAGGGGCCATCCGAGGAGGATCCCGAGCGCATGGTGTCCCTGTTCTACACGGGAGATACCGACCTGTGCGACACGATCATCGAGGGTGCGCGCGGCGTTGACGTGCTCCTCAGCGAGGTCGGCTTCACGAGCGACGAGACCGAGCCGGACATGCACATGAACGGCATGCGCGCGGGTGAGGTCGCCACGCGAGCCGGAGTGGGCCGCATGATCGCGACGCATATCCAGCCCTGGACGCCCCGTGATCGGGTGGCCTCCGAAGTGCGACAGACCTGGTCGGGTCCCCTCGACTTCGCGACCTCCGGGATGCGGGTCAGCCTCTGAGCCATCCCGGCCCCACCGATGGGCGGGGCACGGTGCCTCCTCAGTCAGTCGCTGGATGCCGAGTACGAGGCGTTGTGGCGCTTCCACTCCGCCAGGTATGCGGCCACGCGAGCGGGGCCGCCCGCCTCGGACCACCCGTGATTCTTGTGGCGTAGCAGAATCTTGCGCGTCCCCAGCGTCGGTAGCGGGGTGATGCGCATGCCCTCTGTGTGTGCGCCGGCCAGCGCCATGGCCGGAAGGATTGTCGAGCCCGTGCGGGCGCGCACGAGGGTGCGGGCAGCCTCGTAGGTCGTGTAGAGGTGGGGTGCCCACCGCGTATCCGGGAACGCCTTCGTAATGCGGCGCATGACGTGGTCACCGCTGGTGCCCGGATTGACGCGCAGCCAGGTGAGGTCCGCGAGGTCTTCAATCGACCCGATTGGGGGAGCGGAGTCGGGGGTGACGAGCATCCAGGGTTCGTCGAGGAAAGGTACGTCCGTGAAGCCGCGAGGGGCCAGGCCTGGGTCCTCGTCTCGTTCGATGACGAGGATGTCGTACTGGCCGGTGCGCAGCGCGGCCATGCCGGGGGTCTCTTCGGTTTCCTCGATGCGCAGGTCGACGCCGGGCAGGGCGTCCGCGAGGTCGGGGAGTGCGGGAATGAGAGTGGAGCGGCAAATCGTCAGGAACGCCCCGATAGTGACCGTTCCCGTGACCTGGCCCGTGAGGGGGCGCAGCGCCTTAAGGGCTTCTTCGATGTCGGCATTGATACGCTCGCCGGCCTCGGCGACGATCGTGCCTGCCGGGGTGAGAATCGCGCCGGACGTGGTGCGCTCGACGAGCTTGAGGCCAACTTCCTCCTCAAGTTTCTGGATCTGCTGGGACACTGCCGAGGGCGAGACCATGAGGATGTCGGCAGCGGCAACGATGCCGCCTTCACGCGCGACGGATAGAAGGAAAGGCAGGCGGCGGGGGTCGATATCCACGCGAACTCCTTCGTTAAGCGAAACTGTAGGATAACTATAGAACCATTCAATTGTGCTTGACTAGCTGAAGGTGCATCATATGAGTCATGACGATCCTATCTCTGGCAATTCCGGTCCTCGGTTGGATGGGCGCCGCCGCCTCTATCGCCGCCTACTACCTGGTCTCCTCCAAGCGCTTCGCTCCTGACTCTCTGCGCTATCACTCTCTCAATGTCTCCAGTTGCATCCTGCTGGCCCTCGCATGTGCATCCACTGGCGCGTGGCCGTCCTTCCTGACGAACGCCATCTTCATCGGCGTCGGCTGCAATATGATCTGGCGCGTGCGCGACCGCCTCGCGCGCCGCATTATGCAGGTGGTTCGCTTCTTCGATGTGCGCCGTTATCTGCCGCGCCGTCTGCGATTGGCGCGAGCTCGGTGACTCTTCGTTGAATTGGGGAAGTGAGGGGGCAGGGCGTGGTCCCGCCCCCTCACTGTAGCCACCGTCTGAGTAATTAAGAGAAGCGACCCTCTTTGGTCAAGTGTTTTCCAAGGTGTGCCAAGGGAAAGTCCGTAAGAAAAGCTTCACGGAAAAATAAGAAAACATCGATTGAAAAAACGGGATATTAGGCGCACTATGTCAGTATGACGCGGTGACAGATCCATCGCACTGTACTCAAAGAGGAGCACACCATGTCTCGTTTCGTCGCACCACTCCTTCATCGCCTCACCCATCACCGCAGGTGGCGTCAACAACGCAACCCCCTGCAGTTCTCGATGGACCGCCCCATCTTCGGCAATCTCGTCGCCCGTTGATGGAGTGCCTGAAGGCGCAACACACAAGTGCCGGACACCTACGGGTGCCCGGCACATTTGTGTTTGCGATGATTCTCAGCCGCGCAGGTATTCGACGATGTGAGGCATGAGCGCGCGGAAGGCGATGCCGCGATGGCTGATCGCATTCTTCTGCTCGGTGCTCATCTGTGCAGTCGTGACCTCGAAGCCATCGGGGATAAAGATCGGGTCGTAGCCGAACCCGCCCTCGCCGCGCGGAGAGCGCGTCAAGGTGCCGCGCACCTCGCCGCGCTTGACGAACTTGCGCCCCTCGGGGGTCACGAGAACGGCGGCCGACACGAAGGCCGCTCCGCGGTGGTGGTCGGGAACGTCGGAGAGCTGATCGATGAGTAGACGCAGGTTCGCCGCGTCATCCCCGTGGGAGCCAGCCCAGCGCGCGGAGAAGATGCCGGGTGACCCGCCCAGCACGTCCACCGTGATACCGGAGTCGTCGGCAATCGCCGCCAGGCCGGTCGCGCGAGCCAGCGCACGGGCCTTGATCAGCGAGTTCTCCTCAAAGCTGATGCCGTCTTCGATCGGGGAGGCCACGTCGAAATCACTCATACGTGCCACGCATCCGGACTCGAAGCCCTCCCACGCGGGGGCCAGGATGGCCTCGAGCTCACTGACCTTGTGCGCGTTGGAAGTCGCGAAGACCAGGCGCCCGCTCACGGGCGCACCTCGACGCGCTCCATCAGGGGAGCCTCGAGTGCGAGCTTCTGGGCGGCAGCCAGCCGCGCGTTGCCCAGCGTCGCCAGGTCCAGCAGCTCGTTGAGTTCGTCGCGGCTGAAAGGAGCATGCTCGGCGGTGCCCTGCACCTCGATGAAACGGCCGTCGCCGCTCTGCACGACGTTCATATCAGTCTCGGCGCGCACGTCCTCGACGTACGGCAGGTCCAGCATGGGGGTGCCGTCGATGACGCCCACGGAGATCGCGGAGATCGAGTCGGTGAGGACCTTGGCGGAGGGCTTGAGGATGCCCTGTTCCTTCGCCCAGGTCACCGCGTCGGCGAGGGCCACGTAAGCGCCCGTGATCGCCGCCGTTCGGGTGCCGCCGTCGGCGCGCAGAACGTCGCAGTCCAGGACGATGGTGTTCTCGCCGAGCGCGGACACATCCACGATGCCGCGCAGGGAGCGGCCAATGAGGCGCGAGATCTCCTGAGTGCGGCCCCCCACCTTGCCCTTGACGGACTCGCGGGAGGAACGCTGCTCGGTGGCGCGCGGGAGCATCGAGTACTCGCCGGTCACCCAGCCCTCGCCGGAGTCACGCTTCCAACGCGGCACGCCCTCAGTGAAAGAGGCGACACACAGGACGCGGGTGTTACCGAACTCGATGAGGACGGAGCCCTCACCGGTACCCGACCAACCGCGGGTAATGGAGACGGGACGGAGCTGGGACGGGGTGCGCCCATCGGCGCGCAGGGGAGTATTTGTCATACTGCCTAGGGTAGCCCACCGCGTTACCGTGGAGTTATGAGTCTTGATCTACCTCTCGTCCGCGGTCATGTTGACCCGGCCGTCGCACTGCGCGAATCCGTCGCTCCCGTTGCCCTGGTGCGCGCCGGTGAGGCCGACGTCATCGTCGTCGACCCGTCCGGCTTCGTCCTTCTCGACGAGGCCGAGGCGTCGTCCTCGGACGCCCCTGTCCTGCGACGGATGGTCGGGAACGAGGCCACGCATGCGCTCGAGGGGGCCACGGCCTCGTTCATCGGGGTGGCGGGCGGACGCTCCACCGTCGCGATCGAGACGAGCCGGGACGAGGCGTGGGGGCGCTGGGAGCACCTGCGCGCGGTCGGGTGGCAGCTCGACGGTGACGACGCGGCCCTGGCGCTAACCGCGCTCGCGCTCGCGGGCTGGCACGACAACTACCGCTTCTGTCCGCGTTGCGGTGCGCAGGTGCAGCTGGTGTCCGGCGGGTGGGCCGCGCGATGCGAGACATGCGACCGGCTCGAGTATCCGCGCCAGGATCCGGCCATCATCGTCCTCGTCCAGGATCATGACGGGCGCGTGCTCCTGGCACACAACGCGCTGTGGCGGCCGGGCTTCGTGTCGATCATCGCCGGCTACATCGAGGCCGGGGAATCCCCGGACGTCACGGTTGCCCGCGAGGTCGCTGAGGAGGTTGGTATCGAGATTGAGACGCCCACATACGTCGCGACGCAGCCGTGGCCCTTCGGGCGTTCGCAGATGATGGGCTACAGGGCTCGCACCGCACGTCCGCGCCCGACCCCACAGGCGGACGGCGTAGAGATCGAGTGGGCGCGCTTCTACAGCCGCGACGAGCTGACGCGTGCGCTTGAATCTGGGGAGATTAGCGCCCCCGGTCGCGCCTCGATCGCCTACGCGCTGCTTCGTGAATGGTACGGATGCGACCTGCCGAGCGGGCCGGACGGCGCGGGACGCAACTGAGGGCGGGCGATGGAACAATGGGGACCATGAACCCCGAGGAACTGCTGGACGCCCTGGACCCCGATCAGCGCGCCGTCGCCACGCAGGTGGCGGGCCCGCTCGCCGTTCTGGCGGGCGCGGGCACCGGCAAGACCCGCGCGATCACGTACCGCATCGCGTACGGGGCGGCCGTCGGCGCCTTCGACCCGTCCAACGTGCTCGCCGTGACCTTCACGCAGCGCGCGGCCTTCGAAATGCGCCACCGTTTGGCACAGCTGGGGGTTCCGAAGGCTCAGGCGCGCACTTTCCACTCCGCTGCTCTGCGCCAGCTACGCCACTTCTGGCCCACCGTCGTGGGCGGTCCGCTGCCAGATGTCATCCCGCACAAGGCCTCCCTCGTTGCGGCCTCTGCCGCGCGCCTGGGGATCACGATCGACCGCACAAACGTGCGCGACATCGCGGCCGAGGTCGAATGGGCGAAGGTGTCGATGATCGACGCCGCGCACTACGCCTCGCGAGTGGCTCGCCTGCGCCGCGACGTGCCCGCCGGACTGGATGCGGGCGACATGGCGCGCCTCCTCGATGTGTACGAGGACGCGAAGAACGAGCGCGGCGTCATCGACTTTGAAGATATCCTCATCTACCTGTGCGGCATGCTGCAGGAGCGCGCAGACGTCGCCTCCATCGTGCGCAAGCAGTATCGCTCCTTCGTGGTCGATGAGTTCCAGGACGTCAACCTCCTCCAGGCGCGTCTGCTCGACCTGTGGCTGGGTGGGCGCCACGACGTGTGCGTCGTCGGCGACGTCGCGCAGACGATCTACTCGTTCACGGGCGCGTCCCCGGATTACCTGACGGGCTTTGGGCGCAAGCATCCGGGGGCACGCATCGTCGAGCTGACTCGCGACTACCGTTCGACCCCGCAAGTCGTGAGCTTGGCGAACGACGTCCTGGCGCGCTCGAATCAGCGCGAGGGCACGGTGCGCCTGTCCAGCCAGCGCGACGGTGGCGCTCAGGTCGCCTACCGCACCTACGACGACGATCGAGCCGAGGCCGAGGGCGTTGCAGCCTCGATCGCCGACCTCATCGCGGGTGGTATGGCACCTCATTCGATCGCTGTCCTCATGCGGACGAATGGCCAGTCCCAGGCGTTCGAGGAGGCCCTGGGGGTGCGCGGTATTCCCGTGGCCGTCGCCGGAGGAAAGCCCTTCTTCGCTCGCGACGACGTGCGCACTGCGATCTCGCGCCTGCGGGCCGCGGCCGCAGCCGCAGCCGCCACCGACGAAGGCGGCGTCGGCGAGATCGTGCGCGACGTCCTGTCGGGCGTCGGATGGGCTCCCGAGGCTCCCTCCGGCCAGGCGGGCTCCGAGCGCTGGTCGAACATGAACGCGATCGTCGGCTGGGCGGACGACAGCAAGGCGGAGACGCTGGCCGCTTTCGTCGCCGAACTCGACGAACGCGTCGCCTACCAGGTCGAACCGGATAAGTCCGGCGTCGAGCTGGCCACCATTCACGCCGCCAAGGGCCTCGAATGGGACGCTGTCTTCCTCGTTGGCGTCGCCGAAGGCCTCCTGCCGATCTCGTATGCAAAGACCGCGGCCGCACGCGAGGAGGAGCGTCGCCTGCTGTACGTGGCCGTCACCCGTGCTCGCGACCTGCTGACCCTGTCGTGGGCGCGCTCTCGGGGTGCGGACGGGCGTGGTAAGCGCAAGCGTAGTCGCCTGCTCGACGGTATTTGGCCCGAGGAAGCGGGAGTGGGCGCGCCGAAGAAGAAGGCGCGCGCCTCCGCCCGCGCCCTCAACCAGGCGTTTGAGGAGGAGGCATCACTCCAGGCGATCGAGCTCTTCGGGCGCCTCAAGGCGTGGCGCCTCAAGGTCTCACGTCAGGCGGGAGTGCCGCCTTTCGCCGTGTTCACCGATCAGACCTTGCGCGACATCGCCCAGGCCATGCCAAAGAACACGACGCAGCTGCGGGTGATTCGCGGCATCGGCGACGTGAAGGTGCAACGCTTTGCAGCCCCGGTGCTCGCACTGGTGCGTGGCGAAGAGGTCATCGTCGACGAAGGGGCCTGAGCTAGCAGGCCACGCCGTTGATACCGCAGACGCATTCGTGGGCTCCGATCGCTCGTTCGACAGTGATGGTTCCGTCCTCGTCGACGGTGGCGATCTCGGCGCATAGGTGCGGGGTGAGCGCCCCTGAGGCGAAGTCGCGCAGCAGGCGCGCAATCCGCAGGGCAGCCGCGAAGTGTGCCAGCTGGGGGAGTGTCCCGAGTGGCCACTGGGCGAGTTCTCGCAGGTGCGTCAGATGGTAGGGGTCCTGCTCGGCGCGCGCGTGCTCGATGCAGTGGAAGCATGGCGTGGAGCCGGGAATCACGAACGGCCCGATCTCGTAGGAGTGCTCCCCGCGCGTGATGAGCAGATGAGGCGTGTCTGCGGCCATCAGCTCGAAGGGGATGCCGGGGTCGAGCGCCCGATCTGCTGACACGAGGGCGACGTCCGGTGAATCCTGGGCATGCAGGTTGGGCAGTGGGATCAGTGAGGCGAGCTCTCGGCGCACCGCGCGCGAGCGAGGCGTGCCCGTGTACACGCCGCCGAACACATGATCCCAGTCGCCGTCAACCAGGCTGGTCGCGTCGATGCGGAGTCGTAGCGCGAGGGTGTCGACCAGCGAGCGTAGGGCGAGAAGAGTGGCGGGTACCGCGCCGAGAACGCCCACAGAGAGGAGCGGGCGGCAGTCGGGATGATCCACGAGGTCCGCCTCGGCCAGAGCCGCGAGGAGGTCGGGGGAAGCCTCGGGAGCATCGGAAATGTGAGTGGGGTGGGCCTGGCTGGCGAGCCAGAGCTGGTCGCTTGCGTGCAGGTCGTCGAGGCGTACGTGTCGGGCGCGGTCGCCACCAATTTGGACGCTGCCCGGACCGCGCCAGAGGATCGCCGTGTGATGCATCAGGTTCATGATGGTCTCCTTCAGTTCGTGACGTTTAGAGACATCATGAACCGAGATGGATCACTATTGTGGCGTTTTGAAAAATCTGTGGATAACTTGTCAGATCGCTTCGGTCTATATCAGTCTGTCTCGCCCTGAGGGTTGGGCGCTTCAGGGTCCTCAGGTGCGTCATCCGAGCCGGCCGAGGACTCGTCCCCGGGCTCCAACCCATCCGCCCAGCCGAGCGTTCCATCCAGGAGTGAGTTCAGTGCGGCGTCGATATCCGCGTCCTCTTCGGCAGCAGCACGGCGCAGCGTGAGGAAGGTATCCGGCGTCGCCAGCTCCGCCTCGGACGGAACCATGTCCGGGTGCGACCACAGGGCCTCGCGAGCGTCGCGCCCGCCGTCGGCCTCCACCAGCGCAAAGATCGAGGCTGCGCCGCGGGCCTGACGCGGACGCATCTTGAGGCCCATGAGGGTCCCGAGGATCTCCTCCGCGGGGCCGCCCGACGCCCGGCGGCGACGCATCATCTCGCGCAGCGCGTCCGCGTGGGGCAGGTAGGGCAGGGTGGCGCGGGCCGTCACGACCTCAACCCAGCCCTCGATGAGGGCCAACATCGTCTCCAGGCGGGTGAGCGCGCGACGCTGATCGGGCGTCGTCGACAGTGCAAACACGCCGCCGCTGAGCGCCGACTCTACCGAGTGCGGATCCGAGGGGTCCACCGAGCGTGCCGCCTCGGAGATGGCTTCCGTGTCGATCGCGATCTGGGAAGCGTAGCGCTCGACCGCGCGCACCAGGTCGCCCTCCAGCCACGGGACCGAGGCGAAGAGCCGGCGATGTGCCGCCTCGCGAACAGCGAGAAACTGACGGACCTCGTCGAAGGGAATGTCGAGCCCCTCGGAGAACTGCGCGACGTTGTGCGGCAGCAGGGCGGCGTGCGACGTGTCCGACAGGGGGATGCCCGTGTCGAAGGTGCCGAACGACTCGCCGGCCAGGGCCGCCAGTGCGCGTGCGATCTGCGCGGAGAACATCATCGCCGACAGTCGCGGCATCATCTCCTGCGTCTTACCGAGCATCGCAGCCATGCCGTCCGGCATGGAGGCCGCATCCCCCAGGCCCTCGGATCCGAACTGCTCTGACAGAGCGGCGGACAGGGCGCGCGACACGTTCAAGGCCACGGGCTCGCAGATGCGCTTCCACGTCGGAATCGTGTGCTCGACCCACGCGACCTTGCTCCACACGTCGCGGGTGACCGGGCCGGAAGCAAAATCGGTGACCGCATCGAGCCACAGGTCCGCAACCGTCATCGCCTGACGCGCGGCCTCGGCCTCCGCGGCCGTGGGGGAGGGGTCGCCGCTCGCGTACGCCGCCTGCTTCGCGCTGTCCTCCACCATGCGCCAATTCACGGGGCCAGCCGTCGTGTTCATGAGGAACTGGAACTGGCCCATCGCCGCGCGCATTCGTGCGGGATCGGAAAACTCCGGGGGAAGATTCGCGGGATCGAAACCCTGAGCCTGCAGGGCGCGTGCGGCCTCAGCTGCCGCCTCCTCGCCCAGGATTGAGCGCAAGAAGTCCTCAAACGGGGTGCCGGAGTCAAACTCGTTCATGCCCACAGACTAGCCGCCCGTTGTTCGCGGGGGCTGACAATCTTCTGCAAAAACGCTGAGAGCTGAAGCGGTGGCGCGCGGCGCGCGTGCGTAGGGAGAGCGGGTGGGACACAATGACACGGTGAATGATGCGCAGATGACCTCGGAGAATGTCGAGCTGGTGCCCCTGCAGGAGGATGACTCTACCCGGCGTATCCCCATCGTCAGCTGGCGGCTCATCACGGCGGTCCTCGCTGCGCTCGCGATGGTGGCGATCCTCTTCTGGATCCCCGTCCCCTTCGTGGTCAACAGCCCGGGCCCGACCTTTAACGTGTTGGGGTCCGACAAGGGCGTTCCTATGCTTCAGATCGAGGGAACCGACCCCGCGACGGGGGAACCGATCCAGCAGGACGACCCTCAATCCAGCTCGTACGACGCACCCGCGAAGCCAGGGCAGGGGCAGCTGCGCATGGTGACGGTGTCCGAATCGGGAAACCCCAAGTCTCGCCTAAACTTCGCGCAGCTCATTGCCGCTTACTGTGACTCTCACAGCAAGATCCTGGACTACGAGTCGGTGTATCCCGCTGGAACGACACGTCAGCAGGTGAGCGATGCTCAGCTGGCGATGATGCGCAACTCGCAGACGACCTCCCAGGTCGCTGCCCTTGAGTATCTCGGGTGGCAGGTTCCCGTTACGGTCACGATTGAGGGCGCGGTCGAGGGATCCAACGCGGAAGGCAACGTTGAGCAGGGAGACATCCTCCGCGCGATCACCACCCCCGACGGCGTACGTCACGAGATCACCAGCGCTGCAACTCCCTTCGCCCTCATGCGCTCGGTTCCGGCCGGTTCCACGATGACGCTGACGGTTGAGCGAGGCGGAGTCACGCAGGATATCTCCTTCGACTCGGTCGCGGCGTCCCCCACCGAGAGCGGCTCCAAGCTCGGTGTCTACCTCTCCGTCGACCCCGTCCTTCCCGTCGACATCACCGTCAACATCGATGGGGTGGGTGGTCCCAGCGCCGGCATGATGTTCTCGCTGAGCATCATCGATCGTCTCACCCCCGGTGACATGACCGGCGGCAACGTTATCGCGGGCACCGGCACCATGTCCTACGACGGGCGCGTGGGTGCCATCGGGGGCATCCAGCAGAAGCTGTGGGGTGCACGCCGCGATGGCGCCCAGTGGTTCCTCGCTCCCTCCGAGAACTGCGACGAGGTCGTCGGACACGTCCCCGACGGTTTGCGCGTCGCCTCGGTGTCCACACTCGATGAGGCAGTGAGTGCCGTGCGCTCCATCGCCGGCGGCACCGGGGACGCCCTGCCGACCTGCCAGTAGCGCGGGGCGCTCTCAAGCCCACCCACCGCTTCGCGTCAGGTGGGTGACAAAGGGCCCCGGCCTCGTCCATCTGGTCCGGACGAGGCCGGGGCCTCTCTCTGCTCTCAGGCTTGCTCGTCCGTCACCGGCTCGAGGGACGCGCGCAGGGCGTCCACCAGTGCCGGGACGAGCGCCGATCCCTGCCCGACCTTGTCGTCGGAGTCGAAGGCGCGGGTGCGCAGCGCGCACCAGGATTCGCCCGTACGCATAACGCCAACGGCCAGACGCACGTCCGTGCGCAGGGGGTGATTCGAGATGAAGGCCAGGGCCTCGTCGGGATCCTCGGGGGCCTCATCCTCGACCTCCGGCGGAACGACGATGCGCTCGACCGTGATCGCCGCACCCGGCACTGTTTCCGGCCACGCCAGGTGGGCCAGGACCTGCTCGATGTCGTCGTCAGCCAGGTCCTCCTGGATGATCGCGCTCAGGTGGTCCTCGGTCCCATCCCAGCCTGCGCGCAGCTGCTCGGCGATGTCGGGGGGCAGATTCGGGTCGGCCAGCAGCATAGCCGTCGGCACCAGCGCGTAAATGGACGGGGCGTGATCCCAGCCCACACGGGCCGCGCCCTTCTCGATATCGACAACCACGTTGGCCAGCGCGATCTCGCGCGCACTCGGCATCATCTCAACAGTCATAACCCCATAATCTCACGGAGAGCGAATAAGACAGAGACGAGTAAGTGCATGTGCGCGGCTACACTGGATCGGAGCTGATCGGTTTTACAGAGAGGACTGCCGTGAGCTTTAATTTTTCGGTCTTCCCCCCGGGGGGAGCGCGTGCGCCGCGAGACCCCGATAGCCCACCCGTCAAGCTGAAGACGCAAAAGCCCGGCCCCGGAGCTATCACTCTGGGCGTCCTGATCGCGATCGGTGCGATCATTTACGGCGCATCGATCGTGTGGACCGAGATCCTGTGGTTCCGCCAGATGAGCGCCACCCGCGTCATCCTCACCCAGTGGGGTGCGCACATCGGCCTGTTCGTCGTCGGTTTCATCGTGGCGACAGCACTCATTTTCTTCTCGATGTCCTACGCGTACCGGCACCGTGTATCCTCGACGCGCGGGCAGGCCTCAGCCTCCCTGCGCGCCTACCAGAAGGCTCTCGAGCCCGTGCGCCGTTTCGCGTTCTGGGGCGTCGCTCTGTTCTTCGGTTTCACGAACGGTGCTCGCCTGGCCACCGAGTGGCAGACGCTCCTCCAGTTCCTCAACCGCTCCTCCTTCGATCAGGTTGATCCCCAGTTCGGCCTGGACATCTCGTTCTTCGTGTTCGTCCTGCCAGCGCTGAAGGTCCTCGTGTCCTTCCTACTGACCGTCACTGCCATCGCCCTCATCGCGGCCCTGATCGTCTCCTACCTGTACGGAACGATCCGCCTGGCTCCGCGCCCCCACGCCTCGAAGCAGGCACGCCTGCAGTCCGGCATGATGGCCGCCTGCCTGTCGCTTATCATCGGCGTGAACTACTGGCTGGGCCGCTACGAGCTGCTCACCTCGGACTCCGGCTCCATTCATGGCGCCATGTACTCCGATATCAACGCGACGTTGCCCGCGCACTCCATCCTGGCGGTCATCTCCGGACTCGTCGCTGTCCTCTTCGTCGTCGCAGCCTTCCGCGGCACGTGGCGCCTGCCGGTCACCGGCGTCGCGGTCACCGTGATCGCCGCCCTTGTCCTGGCCGGCGCCTACCCGGCGCTCGTCGAGCAGTTCCGTGTGCGCCCCAACCAGCGCAGCCTTGAATCTCCCTATATTCAGCGCAATATCGACGCCACGCTGGCCGCCTACGGCCTGCAGGACGTCGACTATCAGACGAACTACGACGCGGCCACCACGGCCTCGGCCGGTCAGTTCGACACCGAGTCCCTCACCTCCCAGGTGCGTCTGCTCGACCCTCAGGTCATCACGAAGACCGTCCAGCAGCTCCAGCAGTCGCGCCTGTACTACGGCTTCAACTCCGGCATGAAGGTCGACCGCTACAACGTGGGCGGGGAACGCCGTGACACCGTGATCTCCGTGCGCGAGCTCAACCTTTCGGGCCTGTCCGCCGAGCAGCAGACCTGGGTTAACCAGCACACCGTCTACACCCACGGCTACGGTGCGGTCGCCGCATACGGCAACCAGCTGACCAGCGATGGCCTGCCCTCCTACTGGGAGCAGTCCGTGCCCTCAGTCGGCGAGATGGGCGACTACGAGGAGCGCGTCTACTTCAGCCCCGGCTCACCTGACTACTCGATCGTCGGTGCCCTCGAGGGCTCCGAGCCCCAGGAGCTCGACTACCCGGACGACACCGCCGTCGGCGGCCAGGTCTCCACGACCTTCGTCGGCAACGGCGGCCCATCCGTGGGCAACGTGTGGAACAAGCTTCTGTACGCGATCAAGTTCGGATCCACGGACCTGTTCTTCTCCTCGCAGACGAACGAGGCCTCGCAGATCCTCTACGATCGCGATCCTCTCCAGCGAGTCGCGAAAGTCGCGCCCTACCTGACGCTCGAACAGTCCGCCTACCCTGCGGTTGTGGACATGGACGGCGACGCCTCGACTCCCAAGCGCCTCGTGTGGGTCGTCGACGCGTACACGACCACGAACAACTACCCGTACGCGCAGCACGAGACTCTCTCGAATGCCACCGTGGACTCCCGGTCCACTGAGGTCGGCCAGTACGTCCAGGCGAACAAGATCAACTACATGCGTAACTCCGTCAAGGCTATCGTTGACGCCTACGACGGCTCCGTGCGCCTGTTCCGCTGGGATGACCAGGATCCGATCTTGCGCACCTGGGAAAAGATCTACCCCGGTAGCGTCGAGCCCGTGTCGGCGATCTCGGGAGATCTCATGAGCCACCTGCGCTACCCGGAGGACATGTTCAAGGTCCAGCGCAACCTGCTCGCCACGTACCACGTGACCGACGCTGCCGGCTTCTACTCCGGCGGTGATCGTTGGCGCCTGGCTGAGGAGACCTCCACCTACGGCGCGGCCTCGAACTCCGACTCCTCTGCGCGCGTGGACTTGGCGGGCAACCCTCTGCCCGCTCCGACTGCACTGCAGCCGCCGTACTACCTGACCATGCAGATGCCCGGCCAGGACAGCGCTGAGTTCTCTCTGACCTCGGTCTTCGTGCCCGGTGGTGGTGGCGAGGGCCGGCGCGAGGCGATGGCGGGCTTCCTAGCCGTCGACTCCGAGACCGGTAATACCCCCGGTCAGGTGCGCGAGGGATACGGCAAGCTGCGTCTCCTCGCCCTGCCGTCCTCGACGACCGTTCCCGGCCCCGGCCAGGTGCAGAATAAGTACGACTCGGATGAGAAGATCGCTACCCAGCTCAACCTTCTGAACCAGGCTGACTCCACGGTCATCCGCGGTAATCTCCTGACCCTGCCGGTGGGCGGTGGCCTGCTCTACGTGCAGCCCGTCTACGTGCAGGGCACGGGCTCGGCGTCCTACCCTGTGCTGCGTTCGGTCCTGACGGCCTTTGGCGACAAGGTCGGCTTCGCGCCGACCCTGGAAGAATCGCTGCGCCAGCTGGTCTCCGACGACGGTAGTTCCGCCACGACGCCGCAGGCGCCGCCGGCGAGCGATGCCGGCAGCCAGTCGGGCGGGACTCTGCCGGCCGCCTCGGGCGACGCGAACGCCCGCCTGACACAGGCCATCAACGATGCCGCTGCGGCCATGCGCGACGCCGATTCGGCCATGAGTAAGTCCGATTGGACCGCCTTCGGTCAGGCTCAGACGCGTCTGCGCGACGCCCTGGCCCGCGCCGAGGCCGCCCAGCAGGAGCTCGGCTCTGCGACACCCACGCCGACGCCCAGCCCGAGCCCATCTGCCACGAGCGGTGCACAAAGCGGCTCATAACCGCTGACGTAAGCCGCCGCGCGCCCGGTCCCGCCGATCACACGTCGGGGGGGGCCGGGCGCGCAGCCGTCTGTGGGGAGCCGACACGCAGCGATGGGGGAGTGCTTCCACGATGAGCTATCGATCCCCGTGCCCGGCGCGCCGTTGCTATGGTGAGGGCATCTGTCCCTGGGATCCATCTATAACGTGGAAGGAAGACGATGACTCTCCCCAATAGTCCCTTCGCTGCGCCCTCGGGCGTGCCACAGCCAAGCCAAGAACCGGTGGCGGCTTCGTCGCTGCCTGCGCCGACGGGTGCCCCCGTGATGGTGACACCGACCGCAGCTGCTCATGGTGCTGCGCCCCTGTACAGCGGTGCAGCGAGCTCGTCGCGATCCTTGCACGGACGCATTGCCGCGTGGATAGTCATTGTCCTCCAGGGAATCTCCATGGTGAACGGATTCATTCCCTATCAGTTCGATCATCTCGACGCTTATGTCCACACGCTCTCGAACCCGATATTCTGGCTCTGGCGTCTGATGGAAATCGTCGTTATCGCTCTCGCGGTGCTCTATCTCCGCAAGGGCGCTGTCATTGCGCGCTATGTCGCCGCATACATCATTGTGGTGCTGTTCTTCATCGTCACTCCGGTCATGCTCGTTGCTCGCGATAGTGCGTGGTACTACGCGTTCGTGCCTGATCCCAGCGTTTATGAGCTGGGCGCCGTGGGTGCGCGCTTGCTCCTGATGCACGCGCTCGATTGGATCTGCGTGATCGCCGCGATCCTGCTCGCGATCCCCGACTTCAAGCCGACGCCCTCGCCCTACGCGATGAGCGCTCCCGTGCCTGCCGCAGCAGCGGCACCTGCCGGACAAGGCCCGGTTCCGTCGGCGACGCCCGAGGGTGCTTCTTCCGAGGCCATGTCCGAGGCCTCGTCCGCTCAAGTAGCGGACGTGTCAGGTTTCACCGCGCCCTAGTAACTGCTCTGGAGGCATGCGAACGCCCGCCTGCTAACAGATACTGACCGCTGGGACGTAAATCACCGCGCACGGTTTGTGCCCTCGCCCTCGATGCGCTAGAGTAGCTAGAGCCGACGCGGGGTGGAGCAGTTCGGTAGCTCGCCGGGCTCATAACCCGGAGGTC
>CAUVIG010000008.1:0-24295 GCA_963551745.1 uncultured Actinomyces sp.
CCGGGGGCGCGATCCGGCTCATGAGCGCACCCCAGGCCCGAGAATTCTCACTCCTCGCCGCGTACCAACCCAGCACGCAATCGGGAGTTTGAGCGATGAGAACAACGGCGCCTCGGCCCAGGTGAATACCGTCAACGAAGATGACCTCATGAACCTCATCGACGATCGGGCTAAACGGCCATAACTGCCACAATGGCTCACAGCGCCTACGAAACGAGCGGCCCCCGCCAGGCAAATCCGCCTAACGGCGCCGACTGAGCAGCCAGGCCAAGAACTCATCAAGATGCTTCGCCGTGGAATTAATGCGGCTGACCTGGCTGATATTGCACAGGGAGCAGCGCCATCGCTGCGCCCCTGACGCTGAGTGCCCATACCTGGTCATCACTCGCCCGCACGCCGGACATTTGGGGGTATTCATACCCCCACGATGAAACAACCACCTTCAATGTGGATTTTCCCGCACCAGCAAGCCAAAAAGTCGCTACAAAACCAACACGTTTTGTCCTACAACCCCGAGGCGACCCGCCGAGCGAAGCTCGCGGCGCAGACGGCTCGCGGGCGGGCCGCCGCCCACCGGCACACACAGCGGCCCGGCCCCACAACCCGGCCCAGCAGGCGCCCCGAACACCAGCGGCACCAATCAACACAACAATAGGCACCGCACGAACGCGCCCAGGCATACAAAAAACCGACATACGCGATCGGATGTCGGCCTGTGGTGGAGCTAGGGGGATTCGAACCCCCGACCTTCTCATTGCGAACGAGACGCGCTACCAACTGCGCCATAGCCCCAAGGACTCGAACAGCTTAGCACCATGGCGATCAGCGACGCAAGCCGACCACGACCACGTGCGGGACACCACGGATAGGAAGAAACGCAGCGATTCGCCGGTCTACGCCACGCCGTTACCCAACACTGCGGAACGCGCATGAGGCTCGATGAATGGGCAGCGGCAGCACAGCGTCCAGACGCTACGTATGACGAGAAACGTGCTCGCGTACGACGCACCGGACTGGGAACGCTCCGGACCAATAGACGACGATGAAGCTGGCAACCGCGAGGACTCACGCCCTTGTCGGCGACAACCGTTTTTCAGCGCCCGCATGCAACCCTTCCGCCAGCCCCCGCATGCAACTGTTCTCGGTCGAGGCTATCTAGGTGGGCCCGCACGCAACTCCGCCATCAACCCTCCTGTATGCAACCCCGCCATCAACCCTCCTGTATGCAACCCCGCCATCCGCCCCGGCATACGACCGCGCCGCACGCCCGATGGCCCGCGGCGCGGCAGCACAACGATCCGTGAACTACTGAGCCCGTCGCGCGTCCAGGACGGCATCGAGGTCGAGGGCGACGGCCTGGTCGGCGACGACCTCGGCGGTGGAGCGGGCGCCCACCTGCGCGGTCTGGGCGATCGGGCGGGCGGGGACTGCGGCGGCGATGCGCGGGATGCCGCGCAGGTCCGTGTCTGCGTGGACGATGCGGCCGCGCACGCGCTCGCGCGAGGCGTAGGTGGGCGCGGGAATCGGCGCGACGGTCCAGGCGCGGGCCGGTGTGTCAGCAACCTCGACGACCTCGGGCACCTCGACGTTGAACACGAGGGAGGGGACGGAGCCCGTCTGGGACTCGGCAGCCTCGTCCACCGTCGCTTCGGCGACCACTTCGGAAGGCACAGCAGTACGCTCGGCCGGCACAGCGGCGTTCGGACGCCCAGCGCCACGCACGTCGCCGCGAAGCTTGGTCAGCAGCTCAAGCTCACGTTCGGAGGCCTGCTGGGAGCGGACGGCCGCGACGCGGGACGCAGCGAGGGAAGCCACGAGCGCGGCAGCAGGGATCGCGATCCACGCCCACGCGAGGGAGGTGGCGGCAATGACGATGCCAAGAGCGACGGTCGCGAGAGCGCAGATGCCGGTGACGACCATGCGGCGGCGGCCGGCGGCGCTTTCGGCGGCGATGCGTGCGGCGCGGCGGGCGCGCAGCTTCGCGATGTCGCGGACCGCCTTGTTGTTGCGTCGGTCGATAACGGGGCGGCTACGTCCCGTGGTGCCCTGGTGCATGCTGCCTCCGCTCGTGAGTGCGCGCTGGGCCAGGATGGTTCCGCTGGCGTTGCCGCACGTGTCTAATTCTGTCTTATTCGTGTGGATGATGCGCAGTTTCGGCGAGAAACGGTCAATTTCGCGAGACTGGACGATCGCTGTTCGGCGCGCAACGAGCGACGGCACGATCGCAAATAGCGCGACGAATACCGCGACAATGACAAGTCCACCTATCTCCACCCTCTCAACGTACGGGCGTTTGAGGTGCCGAGCTTTGTCCGACGGGGGCGTGTCGGACTCTTGAACCGATCGGTAAAAAGACAAGATTCCACACCTGTCACACCCATAACACCAGCATCATGCGTACCACACTTATCGGTTCCCCCAGCCCCGCACAGGCACGTCACCTCAGGAAACGACCAGACGACGCGACGCTTAGTCGATCGCGGAGCGACCCCAGCGACGCTTCACGAGCCCGCCCTGCGGCAAGGACTCAGTATCGATGGAGAATGCGATGTGATCCGCCCACTGCCCGCCGATGTGCATGAAGCGCGGCCGCAGGCCTTCCTCGACCAGGCCCAGGCCTCGGCACACACCCAGAGAGCGCTCGTTTTCCGGGCGCACGCACACTTCGACGCGATGCAGACCGAGTTCACCAACAACGAGGTCGAGGACGAGCGCCGCGACCAGGGACCCGAGGCCTCGACCCGCCCATTGCGAGACGATCCAGTAGCCGAGCATTCCCGTCGACATCGCACCCCAGTGCACGTTGGACACGGAGAACTGACCGACAAAGTGCCCATCAATCTGGACGCCGAAAATCAGGCCGGTTCCTTCGCGATGATCCCGATCCGCTCGACGCACGTACTGTGAAAAGGTGGGAATGTGCTCCAGAGTCTCCGGCGGCAGGGTAGCCTCCCACGGGCGCAGCCAGTGCCCATCGGTGCGACGCACGGTATCGAGAGCACGGTGCTCGCCGCCATGCACGGGACGCACGACAAGCTCGCGCGGATTGGCGACGCCATCGGGACCAGGACGCAGGAACCCACGGCCGACGGGGTCAACCACCCGCAGCGTGAGCATGTCGATGTCACGCCCCCACACGCGGGGGGAGCGACGGAACAAATGCCTCATTCGAGGACCAGGCACTGCAGGCGGTCGCCCGCGCGCACCGTCGTCACATCCTCGGGCACGACCGCCAGCGCGTTCGAGTCCGCGAGCGCGGACAGGAGCAACGAGGCCGGGGTGCCCATGACGGCAGCGTTGTAGCCGGAACGAGGAGAGCCGGTCAGGCGCACGCGCACGAACTCACGGCGCCCACGCGGGGAGTACCAGGAGCGGTCGATGGCGGCGCGCACGACCGGGCGGTTGACGGCCGTCCAGCCCTGCATGTGGCGCAGCGCGGGGCGGACGAACACCTCGAAGCACACCTGGGCGGACACGGGGTCGCCGGGCAGGCAGACGATGGGAGTTCCCGGCTGGCCTTCCTCGGCGCCGACGGTGCCCACACCCATGATGTGGCCGGGCCATGCGGCGACGTTGTCGAAGCGGACGGTGCCGAGCGCACCGAGGACCTCGCGCACGGTGTCGCCGCTGCCGTAAGAGATGCCGCCGGTCGTCAGGATCAGGTCCGCGCGCACCAGCTGGTCCTCGATGGTCTCACGTAGGCGGGCTCGCTCGTCCGGGACGGCGGCGACGCGGAAGGTCTGCGCCCCCGCGTCGGCGACGGCGGTCGACAGGGCGTGACCGTTGGCATCGAAGACGGTGCCGGGACGCGCCTCGCCTCCGGGTTCGACGATCTCGTCGCCGATAGAGATGATGACGACGCGCGGGCGCGGGTGTACCAGCACGCGGTCGCGTCCCACGCCGGCGAGGAGCGCCATCTGGCGGGCACCGATACGAGTACCCGAACGCAGGACGGTGTCGCCCTGGGCGACATCCTCCGCGCGGCGGCGAATGTTCTCGCCGCTGGCGGGGGCCGTGCGCAGGGCAACCTGGGCGATGCCGTGGTCCGTGAACTCGAGGGAGACCACGGCCTCGGCCCCCGTGGGCATGGGCGCGCCGGACGCGATGCGGATCGCTGTGCCGGGGACGAGCGCTGCCGGGTCGACGGCACCGGCGCGGATCTCCTCGGTGACTGGAAGCGTCACCGGCTTCTCCAGGGTGGCTCCCTCGCAGTCGCGGATGCGGACGGCGTATCCGTCGCACGCCGACAGGTCGGCAACCGGGAGGTTAAAGGGTGCCTGTACGTCCTCTGCGAGCACGCAGCTGACCGCGTCAGCGAGCTGAACGTCGAGCGGCGGCAGCGAGTGGGCAACGGCCATGCAGTCCTGATAGAAGTCGGCAACGCTTCGCATAGTTGTCAGTCCTCGAGCTTGGAGCGCAGGAACTCCTTGAGTTCCGCTCCAAGCGCCGGATCCTCAAGGGCGAGCGTGACGTTAGCTTCGAGGTAGCCGAGTTTGTCCCCGGTGTCGAAGCGTCGCTCGTCGATAACTACACCGTACAACCCTCCGCCCTCTTCTTCGGGGAGGTCGATCATGCGCGCGTACCCATCTGTGAGCTGATACTCACCGCCGGCGCCCGGTTCGATGTTCTCGAGGGCCGTGAACACAGCGGGGTCGAGCAGATAGCGTCCGACGACCGCGTACTCGGACTTGACCTCTTCGAGCGGGGGCTTCTCAATGACGTCGGTGATGCGCATGAGCTGCCCCTCTTCGAGGTCGACGCCCTCGGGGATCGGCAGGACCTCGACGACGGTCGACGCGTAGGCGGTGGCCTGCTCGGGGGTGACCTTCAGCAGGGCGACGACGGTGCCGCCCAGGGCGGCGCGCACCTGGATCATCTTGCGCAGCAGCTGCGAGCCAGGCTCCATGAGGTCGTCGGGCAGCAGGACCGCGCAGGGGGCGTCGCCCACGTGGGACTTGGCCTGCAGGATCGCGTGACCGAGGCCGAGGGGGTGGCCCTGGCGCACGGAGTGGACGCGCGCGTACTTCTTGTACTCGTTGACGTACTCGAGTGCCTTCTCCTTGCCTGCCTTCTCCAAGTCGGCCTCGAGGCCGGGTTCCGCGTCGAAGTAGTCTTCGATCGACTGCTTGCCGGCGCGGGTCACGAAGAGGATGTCTTCGATACCGGCATCCGTGGCCTCGCGCACGATGTACTCGATCGAGGGACGGTCGACGACGGGCAACATTTCCTTGGGCACGGACTTCGTGATGGGCAGGAAGCGGGTTCCGCGACCGGCCGAGGGAACGACAGCGTGCACTACTGGCTGGTTTCTATCTGACATACTTCACAGAGTAGCGAAGAAAACGCCCGAGAGGGAGACGATGGCCACAAAAACAACTCTCCGCGCGGAGGTGCGTATCAGGCGCCGCGCCCGGCGCGCAGGCACGCCCGCACTCAAGGCCCCGCTCACCCCGGACTTCAGCCACTCCCCCATTCCCGTGGGCTATCGCGCCGAAGCGGAGGGAATCGCTCGCCAGATCCGCGCCCTGGCCTCGTCCGTGGGCGTCACCCTGCCCGCACTGTTCGCACCCACCCCCCTCGAACCCGACATGTCCCTTGCGCTTGGGCTTTTCGATCGCGCGCTCTTGCCCATCCTCCTCGACGAGGCCGGGGCTCCCCTCGGCGCACCGCGCTGGGGACTGTGGGAGGCGGGCCGGGCGTTGGTGACGCTTGGCCGGCCTCCCGCTCAGCCGGACGGCGAGGTACTGGGCGCGGAGTCGCTCAAGGAGGCGGATCTGATCGTCATTCCTGCGCTCGCCGCATCGGCGGATGGGACCCGTCTTGGCCAGGGCGGAGGCTGGTACGATCGCGCGCTCATGCACCGCTCTCCCGGCATCCCGGTCGTCGCAGCAATCTTCGATGACGAGGTACTGGAGGCCGGAATAATTCCTGCGGAGGCTCACGACGTTCCCGTCGACGCGATTGTGACGCCGACACGCACGATCACCGCACATACCCGATAGGCCTTTTCCGGGGTTTTTCCTGTTAACGACAACGCCAACAGCCATTTGTCATATACCTCTCACAATGGACTTTTCGGCCTAAAATCATCCACCTCTGACCGATTTGCAAAAAATACGATGAAGATTACCCCCTAAGCACTGTCGGACGACCTTAGTCCACACTAGGGTGAGGGGCTGTGAAGGAGCGCCAGCAGGGAGCGCGCTCCCCGGCGGCACCGGACCGCCACGCCGAGATACTTCGGCACTTCAGACTTGCCGGCTCGCCCGGCCACTCTCACAGGAGACAACATGATTCAGGGATTCAAGGAATTCATCTCTCGCGGTAACGTCGTCGAGCTCGCCGTCGGTGTCATCATCGGTGCCGCCTTTAAGAACATCGTCGACGCCCTGGTCGACGGCATCATTAACCCCCTCATCGCCGCCGTCATCGGCAAGCCCGACTTCTCGGACGCCTTCATCCTTACCCTGAACGGCACCGACGTGAAGTTCGGCGTCCTGATCACCGCGGTCATCAACTTCCTACTCATGGCCATCGCGCTCTACCTGTGCATCATCGTCCCGATGAACGCCCTCAACGAGCGCATGAAGAAGCAGGCCGCTGCCGATGAGGCCGAGGCCAACAAGGAAGAGAGCGAGGAGGTCAAGCTCCTCACGGAGATCCGCGATGCCCTCGCCCAGGGCACGCCGCGCCACTGAGCATCTGTTCCCTCCTCGTGAGGGACAACGGTGGGGCCGATGCGATTGCGTCGGCCCCACCGTTTTTGTATGAGCACCGCTCCGGCGAAGAACACTCGCACCTATGCCAGCCCTACGCCCGCGCCTGCGCGTGCGGCGGCACGTTCTCGAGCAGCCGCGCGTCGTTGGCCCCGTCGCCCCGATCGGAGGCGTCGGCCATGGAGCCGGGGCGCGTGTCCTCGGGACGCACACGGTCCTCCCAGGAAGGCGGCAAGCCCTCCTCGATGAGGCGGCGGTCCACGTCGGACACGTAGCGGGCGACGCGGCGACGCTTACGCGGCGTCGCCTCACTCATCGGCGGAATCCTCGGGAGCCGCGCCCTCATCCGACGGCTCACCCGCATCCTGCACGCTCACCGCGGGCTTCGTGCGGCGCACGACATTACCCAGGACCGCGTCGGACTGGAAGCCGCGTCGCGTGATACCTAGGGCCTCGCGCAGCTCTTCAGCGGTCTCCAGGTCGGTGCGCTCGACGCCGTCAGAACGCACCCAGGCGGCCATCTCGTCGAGCTGGTCGTCGGAGTAGGCAGCCAGCGGCAGACCCTTGGCGATCGCGGGGCGCGGACCACGGTTTTCCTCGGAGGCCCGCTCCTTGCGCTTGATGGCCATCAGCATGCCGGTTGTGTCCTCGTCGGCCTTCTTGCGGCGCTTGGATTCCTCGTCGAGGCCGTCGTCCAGCATCGGCATGCGTGGGGCGTCCGAGGTGTCCTCGGCGTCGTCGGCGACCTCGCCTCCATCATCGCAGGAAACTTCTTCAATGCGCTCGTCCACGCGCTCGTCCGCAGCCTCGTCATCGGCGATGCGCTCGGGTACCTCGACGACGGGCTCGTCGTCGGTGGCGCGCAGCTTGTCGAGCGCATCCAAGACGGCATCGACGACAAGAGACGCTTCCTTGTCGGGGTCGATGAACAGGGGCATCGACAGGGCGGTGTAGACCGCCCAGCCCTGGGCTTCGAGCCAGCGGGGACGGGCGCGGTCGCGCACGCGCTGGCTGGGCTCGGCTAGGTACTCCTCGTCGTCCGTGAGCACCGCGAGGAGCAAGCGCCCCGGAGACTCCGGGTGACCGATCGCAAGCGGAATCCGCATGCCGCCGGGAATTCCGACGTTCGCGACGACCTCGAGGCCTCGCGAGTACAGGTGCTCGGCAAGGTCGACGAGCAGGCGATCCGGCTCACCGGCCAGGACAGGCCAGGCGTCCATTCCCTCGCCCGCGTGTCCCTCGGCGATCTCCAGGAGGTCGACGAGCATACGCGAGCCCTCGTGGCCGAGGCGGTCGCGGTCGATCTCCGCGCTGTGCAGGGCGGAGACGAGCGTCAGGTCACCGCGCACGACGCGCAGGACCTCGGCGAGCGCGTCCGCGCCCTCCTCGCTCGACAGGACGCCGAAGTCATGGATAACGCGCCCGTGCGGGGTCTTCGCGTACCCGACGGACAGGATGAGCGATTCGCGGGTCAAGCCGGCGACCTGATCGGGGCCGACGACGACGAAGGGTTCCGGGGTCGCGGGATCAAAGAACGAGGCCAGGCCGGGTTCGTCGGCCTTCACGCTCTCCAGGGCTTCGCGGATGCGCTGCGCGTGTCGCTCGGACAGGGCGACGACCGCGAGGGAGCGCTCCGGGGCCTCGACCGCGTGTTCAATGACGGCGTCGACGACTGCGCGCACCTCACTGGCGGTCGATTCGATCGCGTGCGCACCGGGCGCGGGCATGCCCGTCGCCTCCACCCAGCGGGCAGACACGGGCGCGTTCGCGGCAGTCCATGGGACGGGGATGCCGGCGTGCTCGTAGCCGTAGCGCGCGAGCAGCAGGGCCACCTGATCGTTGAGGCGGCGCGGACCAGACTCGACACGCACGACCGGCAGGATGCCCGCCAGCTCACGGGTCGCGCCACCTTCCGAGGCGCCGGTCAGATCGTCGATCACGACCAGCTGGTGGCCGCGCGCGATAATCGGCGCCAGCTCGGCGATCGGCAGGCCGTCAGCGCCGTCCAAAACAACGACGTCGACGGTGCGCCCCGTCGGCGCGAGGGCCGGAACCATCGAGGGCACCGTCATGAGGATGGGCAGCAGGTGGCGCACGAGCGGGTACGACGCAAGCAGGTCCAGGTCACAGGGAGCCGTTCCGTCGGCGAGCAGGGTGCGCAGCTCCTCGTACTGGCTGGGTCGGGCGGCCAGGGCGTTCGTGCGGATTCGACGCACGCCCGTGATGGCCTGCGGGATGAGCGAAGCAACCTGGGCTTCGTCGAGCTCGCAGCCCTCGCGCGCTAGGTCCTCCAGGGAGGCGGGGTCCACCCCGCCGAGCGCGGGCTGGGAGGCGAGCATGGCGCGCAGCAGCGACGCCCACCAGGCGAGGTCGAGCTCGGTATCGATCGCGGCGTCCTCGACCTCACGATCGGCGAGGTCCTGGGCGAGCTTGTCGAGGCCGTGCGCGGCCAGGCGCTCGCGCATCTGCAGGCGCGCGGGGACCTCGCGGGCCGCGGAGGTGTCGCCGGCCCAGCGTTCGATGAGGGTCGACAGGCGCTGCAGGTGTGTGCCCACCAGATCCGGTTCCTCGGCCGCAAACACGGGGGCAATCGCATCGAGGTCGTCACGCACGGCGTCCGTCAGGGCTGAAATCTCAACGATCTTCGCGGGCAGGATGGGCCACGAGTCGTCACCACAGACCGCGCACCACGCGTCGCGGCGCTCCTGGACGCGAATGAGGGCACGGTGCAGGTCGGGCACGTGGACACCCGGGCGCACGAGGTCCTGGGCCTGCTTGACGAGGCGGTTGCGCTCGGAGCGGCCCATCGAAATATCGTGATCCTTGCGCCACTGCTTGGGTGCGGTTGCGATCACCATGTCGGCGGCGCTGCGCTCGAACACGCGGGGCAGGAAGACGTCGAGGACGTCGGCGATGCCGTCGAACATGGCGAGCTGGCGGTCCCACTGGGCGAGCGTGCCGGCGGGCTTGATGCCGGCCTCGCCGGCGACGGCCGCGATGTGCACGCGCAGCTCGGGCAGGGTCTTGGAGAGGCGATCGACGCGCAGCAGCACGTCGGAGGCCTGTTCGTCGGAGGTCAGGACAGCGTTGCCCCACGCGGAGGAGGCGGAGCGGTTGAGGGCTCCAGACGCCAGGGCTTCGCGCAGCAGGGCACGGGCACTCTCGCCCTGATCGACCGCAATGTCGTAGAGGGTCTTTTCGTCCAGGCGCACGCGGGTCGTGGGCGGGTTCTCACCGCTCGTGAGGTCGGTGAGGGCACGCAGCGCGTCGGCCGCGCACACGCCGAAGCGGCCGTAGGGCTGGTGGAGCGCGGCCGCATACGAGGCCAGTGCACCGCGCACCTGACGCAGGCGGGCGCGCATCTCGTCGACGCTTGCCTGGTCGACGACGGGCGAGGTGTCCTCCATCGCGGCGCTCACACGCGCTGCCAGGGTCTTACGCGCGTCGGAATAGCCGTCGATATTCGCCACGATGTCGGCGAGGCCCAGGTCGCCCAGGCGCTTGTAGGCGGCGATTGAACGCGACGGGGAGGTCGACACGTGCAGGACCGACCGGCCGGTGGCGGCCGCGTCCGCGAGGATCGCCGCGACGACCGACGCGTCGTCGCTGTGGACGGGGATGTCGATGAACACGCTGCGCCCGTCGGAGGCTGCCTCGACCGCGTCCTGCTGGGAGGGAATCAGGTCGCCGACGCCCTTTTCTGCCCACGGGTTGCGGTCAGCGGGGTTGGGGACCGGAGCCTCGGAGCGCAAGTCATTGCGCGCGTCCTGGTCGCCCGCGAGCGCGCGGATCACCTGAGAGTCTTCGAGGGCGGTGACGTCCTCGGCCAGGCTGGCGGCGAGAGCGCCGGCCGGGTGGCAGAACAGGCCGATCACTAGGTCGTCGCGGACCTCGAAGCGCGGCAGGGCGGCGCAGGCCTCGCGCAGAGCGGTCATCGCCTGGGAGGAGGAGAATCCGTGGGCGCCGCTTGCCTGCGTCAGGATCGTGTCCCCGTCCACGTCGAGGCCGTGGCCGCGCAGGGCCTCGGCCAGCTCGGGCGCGAGCAGGCCGCCGCGTCCGAGCGCGATGAGCACGTCGTCGTCGCGGCGCACGAGGCGCACGGGGCGCAGCAGGGCCGGGACGGTGACGGCATCGGTTCCGTTGCGCCACGAGGCGGTTCCGATTCCCAGGTGGATGGGGCCTGTGCCGTAGGCAGCTGCGCGCTGCTCGGAGCGCGCGATGATGGAACGGGCGCGCTCGAGGGCGCGGCCCAGGGCAATGGGTTCGCGAATGAGGAGGCTCAGGCGGACGGGGTGTTCCGTGTAGAGCTGGGCGAGGCCTCCGGGGTGCGCGCCGAACAGGGACAGCGTCGGCAGAGACGTGGAGTCTGCGGCGATGTCCTGGTCGAGGCGTGAGCGCCACGCATCGCGCGCAGAGCCGACGAGTGTGGTCGGGTGCGTCGAGGTGGACGAGGCTTCGGTAGCCTCGGGCTCGGGGATGGAACGGCGCGAAAAGATACTAGGAACCACGTTTTAACCCTACGGCAGTAGCCTCCTATTGTGTGACGCGGCGCGCCCGGAGGAGGTCGACAACGGAAATGGTCACAACGGCTCCGATGATGAGGGCCATGCCGACGATGTCTATGCCCGTGTACGACGTCCCCATGATGAGGGCGGAAAAGACGGTGGCAGCGATGGGTTCGACGCTTCCGACGAGGCTTGCGCGCACGGGGCCGATGCGGTCGACGCCCCACAGGTAGGCGGTGAAGGCGACAGCGGTACCGAGTACGACGGTGATTGCCATGGCGAGGATAACGTCGGGTGTCCACGTGATCGAGTAGCGCCAGACTTGCCCGACGAGGCCGACCCCAGCCCCACCGATGATGAGCCCATAGCCGACGACGAGTTCGGCGCCGTAGGCGGCGATCAGGCGGGCGGGTAGCAGCGTGTAGATCGCCAGGGTGAGAGCGGCGATGGCGCCCCACGCAAGGGCCACAGGGGTCAGCGCGAGGGTGTCGAGGGAGCCGTGTGTGGACAGGAGGAAGGTTCCCGCCAGGGCGAGGAGGATTGCGACGGTTTCGCTGGCGCGCGGCCAGCAGCGCTGGCTCAGGCACACCCAGACGACGATGAGAATGAGGCCGAGGTATTGGAGGACGGTGCCGGTGCCGGCGTTGGAGGCGCGGATGACGCCCATGTAGCTGAGCTGGCAGGCTGCCAGGCCGAAGATGGCGTAGGAGACGAGCGGGAGCCAGTTGCGCCTCGTTGTCACGAGCTCGCGGTGCTGGGTCGTGATCCGGCGCGAGCGCGCGAGTGCACAGGCGAGGGTGAGAATCCCGGCGGTGAACATGCGGAAGAAGCCGACGAGGGTCAGGTCAATGCCATGGGAGGTCATCAGATAGTCGGCGGAGACGCCGGATGCGCCCCAACACAGCGCTGCCACAACAGTGACGACATACCCGATGGCGTTACGCATGACATCCCCTCACAAGTGCCCCCGAGACGATTCGAACGTCCGACACCCGCTTTAGGAGAGCGGTGCTCTATCCCCTGAGCTACGAGGGCATGACACGTGGTCCGCGCCCACTGTAGCAAAGTGGGCGCGCCGTCGCCGCCTCATCCACCCCGGGAAGCCCGTCCACGCGCGGGACATTGCGCACATAGACGAGGCCGGGGTCCCCTCGCAGGGCAACCCTGGCCTCGTCGCCGCGAGAGTTTAGCGACGCTCCCATTCGGTGTGCACGGCCGTGCCCGTGTCCCCGAGGTGGGCGGAGGGGACGATCATGACCGGGCAGGTCGAGTGACCGAGCACCGTCTGCGACGTCGATCCGAGAAGGACGCCGGCTAGCCCTCCGCGCCCGCGGGTGCCCACGACGACTAGGTCAACCGCAGTGGAAAACTCGATGAGCAGCGATGCCGCAGAGCCGTCGAGGGCGTGTCGGGAGACGTGCATGTCGTCCCCGTCCAGCGCAGCGGCGATCGCAGCGTCCATTCCTTCACGGACCTGCGCGAGCAGGGCCGAGTGATCGGCACCCGTGGGCGTCCACGTCATGACGGAGGGGCCCACCGCGATCGGCACGGCGGAGACTGCAGTCAGGCGCGCATCCCACAGGCGCGCCTCGCCGATCGCGCGCTTGAGTGCGCACGACGGCTGATCGGTGCCGTCGATGCCGACAACAACACGCTCGATGGGCGTGAACTTTTTACCCGAGGTGTGGCGGGGTACGACGACAACGGGACACTTCGAGTGGGCGGGCAGGGCGGAGGAGACCGTCCCCAGAAGGCGATCGGCGAATCCGCCGCCGCCGCGCGAACCCACGACGATCATGTCCACCTCGGCGGAGAAGTCGATGAGGACCCCCGCCGGGTCTCCGGGCTCGGTCGATCCGGAGACATGCGTCGCTCCGCGTTCGCGAGCCAGAGCCTTTGCCTCCTCAACGACCTGTTCGGCGCCCGATTTCAGGGCCTCATCGTCGAGAACCGCGTATCCGCCGTCCAGGGCGGCGGCAGAGTACGAGGCCAGCGCGTAGGTGCACAGGCAATGGATGCGCGCTCCGGTGCGCGCGCCGCGATCAGCGGCCCATTTGACGGCGGCAAGGCTCTCCGTCGAGCCATCGACACCGACCAGAATGACTTCGGTAGAACTCATGATGTCCTCCTCGTGGTGGCAGTCACTTATATTGTGCCGTATTTTGACGACCAGCGAAAGCCCAACCCGAGCACAAACAGTGATCCCCGCAGCCCATGCGGGCTGCGGGGATCACTAGCCGTCTATCGCAGGCTCAGTAGCGCACGTAGGTGGCGCCGGCGCGGACCGGCGAGATCTTGGAGAGACTGCCGGGCACCGTGGCCTCGACCATCTGGCCGCCGCCGATGTAGATGGCGACGTGGCCGGGGTAGGACACGATGTCGCCGGGCTGCGGGTTGGACACGATGGTGCCGCCAGCGGTCTGAGCGGACGAGGAGTGCGGCAGGTTGATGCCAGCAGCCGCGTACGCGTACTTGACCAGGCCGGAGCAGTCGAGACCGCCGAGGGTCTCACCACCGTAGACGTAGGGGATACCGGTCAGGCCGAGGGCGACGGAGGCGATGTCGCCGCCAGCCGCGTTCAGGGTGGCCTGACGGGCGGAGGTATCAGAGGTCGCGTCGGAGCGGGTCTCCGAGCGGGAGGCGGCCGAGTCGGACTGATCGGCGGCGGGGGTCGCGGCGGCGGGAGCCGGCGTGGGGGCCTCGGCGGTCGCGGAGGCGGTGACGTCCTCTTCAGCGGTCCACTCGATATCCGGAACCTCGACGGTGGTCACGTCATCAACGGCGACGGTCGTCGTGTTGAGGTCAGCGCTCTGCGGCTCCGACTGGGGGGTCGCCGGGGCGGCGTTCGCAACACCGGCGGCAATCGCGGTCAGCGCAACACCGGCGGCCGACGCGAAAGCGATCGGGCGAGCGGCGCCGGACACGTTCATGCCCTCGACCACGGAATCGGTCAGCGGGCGACGTGCCATGCGGTGACGCGGAGCGGGCTTAATAGTCTTCACTCATGTTCTCCCTGTTTCCCTGCGAGGTTAGCTGTCGGGTTCGGACGGGAGGTCCGGCTCGGCGTGCGAGCTTCACCCCAAGGCTCAAGGAGCCACATCTGGGTTCCCCGCGTGAGACGACATTTCCGCTCCATTCGTCGTCTCACTTCGGGTTCCGAATGGGCGGGCGGTCTGATGACCGGTAACAACTATACCGTGTCCAACCGGTAAATGTCACGTTCCGGTAACATCGACCACCCGCATCGTTACCATTCCGTGACATTTGTACCCCGCAATCTCAGGAAAAACTCGCCTCCCGCACGCGTTTCATGATTCGAGACACACCCCGCACACGACAAAAGCCGG
This sequence comes from uncultured Actinomyces sp., assembly GCA_963551745.1. Taxonomy (GTDB): domain Bacteria; phylum Actinomycetota; class Actinomycetes; order Actinomycetales; family Actinomycetaceae; genus Pauljensenia. The sequence continues at coordinate 14,569 of CAUVIG010000008.1, forward strand.
GGCATAGCGCCCCGGCCTCGTCGATCATCAGCCGTTACTCACCCCGCACGAAAAGGTGCGCTGCCAGCGCCATCGGGATCGTCAGGTAGCCACGGACCTCGCCGGCCTCGTCAAGAGAGGCGACGCGCACGACGTCACCGTGCGCCGAGAGCCCCACGCGAGCGCCCGGGCGCAGGCCCAGCTCATCGAAGGAAGCCAGCAGCTCCGCGTCCGCCTGAATCGGCTCGCCGATGCGCGCCAGCGTGAGGGCACCCGCCTCGAGCGAACGCACCGCCAGCTCGGCGGAATGAGTACCCTCCAGCCGCTCGCAGCCGGGCATCGGGTTGCCATAGGGATCCACGCAGGTATTGCTGAGCAGCTCCTCCAGGCGCGCCTCGACGGCGTCGCTCATCACATGTTCCCAGCGGCACGCCTCGTCGTGCACCTGCGCCCAGTCCATGCCGATCACGTCGAGGAGGAGGCGCTCTGCCAGGCGGTGCTTACGCAGCACCTCGGTCGCACGCGCCCGACCCGTCTCGGTCAGTTCGAGGCGGCGATCGCCCATCACGTGCAGCAGGCCGTCACGCTCCATGCGCGCGACCGTCTGCGAAACCGTCGGGCCGGAGTGCCCCAAGCGGTCGACGATGCGCGCACGCAGGGGGGTAACCCCGTCCTCCTCGAGCTCGAGGATGGTCTTGAGGTACATCTCGGTGGTGTCGATCAGGTCTGTCACGTCGGCCTCCTTTATCAGGTAGGTAATACACACAGCATAGGGTCACCTTCCTTCATGTAAGCACAACGACCCGTTACTGCGGAAAAACAGGCGTGTCGGCATGTGCACCCTCACGATAATTCGATTAATGAACGTAATGGAAATACCCGGCGTGAGGAGACTAGGCTGTTGCCATGGTGGCTTTCCCCGACATCCCCCAGGCCCTCCTCCCCGCTGACGGACGCTTCGGCTGCGGCCCCTCCAAGGTGCGCGCCGCGCAGATCGAGGCGCTTTCTTCTCCGCTCCTCATGGGTACCTCCCACCGCGCTGCCCCCGTTCGAGGCGTGGTCGCCTCGCTGAAGGAAGGACTGCGCACCCTCCTGTCGGTCCCCGAGGACTACGAGGTCGTCCTGGGCAACGGAGGCGCCTCCGCATTCTGGGACGTGGCCTGCGCGTGCCTGATTTCCTCGCGCGCGGCGTTCGGCTCCTGGGGCGCGTTCGGCGCGAAGTTTGCCTCCGAGGCGGCACGCGCCCCGCACCTGGCAACCCCCCTCATTGACGATGCCGCACCTGGTTCTCTCGTCACCGTGTCCCCGCGCAGGACATCAGCAGGCATCGACGTGTACGCCTACCCCCATAACGAGACATCCACCGGTGTCACCTCCCCCGTCTACCGAGTCGAGGCCCCCGGCGCGCTCACCCTCGTGGACGGCACGTCGATCGCGGGCGCCGCGCCGGTCGACCTGACCCAGGTCGACGCCTACTACTTCTCCCTCCAGAAAGCCCTCGGATCCGACGGCGGCCTGTGGGTCGCGATTCTCTCCCCCGCCGCCGCCCAGCGCGCCCGCCGCATCGAGGCCTCGCCCGAGGGCCGCTGGGTCCCGCAATTCCTGTCGCTAACCAGCGCGATAGACAACTCCGCGAAGGACCAGACACTCAACACCCCCGCGCTGGCCACGATCGTGATGGCCGAGCGCCAGGTGCGCTGGCTCCTCGAGCGCGGCGGCATGGACGCGGTGAGCGCCCACTGCGCCCAGGCCTCGTCCCTCATCTATGACTGGGCCGAGGCCAACCTGGCGGCGCGCCCCTTCGTCGAGAATCCGACCTGGCGCTCCCCCGTGACCGCCACGATCGAGATCGACGAGGCCGTGAGTGTTTCCGAGCTGGCCGCTCACCTGCGCGCGCGCGGGATCGTCGACATCGGTGCCTACCGCGGCGTGGGTGCCAATCAGCTGCGCATTGGCACGTGGCCGAGCGTTGAGATCGAGGACGTGGAGGCGCTTCTCGGCTGCATCGACTACTGCCTGGAGCGCGTTCTCTAGTTCCTCGCCGCCCCTCAGGTCAGGTCGACCGAGCGGCGCGGCGCGTCCACGGACGAATCCGCCTCGATGGCCACCCACGGGAAGGTCCGGCGGCGCGTGGCGCGCCCCTTCCAGTGGATCATCGCCCACACCCCGCAGATGAGCGCGATGCCGAGGGAGGCAATGCCGCCGACCAGGATCGACCAGCGCGCGCCGAAGGTCGTGCCCACCCATCCAATGAGCGGCGACCCGATCGGCGTGGCCCCGAGGAACACGAGGGAGTACAGGGCCATGACGCGCCCGCGCTTGTCGGGATCCGTACGCGTCTGAACGAGGGCGCTCGCGCTCGTGTTCATCGTCAGCATGCCAAAGCCCGTGGGGATGGACAGGAGCGCGAACCACCAGTAGGAGGGCGCCAGGGCCAGGAGGATCTCGGCGATCCCGTAGAAGGCGGCACCCAGGAGGATGATGCGCAGGCGGGGCGCACGGCGCGCGGCTCCCGTGGAGCCCAGGATCGAGCCGACCGCCATGAACGTCGAGAGGATGCCGAAGGAGCCGGCGGCCTTGCCGAAAACGGTCGTCGCCATGAGAGCGCTCGTCATCTGGAAGTTCATACCCAGGGCGCTCACGACGAAGATCAGCGCGAGGATGATGCAAATGTCGGTGCGGCTATGCACGTAGACGACGGACTCGCGCAGCTGCCCTGGGGCGCGCGGCACGAGGGAGCGCGGATAGAGCTTATCTCCGCGCATGAGGGCCAGCGCGACGACGGGGGCCATGAACATCACGGCATCGATCAAAAAGACTGGGCCAATCCCCCACCAGTCAATGAAGAAGCCGGCCGAGGCCGGGCCGATGAGGCGTGCGGTATGGAAGGCGGTGGCGTTCAGGGCAACGGCGTTCGCCATCTTCTCGTGGGGAACGAGCTCGCCCACAAATGCCTGGCGCGCCGGGGTATCGACGGCGGAGATCGTGCCCGAGATAAACGCCAGGACGTACTGGTGCCAGAGCTCGCCCGTCCCCGTCAGGACGACGATGCCGATGATGAGGGACACGAGGCCGACGCCGACCTGCGTACACTGCAGCAGGCGGCGCCCCGGGATGCGGTCCGCGAGGACCCCCGCCCACGCGGAGAACAGAATGATGGGGAGGAACTGGAGCGCCGTCACGAGGCCAACCTGGGAGGCGTCGTGATCGGTGAGGACCGTCAGCACGTACCAGTCCTGGGCCACGCGCTGGAGCCACGCTCCCGTGGACGCAATGAGGGAGGCGACGAACCAGTACCGGTAGTTCACGTAACGCATGGATGCAAACGTTGCCGACATGCTGCTCCTCCCTCTCTCACTCCACGCACCAAACGAGGCCGGGGCTGGCGGCGCAGACCGGCCCCCATCGGTGCACCTTCCCAGGATACGACCGCCCCGCCGGAGAAAGACTCCGGCGGGGCGGGAAGGGCGTGAAGCGTGACGAATCAGCCGACGCCGAGGAGACGCTGGACTGGGCCCATCAGGAAGTAGATGACGAACAGGCCGGCGACCAGCCACATGAGCGGGTGCACCTTGGCGGCCTTGCCCTTGACGAGCTGGATGACCGCGTAGGTCACGAAGCCCACGCCGATGCCGACGGACACGGAGTAACCGAAGGGCATGAACGCGATCGTCATGAAGGCGGGGATCGCAACTTCCGGGGAATCCCAGTCGATGCCGGTCACCTGGGTCATCATGAGGAAGCCGACGAACACGAGGGCCGTGGAGGCGGCCTCGGTCGGGACCAGCTCGACGAGGGGCGCCAGGAAGGTCGACAGCAGGAACAGGATGCCGGTGACCACGGAGGCCAGACCGGTGCGAGCCCCCTCGGCGACGCCCGAGGCGGACTCGACGTAGGAGGTATTCGAGGAGACGCCGCCGACGCCGCCGGCCACCGCGGCCAGGGAGTCGACGATCAGGATCTGGCGGGTCTTGGGCGGGTTTCCATCCTTGTCGAGCAGGTTGCCCTCGGCACCGACGGCCACCATGGTGCCCATCGTGTCGAAGAAATCTGCGAGCATGAGGGAGAAGACCAGCAGGATCATGGAGATGACGCCGAGCTTGCTGAAGCCGCCGAAGAGGTCAACCTTGCCGAGCGTATCGAAGACGGGAACGGCAATCGGGGAGCCCTTGAGCTCGGGGACGGTCTGGCCCCAGCCGGTCGGGTTGGTCTCGGAGATGCGATCGATGTGGGCGAAGGCCTGAACGATGACGGCGAGGATCGTGGAGGCGATGATCGAGATCAGCACACCACCCTTGACGCCGCGCACGTACAGGATGAGCATGAGGAAGAGGCCGAACACGAAGATGAGCGCCGGCCAGCCGTCGAGCGAACCCGAGATGCCGAACTGGACGGGGGTCGCGCCGGTACGCACGATGCCCGCGTTGACAAGGCCGATGAGGGCGACGAACAGGCCCAGGCCCACCGTGATGGCGGTCTTGAGGGCGGCGGGAACCGCACGGAAAACGGCCTCACGGAAGCCCGTGAGGACGAGCAGGAAGATGAGGATACCCTCCCAGGCGATGATGCCCATGGCCTCGCCGTAGCTGAGACCGGCGCCAAGGACCAGGGTGAAGGCGACGACCGCGTTGAGGCCGAGGCCTGCGGCGAGCGCCAGCGGGTAGTTCGCGACAACGCCCATGAGGATCGTCATGACGCCCGCGACGAGCGCGGTACCGGCGGCGATGCCCTGGGTCGTGATGGAGCCATCTTCGGGGACAGCATTGCCCAGGATCGCCGGGTTGACGACCAGGATGTATGCCATCGCGAAGAAGGTGACGATTCCACCGCGAATTTCGTGACCAATAGTCGAGCCGCGCTTGGAGATCTGGAAGAACGAATCAAGTGACTGTGTGAAGCCGCCGCGGGACGGGGCGGTCTTTTCTTGTGTACTCACCGGATAATCGTGCCTGCTCGGCCGCCCTCATGCAAACAAACTCACCATGTGCCCACTTGCTGAGAAAGCACCCGTGACTCAGTCCCGAGTGCTTTCTGTCAGTTCATAGCGGAAGAAAACGTCAGTCTTCCTGTTCCCCGCCTGTCGGAGTATCGGCCTCGTCGGTCTTCGCTTCGTCGACCGCGGCCTCGTCCTTCTTCGCCTCCTTCGATGCACGCGGCATCGGCTCGGCGTCGAGAGCGCCCTCGTTCACGCGCGAGGGACGCACGGGCCACGCGGTACCGTTCTTGGGGACGTCGGTCTCCGAGTGGGAACCGCACGTGTGATCCAGAGAGACCACGGCGCCGTCGTCGGTCGCCCACTCGTTCGCACACACGCCAAACATCGTGCGCATGCCGCCACTCATCTTCATGAGAAAACCGCACGACGAGCAAGTGTTACGCGGGCGGCGACCAGATTTAGGCCCCCGATCGGACTCGTACCACCGCTTGGCCGCCTGATCGATGCCCTCCTGCGACAGGACGCGAGGGCGCCCCAGGCCGAGCTCTCGCACGACCGGCAGGTCAAGGTCCTCGCTAGTGTCCTCAAATCCCTGTTCGAGGCGCTCATCGTCCGCCTTGTAGGGCAGGACGTCGTCTCGAGAAATATCCGAGGGACGCAGGCGATCCTCCCACGGAACCCACTCGGGGGCGAGAAGCGCACCCTCACGAGGGGTCATGTCGACTTCACACACGGTGGCGACGCGTCCGCGCGGCACGCGGGCAACGGTCACGGCCCAGCACCAGCCCACGTAACCCACGTCGGTCGACGCAAAGTAGTGGGTAGCAAGGCGCTCTGACACCATCTCGAATCCGACGTGCTCGCCGACGGGGCGCGGGTACGCGACGGCCTCGGCACCGGCGCGCGCGACGTCGACGGCGGCCTCGAGGACGGCGTCCTTTTTCACTGCCCGTAGGCGGGCACTAGTCTTAGGCATCAAATTCCTCTGCGACGGCGCGCAGCACCTTCGCGATCTTGGTCGCGTTGTCCGGGTAGGAACCGCGGCGCAGCGCGGCGCTCGACGAGTCGAGGAGCTTAATCAGGTCCTCGACGACGGGCACCATCGCCTGCGGCTTGCGGCGTTTGGCTCGGGCAACGGAAGCTGTCTCCTTCAGGAAACGCACGCTCAGAGCCTGCGGTCCCTTTCGTCCGTCGGCCACCGAATACTCCACGCGAGCACCTACTCGCGGGTTAGCGTGGTCGGCAGGCAGCGCGGACGAGTGGAGGAAGACATCAGCGCCATCATCTCCCGCAATGAAGCCAAAACCGCGATCTGCGTCGAAGAACCTCACTTTACCGGTGGGCATGGTCCCCTCCTTCTCTCAATAGTCTGAAAGCCCCTATGGGCTCTCCCTATCATAGGGCGCTCTTCCTCCTCGCGCGGCAGACGAGCCGACGCCTGTAGCGAACAGCACCGCTGCCCGCATTTCTCCGCCCCCGTCACGTAGACTGACCCCACGGAAACAATCACCGACAGCACGGTGCATCACACGCTAGACGCACGCTGCCTACATGGTGTATGTTGATCTGTTCGCCACACCGCAGGAGGCCCCCGTGACACGAATCCGCCGTTTCAGCCTCATCGCTGTTCTGACAGCGATACTGCTTGCACTGGGCCTTCCCGCGCTCGCAGCATCGCCCATGTCCATCAGTGATTCGGTCACCGATCCCGACGGCTGGCTCTCCAGCGCCGACCGTTCCACGATCGAGTCCGCGACGAGCAGGGCCGCCTCCTCGGGCAAACCCGTCAAGGTTGTCCTAGTCTCCAACTTCTCGGGCACGGACGCAGAGTCCTGGTGCAAGCAGACCGTCGAGCGCTCCTCCCTCACCAACGGCACCGTCGTCTACGTCATCGCGTACGACCAGCGCCGCGACGCGGCCTGCTCCTACAACGGACCATCGGGTTCTTCTCTCCAGAGCGCCGTGCGCGCCTCCGAGAACCAGCTGACACCCAATCCTCTGACCTCCTCCGCCGTCGCCAACGGAGTTGGCGCATTCGTTAACACCCTCGTGAGCGGCACGTCCAACTCCAGTTACACGAGCTCAAGCTCCTCGAGTTCAAGCTCGTCGCGCGGTTCCAGTACCTCCGACGACGGCGCGCATTCACTTCTGGGCTTTTTCGTATTGTTCCTACTCCTGGTGGTTGGCGTCATCGCCATCGCCATCGGAGTTGCGCGCTCGTCGCGTCGCAACAGGCTCGCCGCCCAGCAGGCCGCACAGGTCGATGCCCAGAGCGCGGCGCGCGCCGTCCAGGAGGCGAACCGGCAGCTCCTGTCGGCGGACGAGCAGGTGCGCACCGCGACGGACGAACTCAACTACGCACGCGCGCAGTTCGGCCTGAACTCCACGGACGAATTCGCCCGCGCCATCGAAGCAGGAAAGGCCGCGGTGACGCGCGGCTTTAGCGCCCAGGCGCAGATGAACTCTGCGACCGCCCCAGCCGAGCAGCTCCGCCTGGCCACCGCGATCATGCGGGATCTAGGCTCCAACATGAACCCGCTCAGCACCATCCAGGCGTCGTTCGCAACCAAGCGCGCCGAGCAGGCCTCGCTCCCCGAGCGAATCGCCGAGGCCCGCGAACGCCTCGCGGAGGAACTGACGGATCTGGAGCGCGCGAAGTCCGAGCTGACCAGCATCTCGGCACTGTACCCGCCGCAGATGCTCGCCTCCCTCCAGGACAACCCCGAGCAGGCTGAGGCGCTCCTCACCTCGGCGCGCACCGCGCTCGATACCGCTCAAGCTTCCGCCACCACCGACCGCACACACGCCGCGAGCGCTCTCGACACCGCGCAGCGCGCCCTGACGATGGCCAACCACCAAACCGACGCGATCTTCTCAGCAAAAGCCGACCTGGATGCGATCCGCGATCGTCTCGTCGCTGCGATTAACTCGATCTCTGCCGACATCACTGACGTGAACGAGCTGGACACGGATCCGACGGTTTTTAACCCGATGGTGGCCGACGCTCACGCAGCCATTGCCGAGGCCCAGGCTGCCCTGGCGAACACTGGCGATCCGCTCGCAGCCCTCGAGCACCTGCGTATGTCCGAGGCCACCCTGGACGCGGCACTCGAGCCGCTGCGCACCAAGGAGGAGGCGTACGAAAAGGCTCGTGCGGCCGCCGAGACACAGATTTCGTTGGCTGAATCCGCCGTCTCCCAAGCCCAGCGTTACGTGCAGGGCCGCCGTGGAGCCATCGATCTGGAGCTGCGTTCGACCCTCAACAACGCTGAGACCGCCCTGAGCACCGCCCGCCGGTCACTCGAGGACGATCCCGAGGCCGCGTCGACGCACGCAATGAACGCACGCGCCCTCGCCGACAGCGTCATGGCGACCCCCATCCAGAACTTCGGAGGATCGTGGGGACAGCCCACCGCGGGCAGCGGATCCTACACGGGATCGTCCCTGGGCGACTTCCTCCTGTGGTCGACGCTGTTCTCGAATTCCGGTTCGCACCACCGAGACGACTTCGACCCCTTCCACAGCGGCTCCAGCTCGTCCGGGTCCGGATGGTCCTTTGCTTCCGGCGGCGGCTCCGACTGGGGCTCGAGCTCCAGCAGCTCCTCCGACTGGGGTTCTGGCGGCTGGTCCTCCGCCTCCGGTAGCTTCTAGTCCACCAACCACCCTCAGACCTGCGAGGCTTCGCCCTTGCTGACAACCCGCGCGCACGCGCACCACACCAACCCGCGCAGATGCGCACCACCTCAAAGGAGAACAACATGGCCGAAAAGCAGACGATCCTGGGCCGCATTGCTCAGCTCGCCAAGGCAAACATCAACGCACTCCTCGACAAGGCCGAGGACCCGCAGAAGATGATCGACCAGCTCATCCGCGACTACACCAACTCGATCGTCGAGGCCGAGAACGCGATCGCTCAGACCCTGGGCAACCTGCGCATGGCCGAGCGTGACTACGAGGAAGATGTCAAGGCTGCTGCCGACTGGGGCCAGAAGGCCGCCGCCGCTTCCGCGAAGGCTGACTCCCTGCGCGCTGCCGGTGACGAGGCCGGAGCGGACAAGTGGGACAACCTGGCCAAGGTTGCCCTCGGCAAGCAGATCCAGTTCGAGAACGAGATCAAGACCGAGGAGCCCGCTCTCGCCACTCAGCGTGACGTGGCCGAGCGCCTCAAGACCGGCCTGGCTCAGATGAAGGACAAGCTCTCTGAGCTCAAGAGCCGCCGCGACCAGCTGATCGCCCGCGAGAAGACTGCCAAGGCTCAGGCTCAGGTCACGGAGGCCCTCGGCTCGATCAACATCCTGGACCCCACGAGCGAGCTCGGCCGCTTCGAGGACCGCGTGCGCCAGCAGGAGGCGTTCGCCCAGGGCAAGATGGAACTGGCCGCCTCCTCGCTGGACGCCCAGTTTGCTGAGCTCCAGACCGACTCCTCGCAGGTGGAGATCGAGGCTCGCCTGGCTGCCCTGAAGGGCAACAACACGCAGGCGTAAGCGGACGCGGCCCTGCCGCATGCATAGACAGGCCGGGCGGCCCCTCGCGGGGCCGCCCGGTTCGTCATGGTGTCGGCAACGCACCCGCTCGCGGACGCGCGGAGCGGGTTTACAGGAAGGCCCTCGGGTCGAAGTCGTCGATGTCGATGATGTGGAGCCTGGGCAGACGCACCTGGAAGGCGTGCACGTCGTATTCGAGGTCGATGATCTCCAGGCCTCGCTCCTCCAGCTCGTGGAGCTGGGAGGAGAGGAACTCCTTGAAGCACATGACCGCGACGCGGCGGCCCTGGTCGAGGAGAGTCTCGATTTGGGGCAGGAAGTCCGCGTC
>CAUVIG010000009.1:0-23841 GCA_963551745.1 uncultured Actinomyces sp.
ACCGCGCGCTACGCCCCGTTCCCCCGCGAGGCGCCACGACCTCGTGGCACACTGGCGCAGACAGACAGAAACGCCTGGGGGCGGGACCCTCACGAGTCCCGCCCCCAGGCGGATCAGCTTAACGCCGAGCGGATCAGTACATGCCGCCCATGCCAGCGCCAGCGTCGTCGCCACCGGCGGCCGGAGCCTCGGGCTTGTCGGCGACAACGGCCTCGGTCGTCAGGAACATGCCTGCGATCGACGCAGCGTTCTGCAGCGCAGAACGGGTGACCTTGACCGGGTCGGAGATGCCAGCGGCCATGAGGTCGGTGTACTCGCCGGTCGCGGCGTTCAGGCCGTGGCCGGGCTCCATGTGCGCAACGCGGTCGGCAACCACGCCACCCTCAACGCCCGCGTTCTCAGCGATCTGCTTGAGCGGGGCGGAGATGGCCAGGCGCACGATGTTGACGCCGGTCGCCTCGTCGCCGGTGAGGGCGTCGAGCTTGGACAGCGCCACGGTGGCAGCCTGGATCAGGGCGACGCCGCCGCCGGCGACCAGGCCCTCTTCGGAAGCCGCGCGAGCGTTACGAACGGCGTCCTCGATGCGGTGCTTGCGCTCCTTGAGCTCAACCTCAGTGGCCGCGCCGGACTTGATGACGGCAACGCCGCCGGCCAGCTTGGCGAGGCGCTCCTGTAGCTTCTCACGGTCGTAGTCGGAGTCGGTGTTCTCGATCTCCTGGCGGATCTGGCGCACGCGGGCATCCAGCATGTCCTTGTCGCCAGCGCCCTCGACGATGGTCGTCTCATCCTTGGAGACGACAATCTTGCGGGCGCGGCCCAGCAGCTCGAGGTCAGCGTTCTCGAGGGAGAGGCCGACGGTCTCGGAGATGACCTGGCCGCCCGTCAGGATGGCCATGTCCTGCAGCATCGCCTTGCGGCGCTCGCCGAAGCCGGGGGCCTTGACGGCCACGGACTTGAAGGTGCCGCGGATCTTGTTAACGACCAGCGTGGCGAGGGCTTCGCCCTCGACGTCCTCGGCGATGATCGCGAGGGGCTTGCCGGTCTGCATGACCTTCTCCAGGACGGGGACGATGTCCTTGACGTTGGAGATCTTGGAGTCCATGAGGAGGACGTAGGCGTCCTCGAGGACGGCTTCCTGGCGTTCCTGATCGGTCACGAAGTAGGCCGACAGGTAGCCCTTGTCGAAGCGCATACCCTCGGTGGTCTCCAGGGTGGTGTCGAAGGAGTTGGTCTCCTCGACAGTGACGACGCCCTCGGCGCCGACCTTCTCGAAGGCCTCGGCGATGAGCTTGCCGATGGCGGGGTCGTTGGCGGAGATGGAGGCCGTGGCAGCGATCTGCTCGGTGGTCTCGACGGGCTTGGCGTCAGCGTGCAGCTGCTCAACGATGGCCTCGACGGCCTGGTCGATGCCGCGCTTGAGGGCGATCGGGTTGGAGCCGGCGGCAACGTTACGCAGGCCCTCGTGGACCAGCGCCTGGGCCAGAACAGTCGCGGTGGTGGTGCCGTCGCCTGCGACGTCGTCGGTCTTCTTGGCAACTTCCTTCACCAGCTCGGCGCCGATGCGCTCGAACGGATCGTCGAGGTCGATTTCCTTAGCGACGGAAACGCCATCCTTGGTGATCGTGGGGGCGCCCCACTTCTTGTCGAGCACGACGTTGCGGCCCTTGGGGCCAAGCGTCACCTTGACGGTGTCGGCCAGCAGGTTGAGGCCGTTCTCCATGCCACGACGGGCATCCTCATCAAACTTGATGATCTTGCTCATTGGAAATGTGTCCTTCCGCGATGCGGATCGGGTTCGATGCCCGCGACGGACGGCCACACTTTTGAGGCGGCCTCATCGAACCGGTGGTCTTATCACTCTCCATGTCGGAGTGCTAACTACGATTTTGGCACTCGCCACCCCTGAGTGCAAGGCGAGGTTGCCCGACGTATGTCCGATGCGCTCAGGGCGTAATGACCACCGACGAGGCCGGGGCGGGTCCCCTGAGCGCACCTACACAGCAGGTGCCGCCGGTGTGGAGGGCGCCGGAGGGACCGGAGGGCGCGGGCGGACTTCGAGGCGCGGCGCCGAACGAGAAGTGAAGACGCCTAGCCTCGCGGGCGGCCGGGCCCTCCGGCGCCCAGAACACCCGTGGACACACAAAGCTGCCCGGTCCCACAGGGGCCGGGCGGCTCAGTCGGTATCAGAGGCTCATCGCAGAATCACGACGATGTCGGGGTCTCCGAGGCCGCTCTCCTGGCGAACGTTGGAAATACCGAGCTTGGCGGCAACGTCCTTCGCGGTTCCCTCCATGCGGGGATCCTCGTAGAAGACGGTGGAGGTCTGCGTGGCCCAGCCGTCAGCGTTCGCGGCAGATGTGCCCGCATAGCCGGCCTGGTTCAGGATCTGAGCCTGCTGACCGGCGTATCCCTGGGTTCCGGTGCCGTTGAGGACCTGGATGACAGCTCCGTGGTCGGGCTCAGAAGAAGCCGACGGGGAGGAGGAGCTGGCGGAAGGCGTGGGCTCAGCGGACGCGGTCGCCTCGGCTGTGGGCGACGCTGAGGGAGCGGCAGCGCTCGGGGCGGTCGCAGCAGGGCTGGGCGCGTTGCTGACAGTGCTCTGCTGGCGCGACAGGGCAGTCGCCGCCGCCCATCCGAGGGCGGGAACGATCACGAGGATGGCCAGGAAAGGCCAGACGTTCTTCCACTTGGACGGTTTGGGGCGGTGCATGCCGACTGGCATATCTTCGCCGGCGCGGTCAAATTCATCCCTGGGGTACTGAGAGCTCACGCGTTCAGACTATCGGAAAACATGGAGTGGGGCGCGGGTGGCGCGCGGGAAAAGTGGCGTGGCCTGTGCGGCATTAGGCTAGTGCCATGAGTGAACACAATCCACGCCCGTTGGCCGAGTTGATTGATCCGGGCTGGGCTCGGGCGCTGGCTCCAGTGGAGGGGCTCATCCACGAGTTGGGCGCAATGTTGGCCGCCGAGGTCGCAGAGGGGCGCGGCTACCTGCCTGCGGGCACGGATGTTCTCCGTGCCTTCACGTACCCGTTTGACAAGGTGAAGGTTCTCATCGTCGGGCAGGATCCGTATCCGACGCCGGGGCACGCGATGGGGCTGTCATTTTCGGTGCACCCGGGTGTGGCATTGCCCAAGTCGCTCATCAACATTTTCCGTGAGCTGAGCGAGGACATGGGCGTTCCCGCTCCGACGTCGGGCGACCTGACGCCGTGGAGCGAGCAGGGCGTGTGCCTACTGAACCGCGTGTTGACGGTGCGCCCGGGTGCTCCCGCATCGCATCGAGGCCGGGGCTGGGAGGAAGTGACGCAGTGCGCGATTGACACCCTGGTGTCCCGAAAACGTGAGGACGGCTCACGCGCTCCCCTCGTGGCGATTCTGTGGGGTAAGGACGCGCAGTCGCTCACGCCGCGCCTGGGTGACACGCCGATCATTGCGTCCGTCCACCCATCGCCGCTCTCTGCGTATCGAGGGTTTTTTGGGTCGAAGCCGTTCTCGCGCGCGAATGAACTGTTGGAGGCACAGGGCGCGTCGGGCGTGGATTGGTCGCTGGGTGCTTCTCAATGACGAGGCCGGGGCACCTCACCCGAACGGGTGAGGTGGGCTGCGGCTGCGGTGCCGCGGTGAGGGACTCCGCGGAGCCGGCTATCGGACTCGAACCGATGACCTGCTGTTTACAAGACAGCTGCTCTACCAACTGAGCTAAGCCGGCGGCGGACACTAGTGTGCCACAGGTGGGGGCTGGTGCGCGCGGGCGGGCTGTGTGGTTTTGTGCGCCCTGGGCGCCGCCGTGTCAGGCTCGGGCGGGCCGGAAGACTGGCGAAATAGTCGGGGTGACGTGCATGCCGCCCGCTCGGAACAAAAACTGTGGGGTGGGGCCGCTTGGCGGTCCCACCCCACAGTGTGTGAAGGCTCAGTTGGAACTGTCGGTCGTCTCAGAGCTTTGTGCCTCGTCGGCGCCGCTCTGGGAGGGCTCTGTGGCCTCGGGGGCCGGGGTTTCAGTCGTGCCCTGGCTCGCGGAATCGGTGATGCCGAATTCGTTCGCGATGCTCTGGCGCAGCTCGCCCAGCTGGGTGCCGAGCGGGATCACGGTGGAGTGATCCTTGACGAGCTCGGGCGTGCCGAGACCGTTGCCACGACCGCTGTAGCCGGCGTTCTGCCAGGCGGTGGTCGATGCCTTCAGATATTCCTCGACGGCGTTGACTGGGAAGGTGTTGATAACGTCGGAGGGGACGCCAACCTCGGCGGCGATCACCTTGACCTGCTTCCAGGAGGCGTCGAGGTTCTGGACGACGGTGCCGTTGGAGGCCTGGAACTGGGTGCGGAAGTATGCGAGCAGCGCGTGGTGGAAGTCTACCCACTTGTCGGGCGCCTTCTGCGCGACGACGAGTGATGCGCCGGTCGCGGGCTTCAGGTAGTCCATGTTGACGGTGATAACCGGCTGGAGCTCAATGTTGTAGTGACCTTCGGCGGCCCAGGTGGTGAGGTCCTTGCCCATGTATGCGTCAAGGTCGGCGCACGCGTGGCAGGAGTAGTCGAAGTATTCGGTGAGGGTGGGCAGGTTCGGGTCTGCCTCGGCGACGACGCCGTTTGCATTGACGATGACGGGGCGTCCGTCAGCGTAGGCGCCGAGGACGTCGGAGGCGTCGACGTTGCGGGCAGCGTTGACCTGCGCCTGCTGCTTCCAGATCACGCCGCCGACGGCTGCGACGACCGCGAGGACGATGACAGCAACGGCGGAAATGACGATGATGCGGGTGCGGCGGTCAGCGCGCTCCTGCGCCTGGCGCATCTGGGCGGCTTTCGCGCGCACGGGGTCGACGGCCGGCTTCTTCTTCTGAGCCATGGACTCACCTTCCGAAAGTAGTTGAATGTTGCAAGAATATCGGGCGCGGTCTGAACGCGCTCAGTGCGACAGCCCACCCGTGACGATGAACCACGCACCCGCAAGGAACGCCACACAGCCTACCGCGAGGAGGCCTCGCCCCCAGGCAGGACGCACGACCGAGCGCAGCGTTGTGGACACGCCGACCCTCAGATCGGCAGTGAACGGCATGAGCCAGGCAGTCAGCATCATCAGCGCGGCGAGCGCCCACACGACGATCGCGGCTCGAGGGTCGCTCAGCCAGTAGTCCGTGCGATCAACGCCGGTGGATGCGACGACATCGGCGGGCCATGACCACAGAACTTGCCCCTCGCGCGAGTAGGACACGAAGGCCCAAATCCCGTAGGGAACGAGGCCCCCAACGACGAGGCCAAGCGCGGTCGATAGGATCGAGCGCACCAGCAGGATGGGCGACATGGCGATGACGGCGGCCGTGTCGCTGGCCTTTGCGCCTCGCAGGATCCGACGGCGCTCCAGCCACCGCGACATCGCGCCGATCAGGCCGAAAGCGGTGAGCGCAATCCCCACGATCATGGAGCCGGTGAGACCAAATAGGAGGGGCAGGGAGGCCAGGAGGGACAGCAGTGCGGCGCCCGAGATCCACGTCCCCTTCGCGGTGGACGAGGTCTCATCCGCCGAAGCAGCGCGCGCCCCCATCGCCGGGTTGGGATTCCACTGGGGACCCGGTGCTACCTGCTGCGGGGCGACGCCGGCCTGCGGATATGGCTGCTGCCCGTAGCCGGGGGCAAAACCGGGATCGTACGCGCCCTGCGGACCCGGGTACTGAGGCTGAGCGTAGGGAGCCATGACCTCGGTGGGATCCGAGTCGTCAACGCGCTGCCAGACATCGGTGGCATCGTCGTGCCAGGCGACCTCTCCAGCATCGTCAGACCAGTCGCCGTCGCCCTCCGCCACCAACGCAGTGTCCACGACCTCCGTGTGGTCGTTAGCCGCGGTGAATTCCGAGGCGTCTCGGCGCGGATGCTGCGGATAGGAGACGGCGCGCGCACCGGAGGCATCCGGACGCTGCCCGGCGTCCTCCCACTCGGGAGGTGCAGCGATCTCCTGGGGGTCCGAATTCACCATCTGCGTGCGCATGCCCGTGTCGAGCAGCTGCGCCCAGTTCACGGTCACGTAGTCGAGTTCACCGGGCGCCCACCCGACGGCGCTCATAAGATCGGCAACAATCAGGGAGGGAGAAGGGCGATCGTCGGGATCGGGGGCGAGGCCGCCCACGAGCGCGTCGGCGACCATGGGGTGCAGTCCGGCCAGGTCGGGGTCCCCTTCGAGGACGCGCAGCATCGTGGCGGACACGTCGCCCTTGCCAAACGGCGGGCGCCCGGTGGCGCAGGACAGCAGGGTGGCAGACCACGCCCACCAGTCCGACTCCTTCGTGGCACCGTGGCCCTGCAGGAGCTCGGGGGCGGTGTACCCGGCCGTGCCCGACACGAGGCCGGTGCTCGTCAGGTGTTGATCGGAGGTCGCCATCGCGATACCGAAGTCGATGAGGACCGGGCCGCGCGGCGAACAGATGATATTGGAAGGCTTAATGTCACGGTGGATGATGTTGGCGTGATGAACGGCCGCGATCGTGGACGCCAGATGGTAGGACAGGGCGGCGACGCCGCGCAGAGGAACCGGCCCCGAGACGAGGATTTCGGCGAGCGTGGGGCCGTCCACGTACTCCGAAACAACGAAAGGCTGGGAGGCCTCGGTTTCCGCATCGACGATGTGCGCGACGAAGGGCGAGCGCACGGAGTTCACGGTGCGTGTCTCGCGCTCCAGGCGCTGGCGCGACTCCTCCGAGGCGGCCATCGCCGGGTGCATGGCTTTGAGGGCAACACGCGTGCCGCCCCCGTCTTCGGCGAGCCAGACCGTCCCCGCTCCGCCCGTACCGAGCCGACGGATCAGCCTGTAGCCGCCCAGTTCCTCGCCTTCTTCCACGCCCTCAGCCTACCTGGCCCCTCCCCCATCTGCGGCCATCCGCGCGGGACCACCCCAGCCTCGGCCCTAAAATTGTCAGACGCATACACACCCACAATCCACCATGTGGCCCGAACTGTACAGCCGCGAGCGAGCATGCTAACTTCGCAATTAGTCGCGCGCGCGGAACGATCCGCGTTCGCACTCTGTGGGCGAAGACGCTCCACGGTCACCCACTACGGATCGTCCGGCACGTACCTGCCGGTGGGAAGGAAAACTCCATGGCAACCGTTACCTTTGACAAGGCCACCCGCGTCTACCCGGGTTCCGACAAGCCCGCCGTCGACCAGCTCGACCTCGAGATCAAGGACGGCGAATTCCTCGTTCTCGTCGGCCCCTCCGGCTGCGGCAAGTCGACCTCGCTGCGTATGCTCGCCGGCCTGGAGGACGTGAACTCCGGCCGCATCCTCATCGGCGACAAGGACGTCACGGACGTTCCGCCGAAGAACCGCGACATCGCGATGGTCTTCCAGAACTACGCTCTCTACCCCCACATGTCGGTGCGCGAGAACATGGGCTTCGCCCTGAAGATCGCCGGCACCCCGAAGGAAGAGATCAACAAGCGCGTCGAAGAGGCCGCTAAGATCCTCGACCTGGAGCCCTACCTGGACCGCAAGCCCAAGGCTCTGTCCGGCGGCCAGCGTCAGCGTGTCGCCATGGGCCGCGCGATCGTCCGTAAGCCCCAGGTGTTCCTCATGGACGAACCCCTGTCGAACCTGGACGCGAAGCTGCGTGTCCAGACCCGTACGCAGATTGCCTCCCTGCAGCGTGAGCTCGGCGTCACCACCGTGTACGTCACCCACGACCAGACCGAGGCTCTGACGATGGGCGACCGCATCGCGGTTCTTGCCGGCGGCCTCCTCCAGCAGTGCGGCACCCCGCAGGAGATGTACGAGCGTCCCGCCAACGAATTCGTCGCTGGCTTCATCGGCTCCCCCGCCATGAACCTGGGCACCTTCACGGTCGAGGGCGAGTGGGCCAAGCTCGGCCCCGCACGCGTGCGTGTCTCCGAGGCCGCCCGCGCCGCGATGACCGCTGAGGACGGCGGAAAGATCAAGATCGGCTTCCGTCCCGAGGGCCTGGATGTCGTTGCCGACGGCTCCGAGGGCTCCATCCCCGTCGAGGTTGACTTCGTCGAGGAACTCGGCTCGGACGCCTACGTGTACGGCCACCTGGCCGGCGCCGCCGAGGGCGAGACCCTGGGCTCCGGCTCCGAGGGCACCGGCAAGCAGCTGATCGTGCGCGTTCCCCCGCGTACCGCCCCCGCACGCGGCGGCGTCCTGCACGTGCGCATCCGCGAGGGTCAGCAGCACAACTTCTCCGCTGCAACGGGCGTTCGCCTGCCCGAGTGACGCATAGCGCTCACGCACAGCAATAATCGGCCCCGGCCTCGTCCACTCGTACCTCCAGGACGAGGCCGGGGTTTCGCTATATCCGCATGTGTTCTTGGCCGCGACTAGCGCAGGTGCCGAGTCGGAACTATACGCACGGCGCTCGAGATGAGACAATGGGAACCATGGCTCTGGACATTACGGCGGCCGCAATTGACCCCGCCCTTTTGGACCTCCCGTGGGATGTTCCCCTCGAGGAGTGGCCATCCAGCTTACTCGCGGCACTTCCCCGCGGTATTTCCCGCCACATCGTGCGCTTCGTGAACCTGTCTGGCCGTGTGCTCGCGGTCAAGGAGATCGGTCCGACCGTCGCCCATCACGAATACGACCGCCTGCGTGACCTGACGCGCCTGGACGCCCCGTCCGTCCAACCGGTCGCCGTCATCACCGGACGCGAAAACCCCGAGGGCGAAGAACTCAACGCCGTACTCATCACCGAGCACCTGCAGTTCTCCCTCCCCTACCGCGCGCTGTTCTCCCTGTCGATGCGTGAGGACACCGCGACGCGCCTCATCGACGCGCTCGCCCTCCTCCTCGTTCGCCTCCACCTCCTGGGCTTCTACTGGGGCGACGTCTCCCTGTCGAACACGCTGTTCCGCCGCGACGCGGGCGAGTTCGGCGCCTACCTGGTCGACGCCGAAACCGGCGAACTGCACCCCAAGCTCACCCCCGGCCAGCGCGAGTACGACGTCGACCTGGCCCGCACGAACATCATCGGCGAACTCATGGATCTCCAGGCCGGCGGTTTCTTCCCCGAAGACGTTGACCCCATCGACGTCGGCGACCGCATCCGCACCCAGTACGACCTGCTGTGGAACGAAGTCACCGCCGAGGAGTCCATTCCCAACGAGCAGCGCCAGTACCTCGTCAGCGAGCGCATTCGCCGCCTCAACGACCTCGGTTTCGACGTCGCCGAGCTGCACATGTCTACCGATTCGTCCGGCGAGCGCCTCGTCATTCAGCCCAAGGTGGTCGATGCCGGTCACCACAACCGCAAGTTCATGCGCCTGACCGGCATGGACGTCGGCGAGCACCAGGCGGCGCGTCTCCTCGCCGACATCGACGTGTGGCGCGCGACGAACGGCTTCCAGGACCTTCCCCTCGAGCAGGCCGCCCACGAGTGGCTCACCGACGTGTTCGCCCCCGTCGTGCGTGCGATTCCGCGCGAGCTCGCCGGCAAGCTGGAGCCCGCGCAGCTCTACCACGAGTATCTCGAGCACCGCTGGTACATGGCCCAGCAGGCCGGCCACGACGTGTCACGAGAAGATGCCGTCGCCTCGTACGTGGAGACGATTCTGCCGTCCAAGCGCGACGAGGCCGTCCTCATCGAACCCGGCCCAGGGCGCGCGTCCATGATCAGCGCCGAGGCGAACCCCGACCTATGGTGAAGGGGCACAGCGCCCCGTCCCGTTCACGCTAGGAGCACCTATGTCTGAATTTCCCCGCATCTTCGCCCACAGGGGCGCGTCTTCCCTGGCTCCCGAGAACACAATCGCCGCGTTCGCTAAGGCCATGGAGGTCGGCGCGCGGTGGTTCGAGTTCGACGTGGACATCACCGGCGACGGCTCGCTGATCGTCATTCACGACGACACCCTGGACCGTACGACGACGGGGTCCGGCTCCTACTACCAGCTCGGATTCGCGGATATCCGCCGACTCGACGCGGGCCGTTGGTTCTCGGACACGTACCGCTTCGAGCGCATTCCCGAGGCCGCGGATGCCCTCGCGTTCGCGCACGCCCAGCAGATGGGCGCGAACCTGGAGATCAAGCCCTGCGCGGGCGGGGATCGGCTGCGCGAGCGCCTGATCGATGCCCTGGCCGTCACGCTGGCCGGCGACAAGGTTCCCTCCGAACTGATCGTCTCCTCCTTCGACCACGACCTCCTCGCGGCCTTCCACGAGGCCTGCCCGACGGTTGCGCTCGGCTGGCTGATCGAGCGCGCCTCCGAGGAGTGGCGCGAGGGCGCGGCCGCCCTGGGTGCCACCGCTATCCACCCGGGCGTTGAGGGCCTCACCGAGTCCGACGTGCGCGCGATGCGCGACGCTGGCTTCGAGGTCAACGTGTGGACCGTCAACGACGTCGAGCAGGCCCGCGAGCTGGCCTCGTGGGGCGTCACCGGTATCTTCACGGATCGCCCGCAGGACTTCCCCGCCGAGGCGCTGAAGGCCTGACGCGAACGGGCGCTTGCGCGCCACCACCAAACAGACGAGGCAGCCGGGGCCGCGAACGACCCCGGCTGCCTCATACGTATGCTGCGGACGGCTCCTTACGCCTCGCCTGCGCGGCGCGTGAAGCGCTTGGAGACGTGCTTGGCCAGGGACAGCTCGGCGATCGAGTCGACGACCATCAGGCCGCCCACGATGCCCGCGAAGCGCATCCAACCCGAGCGCGGCGAGGAGGCACGCACGGCGGCGACCAGCATGCCGGTACCGACGATGGCCTCGGCGGCGACGGCGGCGTGGATGATCCACGGACGCTCAACGGCCACGGACTCGTAGGTGTTCCACAGGGGCTTCACGACCGACTGCGGCTGGCCCATCATGATGTCGACGCTGCGGCCGATCGCGTTGGAGATTCCGCGCGCCAGGTGCACGGAGACACCCTCGACGTCCTCGAGATCAGTGGTGCCCAGGAGGAAGCCTGCAACGGAGCCGGGCAGGCCGAGGGCGCGCACGACCTTCCACACGGACTCCTCGCCGGTCGTGGCCACGGAGGCCCACAGGGCGTCGGCATCGGAGCCGGGGACGGCCTCGGTGATCTCCAGGAGATCGAGACGATCACCCACCAGGTCGATGACCTCGCCGGGCAGCTCCGCGGTGCGGTCGTGTCCGCCGGGGACGATCGCAGCGTCCATGCCCCAGTTGTGGGAGATGATGTGCTCGAGGTGATCGTCGGTGACCAGGAAGACCTGGATTTCACCGTCCGTCACGGAGAGAGTCACGAGCGGCAGATCGCCGAAGTTCCAGCCCTCCTTCTCAGCGGGCAGCTCGGCGAGCAGCGCGCGGTGTCCCTCTGCGAGCTCGAGGTCACCGAGATCCACGCCCTCGAGGGCCGCGAGGAGCGGCACGGACGAAGCGGGGGTGCGGCCGATTTCGACGATGCGGGTGGGCGATGGATCAATTGCCGCAGCCTCCTCCTCACCGGAGGGCCACACCTTGCCCAGGGGCGAGTCGCCCTCGGGCAGGTGGTCAGCCGTCGCGTTACCGATACGCACCTCAGCGTCGAACAGGATGGCGAGTTCGTCGGCCAGTTCCGCGGGGGTCGGGCCGGGGACAACCTCAGTCGAACCGGCGGGAACGGTGGCAACGCGTTCCGCATCGACCGCGACGTTCAGGCCAAGCAGCTGGGGCGAGGAGGGGAACCACTCGAGCTGGGCGAGGATCGAACGCTCCTTCAGCTCGCCGGCGACCACGCTGGGATCCAGATCGTGGCCGATGATCATGCCTTCAATGCGAGTCCATTCCTGGGCCATGTCTCTACCTTCCTGTCCGTGGTGACATCGTCTCACCACTCTATGGTTCCATTGTGTCGTGCGGATCGCATTTTCGCTCGCCCGCGCGGTCAGTGACGAGATTTTGTGTCTTTGCGGCCCGCCTGGTCCGTGATTGTTCCGTCGGGCGCCGCCGTCACGCTCCACGAGGCCTGGGTCCCTCGTTCGGTCGCGCGTTGGATGTCCGGGGCCGGGTAGACGGCGCCTCGGGCGTCCTCCAGATCGAGGGTCACCGTCAGTTGCCGTTCCTCCTGCGGGTACAGGTAGAGGACCGGCTTTTCGGGGAGAAAATGGTGGTCGTCACTCATGAGCTTGTAGAAGAAGCCGGTCATGATGGCCACGTACAGGACGGCGAGATCGGCCATCAACACTCTTTTCATGGCGTCACCGACTCTCTGCTATCGAAGCCCGTCATTGGGCGTTCCATACTTCGACCTATTATGCAGTTGCCCCATCATACGGCGCGCAATCGTCCAGTTTCAAGAGGCCTGGATGGTATCGACGATCCCAGCACAGGGCCTCTCACATCTGCACGCGGACAGGCTTGAGTAACGCGTCATACGCTGCTATCCTGACCCGTTGCGCGGCTCCACGAAAGCAGGAGCCGCATCCCTCACCTGAAAGCAGCTATCATGTCTCTTCTGGTCATCGCAGCCATTGCCGGCGCGGCAACTCTCTTTTTTCTTTTGTTCCTGTGGGCTAGCTTTGTCTCTGCGTCGCCGGGCGAAATCAAGGTGATCTCCGGCCCGCGCGGCCAGCGCGTCCTGCACGGTAAGACGGGTTGGAAGTTCCCGCTGCTGGAGCGTGTGGACACCATGACCGCCTCGATGATTTCCGTCGATGCGCAGACCACGGACTTCGTCCCCACGAACGACTACATCAACGTGCGAGTCGACGCCGCCGTCAAGGTCCGCATCGCGACCGATGACCCGACGCTGTTCCGCGCTGCAACGCGTAACTTCCTGTACAAGACGACCTCCGAGATCTCCGAGGAGGTGCGTGACACCCTCGAGGGTCACCTGCGCGCCATCATCGGCCAGATGCGCCTCACCGACATCATCACCGACCGCGCCGCCTTCTCCGAGCGTGTTCAGGAGAACGCGAAGCAGGACCTGGAGGAGATGGGCCTCGAGATCGTCGCCTTCAACATCCAGAACGTCACCGATCAGAACGGCGTCATCGACAACCTCGGCATTGACAACACGGAGCAGATCCGCAAGACTGCGGCCATCGCGAAGGCGAACGCTCAGAAGGAGGTCGCGCAGGCAACCGCCGTCGCCCAGAAGGAAGCGAACGACGCCCAGGTCGCGTCCCAGCTGGAGATCGCCCAGAAGCAGACGGACCTCGCTAAGCGCCAGGCCGCACTGAAGGTTGAGGCCGACACCGAGAAGGCGAAGGCCGACGCCGCCTACGAGATTCAGTCGCAGATCCAGCGCCGCGACATCGAGCGCGAGACCGCGCAGGCTGACATCGTCAAGCAGGAACAGCAGGCGGTCATCAAGGAGAAGGAAGTCGTCGTCACCAAGCAGGCGCTGCAGGCCGAGGTGAACGCGAAGGCCGACGCCGACCGTTACGCCGCCGAGAAGAAGGCCGACGCGGCCCTGTACGCGCGCCAGCGCCAGGCCGAGGCCGAGGCCTTCGAGCGCACCAAGAAGGCCGACGCCGACAAGCAGGCCATGCTTGCCGAGGCCCAGGGTATCGAGGCCCGCGGCCGCGCTGAGGCCTCCGCGATCGGGGCGAAGCTGACGGCCGAGGCCGAGGGCCTCGAAAAGAAGGCCGAGGCCATGACCAAGATGAACCAGGCGGCCGTCCTGGAAATGTACTTCCGTGCGCTGCCCGAGGTGGCGCGCGCCGTCGCCGAACCCCTCTCCAAGGTCGACACCATCACGATGTACGGCGAGGGTAACAACGCGCAGATGGTCGGCGACATCACGAAGTCGATCAGCCAGATCAACGCGGGCCTGGGCGATTCGCTGGGCCTGGACCTGCAGCAGTTGTTCACGGCGCTTGTGGGTGCCAAGGTCGTCTCACCCACGATCTCCGACGCGGTTGCGGAGGGCGTGCGCGACGCCGCTTCCCCGAATCCTCCGCAGGGGTGAGCGAGGCTCGCGCGCAACGCGGGCGCAACCTGTGCCGCGGGCGCGGCGCGACCGCTTGTGAGGCGGGCCGCTCGTGATACGGGGCGGGATCCTACGGGGTCCCGCCCCGCTGCTATGCCCAGCTTTCCCGCCGTCGGTGACCCACCCCGCTATCGGCGCTCCACCCCGCTATCGGCGCTCCACCCCACTGTTACACCCCACCCGTCCCACAAAAGTCGCACGTAATTTAATCCGGTAACTTTTTGAGACAGTACGAAAACGTTGCAATTCCAACGACGTTATTTCACATCTTTAAGTGATTACGGGAGAATTACGTGCGAGATTGGTGGGAAACCATAATGCCTCGTGTAACCCATCTAAGTGGCGTAACACCACTGAGCGACAAGCCCAACCACAGCCAGGGACTCAACCACACACGGGGCACTACACCCGTTACGTGGCGCTGCACCTCTTACGTGGCGGTGCACCCGAACAGAAGGGGTGTAATGCCTACGGATCGGGTGCACCGCCCACACCAACAAGCCCAACCGCGGATACGCACACCTCCCATGGGCAGGCATTGCACCACTGGGCGTGTGCGCACGTTGTTGACGCTATGTTTATGCGGCTGTGGTCCAGGCCGCTCGCTTTCTTCTTCGGGTTTGTCGCGCTGCGCATCCACACGCTGTCACTACACCGGCTGATGACGAGCGTAGCGAGATGCATGTGGGGCTTCTTCGGTCTCTTCCTGCTCACCTGGCTGCTTGAGGGACTCCTCATCGGAGAGGCACCCGGCCCCTTCATGTACGTGTGCGTCGGCACTCTCATCCTGTCAGCAACGATCGCGCACCTCCTCACGCTCGGCGCACGCTCCACGAACTCCTCATAGGACCGGGCCGGACAACAAATAGACACCAAGCCCCGACCGATTGGAGGCCACCACGAAGCCACTCAGCGTTGCCGGGCTTGGCGCGGCGCCGCAGGGACCAGAAGAAGGCCCGACCGCCGTACCAGCGGGCGACGGCAGGGCCAGGCCGGGCTTCGAGATCGACCACTCCGAGCGAAGCTCGCGTGTGGCGATCTCGCGGGCGGGCCGCCCACCGGCACACACAACGGCCGGGCCATCCGGCGTCCAGAACACCAGCGAGGCTACAAGCACCCTCAGAGAGCGGGCGAAGCCACGCACAACGAAACCGCCCGGGCCCCACAGGGACCGGGCGGCTCACGCGTCAGGCCGCTAGGCGGCCATCAGCGAAGGGTTCAGCGCATCTGGGTGCCGGTGGCGCCCAGGCGCTCGCAGGCCTCGACGACGCGGGCGGCCATGCCGGCCTCGGCCGACTTGCCCCACGTACGCGGGTCGTACTGCTTCTTCACGCCGACCTCGCCGTCGATCTTGAGGACGCCGTCGTAGTTGCGCATCATGTGGTCAACGACCGGGCGGGTGAACGCGTACTGCGTGTCGGTGTCGACGTTCATCTTGATGACGCCGTTGGCGACAGCGGTGGCGATCTCCTCGGCAGTGGAGCCGGAGCCGCCGTGCATGACCAGGTCGAAGGGACGGTGGTCGAGGCCGAAGTGCTCAGCGACCTCCTTCTGGATGGTGCCGAGCAGCTCGGGACGCAGCTTCACGTGGCCGGGCTTGTAGGCGCCGTGCACGTTGCCGAAGGTCAGGGCCGTGATGTAGCGGCCCTTCTCGCCCAGGCCCAAGGCCTCAACGGTCTTGATGCCGTCCGCGGTGGAGGTGTAGAGCTTCTCATTGATCTCACCAACGACGCCGTCTTCCTCGCCGCCGACCGCGCCGACCTCGATCTCGAGGATGGTGTTAGCCTTGACGGACATGGCAAGCAGTTCCTTCGCGATCTCGAGGTTCTCGTCGAGCGGAATCGCGGAACCGTCCCACATGTGGGACTGGAAGGTGGGCAGCTTGCCTTCGGCAACCTGGCCGGCCTCGATCTCGAGGAGGGGGCGGACCCAGGAGTCGATGTTCTGCTTGGCGCAGTGGTCGGTGTGCAGAGCCACGGTGATGCCGTAGTTCTTGGCAACCTCGTAGGCGTAGGCGGCGAGGGCCAGCGAGCCGGTGACGCGGTTCTTGATGGTGGAGCCGGAGCCGTACTCGGCACCGCCGACGGAGATCTGGATGATGCCGTCAGACTCGGCCTCGGCGAAGCCCTGGAGGGCAGCGGTGATGGTCTGGGAAGAGGTCACGTTGATCGCGGGGTAGGCGAACTTGCCATCCCGTGCGCGATTCAGCATCTCTGCGTAGACCTCAGGGGTTGCGATAGGCACTTGGAGCCTCCTAATCGAGTGACAGTATTGTCGTAATTGATTCTCTCACATTTTGCGCAAGCGGGGAGGGGAAGGAAGTCCCGTTTGGACGGTTTTTCTTCCCACCCCTCCCCGGCTGCTATGCGTCAGTTGGAGCGGCCGATGCGCACTCCAAGTTCGGCGACGGACATGACGTCCGCCAAGTCCTTAGCAACGTCAGCCTGGGCCGAGGTGACGAGGAATCGGAGGTAGGAGCCGTTGCCCGCAACCGGGAGGTCCACGGTGCCGGGGACATTCGCCAGGGAGGTCACGAGGACGGGGTTGCCCTGTGCGCTCGGGTTGACCTTGTTGGCATCGATGTACTGGGATTGCCAGTAGGTCGCAGGGTCACCGTCGGTGGCCATGGATTCCTTGCCGCGCTCCCAGCGGGTTTCGACAGAGTCGGCTACCACGGCCGTGGCCTCGATGCGCGGGCCGCACACGCCGATCAGGCCTTCGTTGACCACGGTCTTCTCACCGGAGTGCGAGACGGTGACGGTGAAGGTCGCTTCACAGGATTCGGTGGTGGGGCGCGCCCAGAACTTCACGACGCGGGTTTCGCCGGGGGCGAGGCGGTCGATCGGCTGGGCTCCGTTGGCGAGCTTCCAAGAGTTGGAGACCGCGGGGGTCAGGTGGATCTTGGTCGCATCCGTGGTGCCCTTGTTGGTGACGGAGACCTTGAGGACGGTTTCGCCCAGTTCTCGCCGCCGACGATGGGCAGGGAGGCGCGATCCATGCCGCACAGGGAGGTCTTCGGGTAGGCCTGGTCACCGACGCGTTCAATGCTCACGTCGAGGGCCAAGGAGGCCTGGGAGGTGAGGGTGAAGACCGAGTGGCTGTCGACGGTGACATCGAGCGGCAGCTGCACGAGGTACCTTCAGCCGTCTTCTCGCCACCGTTGGGGCGGCGCGACAGGTAGCCGGAGTCAACGACACTCAGGTACTGGTTGGTCATGGCGTTACGCAGGCGGAAGCAGTCGCCGGCGCGCACAGCCTGTTCGATGGTGCGGGTGCCCCACGGAAGGCCGGCGCGGGTGGCGGCCACAACCTGGGCGCCGCTTGCGTTGACGGTCAGCTGGTAGCCCTCAACACCGAGGTCGGTGCGGGACGCGTTGATCGTGAGGGAGACGACGTTGGAGGCGGGGGCCGCGCCGGTACCCTCGGTGATTCCGGCGATACCGGCGTCGGTGAGAGCGCGGCTCAGCAGGGCACTGACGCCGGCAGCATCGGCGGAGTCAGTGCGGACGACCTGAAAGCCTCCTGCGGGAGTCCAGGAACCCGAGGCCGGGGTCCATCCTTCGAGGGAGGGGATCGTTCCGGGGACCTGGCTGGCCGCCTGAGCATTGAGGTGGGAAGTCAGGGGGACGAGGACCGCGGCGACGAGGGTGCACACGGACGTGAGGATGAGTGCGACTTTCGCTCGGGTGTGCGCGAGCCCCGGTGCCCGCGCATGGCTTGGCGACGACTGAGGCATTAATTCTTCTGTTCAACGGTTTGCTTCCACACAAACCGTCCAAAGCCCGAATTAAAACGGATACTCCACATCCATTACGACTACTTTTTAGCTTGCAAATACTATCAAAGATTGGAGCACAAAAAGATAGAACCGGTAAAAGATCAATTGGTCAGTGCACATATCGATCAACCGGGTTAATTAATGCAAATCAGTTTGACACTTCACCCACAAGTCAGGAGCTTTCCGTGCCCTCCAGACGCGACGCATGCGCCCACATAACAATCGCGGCGGCATGACCAACATTCATGGACCGAGTCGAACCGCGCTGAGTAATGGCGACGACAACCTCGCACGCCCGAATCATCTCGTCGCTCAGCCCGGAGGCCTCCGATCCAAAAACAAGGCAGGTGCGCTCAGGCAGCACCGCACCTTCGAGTGCGACGGCCCCCTCGACATTGTCGACACCGACAAGCACCAAGCCCTCACGCGAGCAATGCTCAACGAGTTCGGCCACCTCGGGACGGTGATCCACCGGCAGGTAACGGTCGGTGACCATCGCGCCGCGACGGTTCCACCGCTTGCGCCCCACGACGTGGACGCGGCCGGCCCCCATAGCGTTCGCGGTACGCACGATCGCCCCGATGTTGAAGTCGTGATCGAGGTTCTCGACGGCAACCTCGAAGGGCAGCGAACGGGCAGCGATATCCGCTCGAATCGCGTCCATCGTCCAGTAGCGGTAGCGGTCCTCGACATTGCGCCGATCCCCCACCTTCAGGAGCTCCCGATCGTAGTGCTCGCCGACCGGCCAGGCGGCCTCCCCACCCGGCCACGGACCGACCCCGACCTGCCCGGACTGCGCAGCCCCAGCCTCGTCGTTCCCGCACGCGCCATCACGCGCGATGTCACACCCGTTTTCGAACTCGTTCACGGTCCCCACCCTAGCGGCACCGTAGAATGGAGGCATGACTGCCCCGACGCACAAACCCACACCACTGACCGATCTGCCTCCCGTCACCGCATGGCTCTCCGACATGGACGGAGTCCTGGTCAAGGAGAATCGGGCGCTTCCGGGCGCGAACGAGTTCCTCGCTGCTCTGCGCGAGAAGAAGATCCCCTTCCTGGTCCTCACCAACAATTCGGTATTCACGAACCGCGACCTGTCCGCGCGCCTGGCGAACTCCGGCCTGGACATCTCCGAGGACAACATCTGGACTTCCGCGAACGCGACGGCCGCATTCCTGCACCAGCAGTCGCCCGGCTCGACCGCCTACGTCATCGGCGAGGCCGGCCTGACCACCGCGATCCACTCCGCGGGATACGTGATGACAGAGACCGATCCCGAGTACGTAGTGCTCGGCGAGGTGCGTTCCTATGACTTCCACGCGCTGACCCACGCGATCCGCCTCATCGAGGGCGGCGCCAAGTTCATCGCGACCAACCCCGACGTGTCGGGCCCCTCCGACGAGGGCACCCTGCCCGCCTGCGGCGCGATCGCGGCGATGATCACTGCGGCGACCGGACAGAAGCCCTACTTCGTGGGCAAGCCGAACCCCGTCATGATCCGCGCGGGCCTGAACAAGATCGGCGCGCACTCCGAGAGCGCCGCGATGGTCGGCGACCGCATGGACACGGACGTGCGCGCAGGCGTCGAGGCCGGCCTGCGCACCCACCTGGTCCTGTCGGGTTCCACGGCCCGCGAGGACATTAACAATTTCCCGTTCCGCCCCTTCGGCATCCACGAGGGCATCGGCGATCTCATCGAGCTCGTCGAGGCGGCGCACTGACCCACACCGATCCGGAAGGAACACCCATGACCAACGATTCCCACAGGGCGCGTCTGGCTGCCCTTGTCCAGGAACTCTCCGTCATTCACGAAAAGGTGACTCTGGCGTCGGGGCGCGAGTCCGACTTCTACGTTGACATGCGCCGCTCGACCCTGCACCACGAGGCGGCTCCCCTCATCGGCCACGTCATGCTGGACCTCCTGGAGGAGTCCGGCTTCGCGGTGGGCGAGGAGTACGTGGCCGTCGGCGGCCTGACGATGGGCGCAGACCCCGTCGCTACCGCGATGATGCACGCCGCTGCGTCGCGCGGCCTGGACCTGGACGCGTTCGTGGTGCGAAAGGCCGCGAAGGACCACGGCATGAAGCGCCGCATCGAGGGACCGGACGTCGTCGGCAAGAACGTCGTCGTCCTTGAGGACACGTCCACGACCGGCGGCTCCCCGCTAGAGGCCGCACTCGCCCTGCGCGAGGCCGGCGCGCACGTCGTCGCCGTCGCGGTGATCGTCGACCGCGCGACGGGTGCCAAGGAGCGCATTGAGGCCGAGGGCTTCCCGTACTTCTATGCACTGGGCCTTGAGGACATCGGCCTGGCCTGATCCTCCGATCGCATCGACGAGGCCGGGGCAGGGTTTCGCACGAACCCGGCCCCGGCCTCTTTGATGCCTCTGTGTGCTCACATGTGGGGAACGGAGCGCATGGCGCGCGCAGTCACCCAGCGCGGCGCCAGCTTCATGGCACCCATGGCGACCTTGTAGGGGATGGTGGGGGTGATCTGAACGCGGCCCGCACGCACGGCGTCGAGGGCATCTGTGACGACCCGTTCGGGGCTGGCCATGAGCCAAGAGGGGGTCGAACGCATGTCGACGCCCGCGCGCTCGAAGAAGGGGGTGTCGACGGGGCCGGGGCACACGACCGTGGCGGTGATGCCGGAACCCTTCAGCTCGGCGGCGAGGCCTTCGGTGAAGGCGACAACCCAGGCCTTGTGGGCGGAGTAGGTGCCCGCGCCCGTGCGCGAGGCGACGGAGCCAACGTTGAGGATCGCGCCGCGGCCGCGCGAGCGCATGGAGATGCCGGCGTGATGGGCCAGGGTCATGACGGCGCGGACCATGACGTTCAGGCCGTTGATCTCGTTCTCGAGGCTGTTGTCCAGGAATTCGATTCCCAGTCCAAAGCCGGCGTTGTTGACGAGGAGGTCAACCGGCGCTAGGTCGGTCTTGTCGCGATCTGCAGGGCCTCCCACGTCGAGGCGGGCGGCGACGCGCGCGCAGCCGGAGTCGGTGGACAGGTCCGCGGCGATCACCTCAGCGCGCGCTCCTGCGACGTTCGCGAGTGAGTCCGCGAGCGCGCGCAGGGCCTCTTCGCTGCGCGCGACGAGCACTAGGTCGTGGCCCGCAGCGGCCAGTTGCCAACAGAATTCTTCACCAATGCCGGAGGTTGCTCCGGTGACCAGCGCTGTTCCCATGGGGGAAGTCTAGCGCCGCGGGCGTGCGGCAGCACGATGCCGGGGCGGGAACGCGTGTGCGTCCCGCCCCGGCTTGGCGTGTCACCGGGTCCGGATCAGGTATCCGGCTCCGCCGCCTGCGAGGGCCGCCGGGATGACGAGGAGGACAAGCCAGTAGGGGCTCCATCCACCTGTGCGGCCGCCTTCAACAGCTGCGGCGATGGGCATGGCGCCCGCCGCGTCAGCCGTCCCGTTCTCGGGAGCGGCCACGCTACCGCTCTGCGCCGCCTCGCCGCTGGGTGCGCCACTCTGGGGAGCGGCCGAGGGGCTCGCGGACGGGGTGGCTGCGGGGGCGGCCTTCGGTGCGGTCACCGGAGCGGAGCTGGTCGTTCCACTACTAACCCCATTGCTACGGGCGGAGGGCGCACCGGTTGCTCCACTACCCGTCACCGCGGGAGCACCCGAGCGTGTGATGCCAGACGGGGCCTGCGTTCCTGCGTTGCCCGCGGGTGCGGGCGCTGCGGGAGCTCGCAGCGGTCCGCCGCTGGGAGCGGGTGCCGGGAACGGACGCCGCAGGGGTGCGGGGTCCGTGTTCGGGGCCGGTGCGGGATCAGCACTCGGCGCGGGGAACGGCGTCGGCATCGGCGCGGGATCGACGCTCGGAGCGGGCGAAGGAGAGGGTTCCTCGCTCGGAGCGGGTGCCGGAGCAGGATCCGCACTGGGCGCGGGGGCCGGCTCAGCCGTGGGCGCAGGAGCGGGCTCCGGGTCCACGCTCGGCACGGGCGCAGGCGTTGGACCCGGGGTGGGGACCGGCTCCGGCACCGGGGACGGTCCGGGCGACGGCGTCGGAACGGGCTCTTCATCCGCCGGCGCGGGTGCCTCGTTGTGGCGTCCGGAGCGAACGATCACCGTGAAGGACTGCGGCTCCGTGAGCTGACGGTCACCGCTGCGCGCACCAACCTCGATGCGGTAGGTGCCCGGCGCACTGAAGACCCAGTTGCCGTGCATGTGGGTCGCCTCGGTCGTGTGCACGACGCCGTCGCCCTTCGTCGAGTCGAAGTGGACCTTCGCGCCCGCACCGAAGGTGCCGCCCTGGAAGAACGCGACGCGCGCGCCCTGCGGCGCCTCGGCGAGATGGAGGGTCAGGTCGGCACCCTCGGGCAGGGCCGCGTAGTCGATGCCCTCGGTGGACAGGCCGGGCCACACGATGTCGCTGTTTTGCGTTTCGGGCAGTACATAGTTGGCCGTACCGACCGGTCCGAGCACGTCGTAGCTCGGGTCGGAGAGGGACGCGGGGCGCACGAAGCGAGCGTTGGGTGCGACCGCGAGAGTCGTCGAACCGACGGTGCGCAGCACGGAGGTACGCGCGTTGGTCAAGGAATCATCCTTGACGGCGAGGCCGTAGGTGACGCCGCCCTTGCCGCTCACCTGGGTGAGGCGCACGTCCAGGTGTCCGCGCGCGATCTCCACAGGGTCGCGCAGCAGGGACGAGGCCGGGGCCGGGGTTGCATCGTTTCCGCCGTTATCGGGGGTGGGAGCAGGATCGGGAGTCGGGTGAGGAGCGGGTTGCGGCTCTTCCGGGGCGGCGATGCCATCACGCATCTTGAGCATCGCAGTGAGACCCACGTGGGATCCAACGGTGACATCGGAGGCGTCGGCGACGGTCATCACCGCGTCGGAAAGGGGGTGCGGTTGCAAGGTGACGCGCATGTACATGGGGTCGGACTGGCACACGCCGAGGTCCTGCGTCTTGGAGTCCATGCCTCCCGCACCCAGGGTGCCTTCCATCGAACACCAGGGGCTGAAGTCCCACTTGGATTCGAGGAACTCGATCTTGTAGGTGGCTCGCAGGTTCGGATCATTGGCTCGCACGGTGGCCGTGTACTGGTCGGTCGTGCCGGGCTTGAGGTCGTAGGAGACCTCGACGCGACGCGACGAAATCGGCAGGTGGTCCGGGTTCCACACGGGTGCGGGGTCCGGGTTGGAGGGGCCGAGGATCGTGTCAGTGCCGCCGACGCTGACGGGTTCGGTGTCCCTCTGTGAGTACTGAACGGTCTGCGAAATCCAGCGAGCGGACGCAGAGTCGCTGGGGATGTAGATTGCCTGGACTGCCGCAGCATCTGCGCCGAGCAGCTCGGATACCGTCGCGCGGCCACCATCAACGGGAACCTCGGTCAGGAAGTAGCCGTTGACTGTGATCCACGCGCGTCCCGTATCGGTGGCGACACCCGTGTCGAGCGTGATGTCGGTCAGGTGATTGTCTCCGGGATGCTCGCGCTCAGCGTGGTGGGACAGGGTGAGCGTCGGTGCCGCGGAGTTGCCGTCACCACGCTCAGCGCGGGCACCGTTATAGGCGGACTCAATATCCTTGATGGTGCCGTTGGCGGGGTTTATGCCGCCGACCTGCCAGACCAACGGAGTGATCGGCGAGGAATAGATGGCGCTCCCGTCGGCACTTCGCGCTGTCATCTTGTAGTTCGCGACGTAGCGACCGGGCTGCGTGAAGGTCGTGTACAGGTGCGTGTGGCGCGGATTGTAAACGCTGCGGTAGGCGGTGTCATGGCTGGAGAGGAAGCGGTTCACACTGTCGCCGTTGTCGATGAACATCTCCATGCGGCCCGGACCGTCGACGCTGATGAGGTCAAGGGTGTAGGTTTCACCCTCGAACTTGTCTGTGTCGCCAATCTCGCCGGCGCCAAGACCAGCCCAGATGGGAGTATTACCGGGGCCGGGATTCTGGGGGGCGGCGTTGAGCACGGTGCCCTCGGCACCCAGGAACGCCAGGTCGGGGCGCTTCGCGGGGATGACGAGCTGCGACTTCGCCTCATCCTTGTCGCTCGTGCCGGTCCAGGCCTTGGGGATCCACAGCGCCGTCTTTTCCATCGGCAGGTTGATGGTGTTGAGGCTGAAGCTGTTTGTGTCGTCGTGCCAGACGGGAACGGGTGCATCAACGTGCTGTCCGGTAACGATCCAGTCCTTGTCCTGGTCGGGACCGGCCCACGCGGCGGCTGGGGTCAGCGCCAGGAAGA
>CAUVIG010000010.1:0-23372 GCA_963551745.1 uncultured Actinomyces sp.
TTCGCAACAAGCCCATCAAGAAGAAGGCCAACCCGCTGAAGTCGGCCAAGATCGAAAAGATCGACTACAAGGACACCGCTCTGCTGCGTAAGTTCATCTCGGACCGTGGCAAGATCCGCGCCCGCCGCGTGACCGGTGTTTCCACCCAGGAGCAGCGCAAGATCGCTCGCGCCGTCAAGAACGCGCGTGAGATGGCTCTGCTGCCCTACTCCACGACCGGCCGCTGATAAGGGAAGGACACAGCTGATATGGCTACCACGAAACTGATCCTCACCCACGACGTCCCCAAGCTCGGCCACGCCGGCGAGGTCGTCGAGGTCAAGGCTGGCTACGCCCGCAACTACCTGGTCCCCCGCGGCTTCGCCGCCAAGTGGACCGCCGGCGCGCAGAAGCAGATCGACCAGATCGCTGCTGCTCGTCGCCGCCACGAGATCGCCACGATCGACGACGCTCGCGCCGTGCGCGACGCCCTCCAGGGTGCCGTTGTCGAGATCTCCGGCAAGGTTGGCAACTCCGGCCGCCTGTTCGGCGCCGTCTCCGCTGCTGCGATCGCTGACGCGGTCAAGGAGCAGCTGGGCCAGACCATCGATCGTCGTCGCGTCATCATCGCCTCGCCCATCAAGGCCGTTGGCGACTACACGGTGACCGTCGGCCTGCACACCGAGGTGTCCGCGAACCTCAAGGTCCGCGTGTCTGCCGCGAAGTGAAGGCTTCACGCATCGATTGAATGCTGACGGGGGGCCCCCCGCTCCAACGCGGGGGGGCCACCCCTTTTGCTATGCCCGCAATTCCTGTCGGCCATGCGCAGCAAGCCGTTGCGGACCCGGGCCCCATCGAGCGCGCAGCAGCAGCGGAGGCGTGGCAGGGGCTCACGCGTTCACATGCGGATAGGTTGCGCGCACGCCTACCCCGCTGTGAACGCACTGCGGGCCCCGAAGAAAAACCTCGGGGCCCGCAGGCTCGGCACTAGGAAGCGCGGCTAGTTTCTTCGGCCGCCATTGTTGTTGCCGCCGTTGTTATTCCCGCCGTTGCCGTTGTTGGAACCGTTGCCGCCGTTGTTGTTCCCATTGTTGCCGTTGCCGCCGTTGTTGGAACCATTGCCGTTGTTGTTCCCATTGTTGCCGTTATTCCCGTTGCTCCCGTTCTCCGAATTCTCGGTGGGCTCGGCGGAGGGCGTCTCGGTGGGGGTAGGCGTCTCGGTGGGCTCGGCAGCGGACTGCGGGGCATCGGTCGTCGCGCTCGGCGCAGGGGTCGGCGCGTTGTTGTGGACCTTGCGGTTGGACTGGACCTTCCAGGGGAAGTCGTCGCCCGGCAGGTTCGCGGTGGCCGGCTTCATGTAGTCGATCCACACGTCGACCGGCCAGTCGCCGCCGTGGAACTGATTGAGGCCGCCCACGTCATCCAGGGGCACCGAGTTACCGGCGTCATCGGACTGGTACATCGACACGGCGGTCACCATGCCGGGCACGAAGCCCACGAACTGCGCGGAAAGCTGAGAGGAGGACGTACCGGTCTTACCGGCGGTCACCAGGCGCGCGATCGAATTGTCAACACGGTTAGCGGTGCCCTCGCCCTTCGTGACGGCCTCGAGGGCCGGCATGATCGAGGAGACTTCCTCGACGTCGAAGACGCGCTTGGGGGCCACGTCGCCGCTGAAGAGCAGCCTATTGTTCGAGTCCTCGACCTTCTTGACGATGTGGGCGGTGACGCGCTCGCCGCCGTTCGCGATCGTCGAGTAGGCGGTCGTCAGGTCGATGTTGTGCGGCGAGGAGGGGCCCAGGACGTTGAGCAGCTCGTCGTTCAGGCCGACCGTGTCCTCGGGGATGCCCGCGTCGATGGCGGCCTTGAGCGTGTTCTCCGGCTCGACATCGTCGTTGAGGCCCACGTACACGGTGTTCATCGAGTAGGCGGTCGCCTTCACAAGGGTGACGTTACCAAACGAGTAGCCGCCATCGTTCGAGACCGGGGTGCCCATGCCTCGGAAGTACTGCGGGGACTTGCCCGAGTAGGTGTCGTACACCGTGCCACCCAGGCGCGCGTTCGCCAGCAGGGCGAAAGGCTTGAAGGCCGAGCCGGCCATCGCGATGTCCTGCGTGACGGCGTTCTGCTGGCGCTTCTCGTAGTCCGCACCCGCGTACTCGGCGAGGATCTCGCCCGTGGCCGGGTCCACGGAGGAAAGGGCCACGTGCTGGTGCGTCGGATCCCAGCCCTCGACCTCGTTCATGCCCTCGGCAGCCGCGACGGCCTGCTCCTGGTGCTCTTTGACGATCGTGGAGGTGATGCGCAGACCACCCTGGCTGATCTTATCCTCGTCGAACTGGCCGGAGGCGATCAGCTCCTGCTTGACCTGAGCCATCAGGTAGCCGTTCGTGCCCGTCATCGACGGGCTATTGAGCGTGTCGGGGTCGATCGTCTCGGGGAACACCGCGGCGTCCTTCTCGGCCTGTGTGATCCAGCCGTCCTCAACCATGAGATTCAGATCGCGCTCCCAGCGCTCCTTCGCCTTATCGGGGTTGACGGCGGGGTCCCACGCGGAGGGCGCGGGGATGACGGCCGCGAGGAGAGCGGCCTCGGACAGGGTCAGCTCGGAGGCGCTGTGGCCAAAGTAGGCCTGGGCGGCCGCGTCGATGCCGTATGCGCCACGACCGAAGTAGATCGTGTTCATGTAGGCGCCGATAACCTCGTCCTTGGACTTCTCACGGTTGATCTTGATGGCCAGGACGGCTTCCTTGAGCTTGCCCGTGTAGGACGTGGTCTCGCCGATGTAGTAGCGCTCCACGTACTGCTGGGTCAGCGTCGAGCCACCCTGACGGGCACCGCCGCGCAGGTTGTTGATGAGGGCACGGAAGATGCCCTTCAGATCGACACCCGAGTTCGTATAGAACGTGCGGTCCTCGGAGGCCACGATCGTCTTGGAGACGTAGTCGGGCAGCGTCGTCGTGTCGATGATCTGACGGTTGATGTCACCCAGGGTGCCCATCTCGGTCGTGCCGTCGGCGTAGTAGACCGCGGTCTTCTGCGCGAGCGCCAGGTCGTCCGGCGCGGGCACGGTCAGCGTGTTGTAGAGGTACAGGAACATCGCCATACCTGCGATAAACACGCCCAGGAAGACGGTCAGAATTGAGAAACCGATGCGTTTGGCCCAGCGGTGCTTCTTCTTCGCCGGGCCCTTGTTACCGGCCGACGAGGCCTTGGCAGCCTTCCGGGATGTATGCGATCCGGCGCCGGCGCGTGCCGCGCGTCGCGAGGGCAGCGAGTCCCGCCCTGACGTGCCGGATCCGCCAGGCTCGATGATGTCGTTCCAGTCAGACTGTCCGTTATTACTAGCCACGTATTCGCCCTTTCAGCGGATTGGTGTACCCCTAGATTAACCGGGTTTCCTGAAAGAACCCCAAAGTATGAGCTGCAACACAAGGGGGGTGGGTGCCGCGCACCCACCCCCCTTGTCGCAGCTTACGCCGCGGTCTCAGATCAGGACCACTGTTCCTCGGGACGGCCGGGAGCCGCCCACAGGGTGTGGAAGACGCCCTCCTTGTCTACACGGTGGTAGGTGTGGGAGCCGAAGAAGTCACGCTGACCCTGAATGAGGGCCGCCGGCAGGCGCGTCGCGCGGATCTGGTCGAAGTAGGCCAGGGACGAGGCGAACACGGGGATCGGAACGCCGGCGAGGGCTGCCTGGGCCACGACGCGACGCAGCGAGGGCGTGCACTCCTGGAATCGGGTTGCGAACGGCTCGGCGGCCAGCAGCAGCGGCAGGTCGGGGTTGGCCTCGTAGGCGCGGGTGATGTCGTCGAGGAAGGCCGCGCGGATAATGCAGCCCGCGCGCCAGATGCGAGCCAGGGCGCCCTTGTCGATGCCCCACTCGTATTCCTTCGCGCCGGCCTCAATCTCGTCGAAGCCCTGCGAGTAGGCGACGATCTTGGAGGCAAACAGCGCCTGGCGAACGTCCTCGATGAACGCGGCCCGGGCCTCGTCCGACTCGATGACGAGCGCGGTGGCGTTGCCCGCGAGCACCTGGCCGGCCGCGCGCTGGGCGGGCTCGGAGGATGCGCCGCGCGCGAAGGTCGCCTCGCCGATCGCGGTAACGGGGACGGCCAGGTCGAGGGCGGTCTGGACCGTCCACTTGCCGGTGCCCTTCTGCGAGGCGGCGTCCACGATGAGGTCGACGAGGGGCTTGCCGGTCTCGGCGTCCACCTGACGCAGGACCTCGACGGTGATCTCCATGAGGTAGGAGTTGAGCTCACCCTCGTTCCAGGCGGCGAAAATGTTGGCAATCTCGGCCGGGGTGGCGCCCAGGCCCTCGCGCAGGAGGGTGTAGGCCTCTGCGATGACCTGCATGTCGGCGTACTCGATGCCGTTGTGCACCATCTTCACGAAGTGGCCGGCGCCGTTCGCGCCGATGTACGTGCAGCAGGGCACGCCGTCGTAGGTGCCGGCGATCGCCTCGAACATGGGGCCGAGGCGGTCGTACGAGGCCGGGGTTCCGCCGGGCATGATGGAGGGACCCCACAGGGCGCCCTCCTCGCCGCCGGAGACGCCCGCGCCCACGAAGTGCAGGCCGCGCTCGGCGGCCCACTTCTCGCGGCGGATCGTGTCGGTGAACAGGGAGTTACCGCAGTCGACGATGATGTCGCCCTCGTCCATGAGGTCGGCGAGCTGCTCCATGACGGCGTCCGTCGCGGGGCCGGCCTGGACCATCATGATGGCGACGCGGGGCGCACGCAGGGACGCGACGAAGTCCTCCAGCGTGGACGCGGGAACGAAGGTCGCTTCGTCACCGTGCTCCGCCATGAGCTTCTCGGTGCGAGCCGGGGTCCTGTTAAAGACGGCGGTCGCGTAGCCGTTGCGGGCCAGGTTGCGGGCGAGGTTTGCGCCCATGACTCCCAGGCCGTACACGCCGATGTCGGCCGATGCCTTCTCGGGGGTGAACGTGCTCATGCGATAACTCTCCTAACAAAAAGTTGAATTATTCCCAGAGTACGGCGGCATGACCGGGATCGCACCGCGCGCGGGCGTGACGATTGTCGCCCCGCGCCCCGTCTCACTGCCCCTGAGCTTCGCGGGCGGCCTTCGCGGCGGCCTTGTGGGCCTTCTTTTCCGCGACCTTGGCCTCCCAGTGGGCCTGCTGGGCCTGGTACTCCTCGGCGAGGGCTCGCACGTCCTCCGATGCCCACCAGTCGAGAAGCGCCTGACGGGCAGCCTCCTCGCCCAGCGGCCCGCGCTCCATGCGCAGCTCGAGCAGGTAGTCGCGAGCGATCTTCACGGCGCGCGAGGGGCGCAGCCCGAGGATCTCCATGATCTGGTCGCCGTCGAGGTCGGGGCGGATCGCGTCGAGCTCCTCCTGCTCGCGCAGGGCTGCGATGCGCGCCTCGAGGTCGTCGTAGGCGGCGGACAGGTAGTTGGCCTTGCGGCGGTTGCGGGTCGTGCAGTCCGCGCGCGTCAGGCGGTGGAGGCGTTCGAGGAGATCACCCGCGTCGGCTACGTAGCGGCGCACCGCCGAGTCGGACCAGGCGGCCTCGCCGTAGCCGTGGAAGCGCAGGTGCAGCGCGACCAGGGTGGAGACAGCCTCGATCGTCGCCTTGTCGAAGTGCAGGGCCTTCATGCGCTTGCGCGTCATCTTCGCGCCCACGATCTCGTGGTGATGAAAGGACACGGTGCCGTTCGGCTCGAAGCGGCGGGTCGCCGGCTTGCCGACGTCGTGCATGAGGGCGGCGAAACGCAGGATGAAGTCGGGGGCGGGCACGGCGCCGTCCGGGCCGGTCTCCAGGTCCATCGCCTGCTCGACGACGGTGAGGGTGTGCTCGTAGACGTCCTTGTGGCGCTTGTGCTCGTCCACCGTGGAGACGAGGCCCGCGACCTCGGGCAGGACGATGTCGGCGACGCCCGTGTGCACCATCAGCTCGATGCCGCGGCGCGGGTAGGGCGAAATGATGAGTCGCTCAAGCTCGGCGCGGATGCGCTCGGCGGAGACGATCTCCAGGCGCGAGGCCATGGTTTCCATCGCGTTCATGACGTCCATGTCGACGTCGAGGCCCAGCTGCGCGGAGAAACGCGCAGCGCGCATGATGCGCAGCGGGTCGTCGTCGAAGGACTGCTCGGCGGACACGGGAGTGCGCAGGTTGCCGTCCGCGAGGTCGGCCAGGCCGCCGCACGGGTCAACGAGGGCCATCTGCGGCAGGCGCATCGCCATCGCGTTGACCGTGAAGTCCCGGCGCGTCAGGTCCCCTTCGAGGGTGTCACCGAAGGTCACTTCGGGCTTGCGCGAGCCGATCTCGTACTCGTCGGTACGGTAGGTCGTCACCTCAACGACCAGGTCGCCGCGGCGACCGCCGATCGTGCCGAACTCCTTGCCGATGTCCCAGGTCGCGTGACCCCACTTCGCCAGGAGCTCCTCGGTGCGCTCGGGGCGCGCGGAGGTCGTCATATCGAAGTCGTGCGGAGTCACTCCCAGGAACGCGTCGCGCACGGGTCCGCCGACGAGCGCGAGCTCCTCCCCGGCCTCGTCAAAAATCGTGCCGAGTTCCATAATCGCGGGCGGGAGCGCCGCAAAGGTCCTCGTGGCGTTCGCCATGAGGGTAGGAATGTCCGTCGTTCCGGCGTTTTGCGCGGTCACGGGGCCGTTATTCGGGGAAGTTGACTGGGTACTCATCGCCCTTAAGCATGCCAGGAAAGCGCCCTGGCCGACTACCGGGGGCCGCGTACCGGCTAAAGTGGAGTCATGCCTGCACGTCCAGTTGACCGCCGAGGCGGGGTGCCCCGACCCCCGCGTCGGTCCGCTTCTGTGCGCGCTGGCCGCTCTCACCTGCCGATTTCCGCGGAAACCAGCGCGGGCGGCATCGTCGTCGACGTGCGTGACGGAATTCCCTATGCGGCGTTGATCGCGCGACGCAATCGAGCGGGCCGCATCGAGTGGTGCCTGCCCAAGGGCCACCTCGAGGGTTCCGAGACTCCCCAGCAGGCCGCGCTGCGCGAGGTCGCCGAAGAAACCGGCATCCACGGGCGCATCATCCGCCACCTTGCATCCATCGACTACTGGTTCTCCGGCAACGACCGCCGCGTTCACAAGGTCGTCCACCACTATCTGATGGGGTATGAGTCCGGCACGATCTCCGTCGAGCAGGATCCGGATCACGAGGCCGAGGAGGCCGCGTGGGTACCGCTGCGCGACGTGTCGCGCCAGCTCGCCTACCCCAACGAGCGCCGCATCGTGCGCATCGCCCTGGACCTGCTGTATCGGGATGGCCGTGACTAGGCGCGCGCTCACGGCTGGCGTCCTGTGCGCGGCGATGGCTCTTCCCTTCGGCCTCGGTCTGAACGAGGCCGGGGCCGCCCCGCTGCCCGCCGTCACCTCGCAGTCGGACGAGTCGCGTCCCGCCGTCATGGGAATGGTCTCAAAGGATTCCGGTCTGTCCGTATCCATTAACTCGCTGTCGCCTCGAATCATCACAGATGAAAACGAACTCGTTATCTCTGGAACGGTCCGTAACGATTCACCGACGACGCTCGCGAACATCTCCCTCGAGGTGTTCGTCGCCAACGAGACGCCGATCTCCGTGCCCGCGCTGACGAACGCCCTCTCCGATGATGAGCCGGACGCCGCCCACGCGGCCTCCTCCTCGCTCACGGACGTCGCCCGAGGAGCCACGACTTCCTTCGAGATCCGTGTTCCCACATCCTCGCTGCCTCTCACCGACGCCGACGAGTGGGGCCCGCGCGTCACGACCGTGACTGCGACCTCCGGCGACTACTCGGGCAAGGATCGATCGATCATCGTGTGGGATTCGGGCGCGCAGGTCTCCGCCTCGCGCGTGAGCGCCGTGATCCCCTGGACCTCGACGAGCGCCACCCAGGACCAGGGCGAACGCTCGGCGGTCCTCACCCTCGCTTCCGCCAGCGGCGTCACCCTGGCCGTCGACCCGCTGCTGATCCCTCGCGGCCCGCAGACCACGGCCACGCCGAGCCCCTCCGCATCCCCCTCGCCTTCCCCCTCGCCCGACGCGGGCCAATCCGGAGCTGACCCCGCGCAGTCCGGACAGTCCGGCGCGGAATCTGGCCAATCTGGCGCGCCCACGGCCTCGCCGAGCGCGTCCCCCACCCCGACGCCCGCGCCGACAGCCACGGACCCCGCGCAGCGCGCGCGTGACCTACAGTCCGAGGCCTTCGTCTCCGCTCTCCTATCCAACGCGACCGAGATCATCGCCCTGCCCGAGGGCGACGCCGACCTCGGCGCCCTGTCGCTGTCGGGCAACTCCACCTTCTGGGACCGCGCCTCTCGCTCGATGGCCGACTTCCCCGACACGCTGCGCGAGGCCGGGTGGGTCGCACCCGCCAATTCTGCGGCCACCCCCAGCCCGTCGGCCTCGGCCTCCCCCTCCGGGACACCCGATGCCACGCCCACGCCGAGCGCATCCGCGAGCGCCCCCGGCCAGTCTGCCACGACGACCTCCTCGCCCGACTCCGGGCCCTCGATCCTGCGTAACGTCGCCTGGCCTGCGGACACGACCTTCGGCACGTCGTTCCTATCGGGATTCTCCTCCTCGGACCAGATCACAATCGCCCCGCTCGGCACCCTGATCCCTGCCGAGGACGTTCCCTTCACCTCCTACGCGCGCGTCAACGTCAACCCCGCCACCGGCGAGACCTCGACGGACGGGACGGGCGCGCGCACCCTCGCCCAGCAGAGCGATATCGCCGCGATCCTGTCGTGGAACGCGGCCGGCGGCGACGAGCTCGACGCCGAACAGGCCCTCACCGCCATCACCGCGATCATCACCCGCGAGCGCCCCGCCTCCTCGCGCACCATTTTCGCTGCGGCCAAGCGCGGAACCGTCATCAACGAGCGGCTCACCAGTCGCTCGAAGGCCCTGTTCTCGCCGCGCTGGGTAAGCGCCATGTCCTTCAGCGAGATGGCCGCCAGCGAGCCCACCGATGTCGACCGCCAGACCGTCGGATCGGGCGTCCTCGAGGCCGACACGGAGACCGCGATCTCGGCCATGGCTTCGTCCCTGACCAGGCTCACTCCGCTCGCCAACGCGACGGACGACCCCGACGCGGTGTACGCCTCGGTCACCCCCCAGGTCCTCCCGGCCCTGTCCGCGCAGCTCACAGCCTCCGAGCAGCTCGACGCGGCAACGGCCGTCACCTCGCAGGTCACGACGATGCTCTCCTCAGTGACCGTCGAGCCGTCCACAGCCGTCAACCTCATTAATAAGTCCGCGAACTTCCCCGTCCTCGTGCGCAATAACCTGCCCTGGCCGGTGCGCGTCGACGTGACCCTCGTGCCCGACGACCCACGTCTGCGCGCCACCCCGGCACAATCCCAGACGCTCGCCGCGCAGGGCGCGACGACGGTCGAGGTGCCCGTGGGCGCGATCGGCAGTGGCGACATCGAGGTCACCTACAAGGTCACCACGCCCAACGGCGTTGTTCTCGACGACTCCCAGACCGTGACCGTTCGCATGCGCGCCGGGTGGGAGGACGCGATCACGGCCGTCATCGCGTCGCTCTTCGGCCTGCTCTTCCTAGCCGGCATCACGCGTTCGCTACGCAAGAGGGCCGCTCGCAAGGCGCAGGCCGCATCCGGCGACACCGACATGACAGACACCACTTCTGAATCCGAGACAGCAACGACGAAGGAGACCCCATGAGCTCGAACACGCCTCGCCGATCGATCCTGAGGGCATCGGCGCTCATGGCGTCGGGCACCATGGTGTCGCGCATCCTTGGCTTCGTGCGCAACGCGATGCTGATCGCCGCGGTCGGCGCGACCGCCGGCGGTGTCGGCGCCGCCTTCCAGACCGCGAACACGCTGCCCAACACGGTCTTCAACCTGCTGGCCTCCGGCATCTTCGACGCCGTTCTGGTCCCGCAGATCGTCGGCGCCATCAAGCGCCGCCACGACGGTGACACCTACGTCAACCGCCTGCTGACCCTCGCGGGAACACTCCTCTTCCTCGTTACTTTCGCGACGATGGTGTTGGCCCCCGTCCTAGTGATGATCACGGCCGCCGGCTACACCGAGGACATTCGCAACCTCGCGATCCTTTTCGCCCTCCTGTGCCTGCCGCAGCTCTTCTTCTACGGCCTGTATAACCTGCTCGGCGAGCTCCTCAACGCGCGCGAGATCTTCGGACCGTATATGTGGGCACCCGTCGTCAACAACGTCGTGGGCATCGCCGGCCTCGGCGCTTTCCTCGCGATTTGGGGCGGCGCGCCGGACGGCGGCATCCCCGCGGGCGACCTGACGAGCGCACAGTTCTGGGTCCTCGCGGGATCAGCGACCCTCGGCGTCATCTGCCAGGCCCTGTGCCTGCTGTGGCCGATGCGTCGGGCGGGAGTGTCCTTCAAGCCGGACTTCCACTTCCGCGGAACCTCCTTCGGGTCGATGCCGCGCGTGGCCGGATGGACGTTCGCGACCCTGGGCGTATCCCAGATCGGCGTCCTGTCCACGAACAACCTGGCTGCCATGGCCGACGGTTTCATCGGCCGCAACGGCGCTCAGGGCGGTGTCGTCGGTATCCTCGCCTACTCGACGGCGTTCATGATCTTCATGGTTCCCCAGTCGCTCATCACGGTATCTCTGACGACCGCGATCTTCACCCGCATGGCCGGCGCCGTCGCTGACGGCGATTACCG
Organism: uncultured Actinomyces sp.; assembly: GCA_963551745.1. Lineage (GTDB taxonomy): Bacteria > Actinomycetota > Actinomycetes > Actinomycetales > Actinomycetaceae > Pauljensenia. The sequence goes on from CAUVIG010000010.1 coordinate 10,636, forward strand.
CGCGGTGGCCGACAACTACCACCTGGGTGTGCGCACCATTACGTCGCTGACCCTCGTCGCCGCGGCCATGCTGATGGCCGGTTCCGTCCCCATGATGGAGATCGCGATGGCGGCCAAGGGCGGGGATCCCGAGGCCGTGACCGGCTACGCCCTCGTCCTCGCCTCGCTGATGCCCGGCGTTGCCTCGACCGGCATGGTCCTCATGAGCCAGCGCGTCTTCTTCGCCTACGAGGACGTCAAGCCCGTCTTCCTCATGGGCATTGCTCCCACGATCATCCAGGTGATCGTCGGCTGGTCGATGTACGCCCTGACAGGCGCCCGCTGGTGGGTCGTTGCGGCCGCGCTCGGCGAGACCGTGTGCCGCCTGACCCAGGGCATCATCGCGGTCGTGTGGGTATCGCGCGAGAACCGCTACGTTGACCAAGCGGGCCTGCTGCGCTCCTACGCGTCCTACCTGGCCGCAGCGATCGTCGCGGGCCTCGTGGGCTTCGGCCTCCTATGGCTCATGGGCATTCACACCGAGATTTCGTCGATGCTGGGCCGCATGGCTCTGGCCGGCGTGAAGCTCTCGCTCGTGTCCGCGCTGACCGGCCTCGTGTACCTCCTGGTCCTGCGCTTCGCCTCCCCGGGCGAATCGGCCGTCATGATGCGCCCACTGCTGACCCGCCTGCGCGTTCCGGGCGCTGTGGTGAACATCCTGGCAGCGTCTTCCACACCCACCCCTGCACCAGCTGAGATAATGACGGCACACACACCCGACAAGACGGAGGAACCGATGGCTCCCACGCCCGAACGCACCGGCGACGACAAGTCGCTGCCGTCGTTTGACGAGGTGCTCTCCGCCTCGCCGATCCCCGCGCCTCCCGCACCCGCCGCAGCCCCCGCAGCCCCCGCAGCCAATGCGGGCGAGGAACTCGCCGACATGCCGCCGGCTCCCGCGTCCGCCAAGGTCCCGACCCTCGACACCGCGACGCAGGCCCCCGTCGAGAACCCGCTGGTCGCCGAGGCTGTGGCCGCACCCATTGTTAATGACATCACCGAGGCCGCGGAAGTCGCACAGGCGCGAGCAATCCCCGGGTCGCTCGCCGAGTACGGCATCGAGCCGGTCACCGATGCGGTGGACGCCGCCCAGGTTGAGGCCCCCGCGTTCCCCCTCGCTCCCCCGCCGCCGGCCCCCACAAGCAGCGGATACGAGCGCGACGTTGAGGTGAATCCCGAGGACTACCCCCACCCCGCTCCCCTGACGGACGGCCCCTCGACGCATCAGATCCCACGCGTGCAGGCGCCCGAAGCGGTTCCCGCACCTCCGGTTGAGGACGTTACCGAGGTCATGGACTCCGTCCCCCCGATGCCCGTCGCACCCGCGCAGGACGCCCCGGCCTCGGCGAACGAGGACGGTTCCTCCAAGCGCTCCGGCACGCTCATCGACCCGACGAAGCCCGCGCTGATCTTCGGCGTCGTCCTGGTGCTCTTCGGCGCGATCTGGGGTCCGTGGATGGCCACCCGCCCGGTCACCAACCTGGATCTGGCCCAGTCCCTGCGCGCCGGCGTCTCCCAGCAGCAGTCCGATGAGGAGCCCAGCCCCGCGCTCACCACGACGCCCCCACCGGCGCCGACCACGACTCCCGTGATCTCCTCGGTGCAGGTCCTGTCGTGGAACAACGACGACGGCGACCACCCGGACCGTGCGATCAACATGATCGACTCGAACCCGTCGACGTCCTGGTCCTCGCGCTGGTTTGACAACAACCAGTTCCGCGACGCGACGTCCGTGACGATCGTCGTCAAGCTCCAGCAGAAGGCCACCGTGTCTTCGGTGACGCTCAACATGGACCCGGCGACGTCCGGTGGCGAGCTCGTCGTGCGTAACGTCACGGACCCGGCGAACCCGCGCGGTGGAACAGAGCTGGCCAAATCGGCGTTGTCTCCGACGACGACGATTCAGCTGCCCACGCCCGTCGAAACCGACTCAATCGCGCTGCAGTTCCACTCCATGCCCAAGGGCCAGGACGGACGCAACTGGGCGTGGATCTCCGAACTTACAGTTCAGTAACCCTGAAGGAGGGTACGCATGTCTTTCGTGACGATTCCGGGCCTGGTGACGGCCGAACCCACCGATACCACCGCTGAGACCGCCGAGGTGCAGGTCCCATCGGCCGAGGTGCCCGAGGGTGCCACCGTCCACGACGTTGTCATCGTCGGCTCGGGCCCCGCCGGCTACACGGCCGCGGTCTACACGGCCCGCGCCGGCCTCGCCCCCATCGTGCTGGCCGGTCAGCTGGCCGCGGGCGGCGCGCTCATGAACACGACCGAGGTCGAGAACTTCCCCGGTTTCCCGGAGGGCGTTCAGGGCCCCGAGCTCATGGACAACATGCGCGAGCAGGCCGAGAAGTTCGGTGCGGACGTTCGCTACGAGGACGTCGTCGCCGTCAACCTCGAGGGCGACGTCAAGGCCGTGGCGACCGAGGACGAGGTCTTCTACGCGCGCTCCGTCATCCTGGCAACCGGCTCGGAATACCGTCACATGAACGTGCCCGGCGAGGAGGAGTTCTCTGGCCGCGGCGTCTCCTACTGCGCGACCTGCGACGGCTTCTTCTTCAAGGATCGTCGCCTGGCCGTCATCGGCGGCGGCGACTCCGCGATGGAGGAGGCCACCTTCCTGACGAACTTCGCCTCCGAGGTCGTCGTCGTGCACCGCCGCGACGCCCTGCGCGCCTCGCGCGTCATGGCCGAGCGCGCGCTGAACAACCCGAAGATCTCCTTCGAGTGGAACGCGACCGTCGACGAGGTCCTGGGCGACGAGGCCGTGACCGGCCTGCGCCTGACCTCCACGGTGGATGGTTCCACCCGCGAGATCGCCGTGGACGGCGTGTTCGTCGCGATCGGCCACCTGCCGCGCACGGGCTTCCTGCGCGGCCAGGTCGCTCTCGACGAGGCCGGCTACATCACGGTCGACGAGCCGTCGACGCGCACGTCCGTCGCGGGCGTGTTCGCGTGCGGTGACGCCGTGGACCACACGTACCGCCAGGCCATCACGGCGGCAGGCTCCGGCTGCCGCGCCGCACTGGATGCGGAGCGCTGGCTGGCCTCCCTGGGCGACCAGGCGTGACCTCTTTGCCCACTCCCGCCGGCGCGTCCGGGGCCGGTGCGCCCCGGCCTCGTACCTGCCCGTGCGGGTCGGGGGCGATGCTCGCGCAGTGCTGCGGGCGCTACCTGGACGGCGAGGCGGCTCCGACCGCTGAGGCGCTCATGCGGTCGCGCTATACGGCGTTCGCGCTGCACGACGAGGACTACCTGTTCCGCACGTGGCACCCGCGCACGCGCCCCGCTCCCCCGTACTGGGTGGAGGGGACGCGCTGGACGGGTCTGCAGATTCTGGGCGCCGAGGCCGGGGGTCCTTCCGACGAGGAGGGCACCGTGACGTTTGTGGCCTCTTGGCGGGACGCGGAAACCGGCGAAACCGGGCAGATGCGCGAGCATTCGCGCTTTTCGCGCCGGGCTGGGCGCTGGATGTACGTGTACGGCGCCAACGACTGACACTACGGTAGGATTTCACTATGATTGCTCGTCGCTTCCTGTCTCCCCCCGTGATCATCGGGTTCCTCCTCGTCGCGGCTGTCGCTGTCGCGGGCGGATTCATCACGAGTCCCCTGTCGATCGACACCACGGTGTGGTCTGACTTCATCGCGTCGCGTACGCCGGCGATGAACTCGTTCATGACAGGCGCCTCGTGGCTCTTCGACCCCAAGCGTGCTGTCGTCCTGGCGCTGGCCGTGGCGGGAGCCGTGTGGTGGTTCATCAAGAAGGTCATGAACGCCCTGTACATCCTGTGTTCCGTGGTGTTCTCGGCAGCAAACAGTTACATCATCAAGCACGTGTACGAGCGTCCTCGCCCCGAGGAGGCGTTGCGCCTGATCACCGAGGACGGCTACTCGTTCCCGTCGGGTCACGCGACGTCGGTGACCGCGCTGATCGTATCGCTGGTCCTGGTCCTGACGACGACGCGCGTCGGTCGCCGTCTGCGCTACCTGCTGTGGGCCGCGGCGCTGACGTTCATTGTGTTTATTTGCGTGACGCGCCTGTACCTGGGCGTCCACTGGGTGACCGACGTGATTGGCGGTTTTAGCGTGGGTCTGGGATCCTCGATGATCCTGGCGCCGTTCATGATTGGGCCCAATGCCCTGAAGTTGTTCCGCTAGTCGTCGGGACTGATACGTTGTCGGGAGCGCCCGGGGCCGTGGCCCCGGGCGCTCCTGCATATACTCTATCCTGTTGGGTCCCGCGAAAGCCGCGCCCAGGATGTTGGTGTCGAATGCGACAGCGTAGGTGCCGTTGCCCGGTCCGATATGGGAGTAGTTGCCACGTCACGCACTTCGCCATGTCGCTACTGCGGGTCAGTTTTCACACGCTTGCAGTTGTTCAACAAACAAACGTCCACACGGTTTATACACAACTGTGCACAGAGCTGTGGACAAATGTGTTTAATTAGAGCCGATGATGGGCTTTTCTGATCATACTTGCATCCGAGCGTGACAAGGATTTCGTGCATAACCGGCTGGTCGGACAAACGGTGCGCATCGGTACGAAAGACAGTGATCAGTCGCTGTGATTCTGTGATGCTCTGATGCTCCCGCATCGTCAAACGTGAGAATGAAATACCCGCAACCGTCAGCTTGCAGGTGAAGCGTAGAGGTAGCGTGACAGTACTTTAACCTTGCTCCGGCTCTACAGTTGGCAATTTCGTCGCATCAGGCAATCCGTCGTCGGCGCAGGTCAGCATCTGCCTTTTCACAGCCATTGCCGCCACCAGTTCCACGATTGACGGCGGCGATACTGGACGAGGCAGAGCATCCCTACACGAACGGTGAGATTCTGCGGGTGATCTGGGCGTGAGTCGACAGCCTCTCGCTGACCAATTGCGAGAGCGAGGTGTGCGGCTGTACGGTGAGAAGCCATCATCTGAGCAGGTGCCGAGATGTGCCTGAGCGATAAGCAGGGCGACTTGCTGGCCAGGGTTGGCGAGCGGATGGGTTTCAACGCTAGCACTGTTAGGCTGCAGTTACTCCGTGAGGGTGTCGCGCTTCGCGATCCGCACGGGCTGGAGCGGTAGACGTCCAGCCAAAAATAGCTCAAGATCGGACATCGGTTAGCTCCGCACACGCTCCCGGGCGCGTTCACGCGCCTGCTGGCGGAGTCTCGCTCGAACTTCATCGTGAATAGTAGTCGAGATTTCCTCAGCCGTTTCAACAGAAACGACGAGGGCGTAGCGGATGCTCTTCTTCTTGGGAAGGTGTTGGGCGTCGTCCATGCACTCGACGTGTATTGGAAACGTATCGCCATCCGCGAAGGTCATTGCCCGTGAACCTTGAACGATTTCGTGTTGGAGGCTTCCACGCCTAACAGTGAAGTGCTCTCCTTCTATCCGGTCCCCTGCCGCGAGCTTCGTATCCGGGGTATCGAAGTAGACCTTGGCCCCACGATAACGCGTGAGCTGTCCCACCGTAGGTACCGCGTACGCGAGTGTGATGGTGAAGCGGTGCCATGCCGCTCGCGACCTCAGCGATGGCGGAAGCGGCAGTTCATACGTGTGTCGCTGGTCTCCACCGATGCGGCCGCCCGCGACCAACACGGCACGATTGGTGGCGGCTACGCCAAGACGGGAGGTATCGAGTTTGCCGTATCCGAGCAGCGCCGAGAGCTTGCGGCGAGCATCTCGCCCGGGGATACCGAGATCACTGCGAAGTTGAGCTTCCCATTCGCCCCAGCTGCTCGCGTGCGTGAGGAGAGCTCGTACCAGAAGTGGATGATATTCTGGGCCCGGCAGGGGCGAGTCTTCTTTGACGTCAACGCCAGCTTCGAGAATGTCGAACAGGCGACTTGCTTCACGCGTGACCAGTGCCGTCGCATTGCTAGTGCCGAAGGTGAAGGCTGTACGGTTCGTCGCGCCACCCCTCCCCGGTGCTGCGACTTGGAGGCCGGGGCCAGTCTGAGCGGTGTGGGCCAGTTTGAGGTCCACCAGGTCCTTGCCGGGCACGAGAACGGGTCGGAGGTAGAGTGCCCGCCCCCCAATGTGGTGAAGGTCAGGCTTGATAGAACGATCAACACCCGGTCCTGTTGCGCCGTAGTACGCAGGTGCTCCTGGATTCGTGATATCCCATACCGCGTCGGAGACCTCGGTGTCGCCCAGCCCGTCGTCGTGCGTAGCACCGACTGTTAGAGCATTGAGTGCGTCGCCGGGAGGCAAGATTCCCTTCAAGATGCTTTTCTCGTAAACCTCCCGGATTGCCGCGTGTCGCGCCGTCTCCAGCCTGTTTGCCGAGGTTGCGGGAATCGTGATGGGGGCAGTGTGATTACCGGCGCTGACAATGAAGAGGAGGTTGTAGGTGTGCGCCAACCAATCCAGTAGGCGACCAACAGGACTCATTTGGCGAGTAAGAGCCCGGGCCTGAGCTCCGATGGAGAGATTGATGATTCGGACGCTGGGAGCAGTGGCGTCCCGGCCGTTTTCGCCCTCCTGGATACGGCGAATCGCTCGATGCAGCAGGTCGGGGAAAAGTCGCTCCGGATCGACCTGTTCATTGGTTGGGGACAGTTCGTGCGGCCTCATGATCGGTCGCACGTATAGTGGACGATCTAACGGCTCACCGGGCGCCGACAGATCGCCATGGATGATGAGCGAAGCCATGGCGGTGCCGTGGTTACGAGCAGCATTTGGATAGTCGTTACCGAAGTCCTCCGGATCATCGATGATGAGTCGACCAGTCAATGCATCATGGTTTTGGAAGGGCAATCCATCCAAGAGCGCGACCCGAGGCAAACCTTGAACGCGCTCACCTACGGGCAACCGCACCTCGGCCACAGGATCTGTGGTTGCCGGGCGATGGTCATGGGGGTGAATGGGCTGACGAACATCACATCGTCGGAGGTGAGCAAGCGGATTGCCGCGGCCCCATTCCTTAGCACCGCGCGCACCTGCTGTATCGGCAGTTCGGCAAGAAGAGCATGATAGGCGATATCTCGGATCTGCGAACGATCCAGGATACGACCACCGCTCGCAGAAATAACCTGCTCCACATGCGACTCCGCCGCATCTCGTTGCAAAGGGTCCCGCCTATACCAAAGCTCTACTTCGACTTTCACGGTGCTAAGCGACTGGCCGATCATTTCGAGGGTTTCCTGCCAGCGCTCGCGAAGACCGGTCTCTCGGATCCGATCCTCTGGCCCCCACCGTCTAATCGATGTCAACTGATGGAATGCGTCCTTGAACTTGCCGAGCCCATGTTCAAACTTAGCGGATGGGTCTGCTTGCCACAGCTTGAAAAGTCGAAGGAGTTCGTCGATCGCTCTCGAGCTCGACATCACCATGTACAGAGAGTGCTGCACCGGCTTTTCTGTGCGACCGGCCTCACGTTCGGTCATGTGGAAATCGTCATCCGGATCGGCACGATCTCCCAGGAGCTGGGACACGAACTCAAATCCGTCGATCTTGTCAATCGCGTTCTGGAAGTCCTTTACCGTACCGGCCAGGTCGAACACAACGACCAGCGCAGGGTCTACCTCGTCCGGTGTGGTTTCGGCAAGGCGCACCCGCTCAGCATCGAAAGCAGCAGTGAGTTCTCTAAACTGTGGAGAGAGACGCGCGTCTTGCCGGCCAGAGCCTGGTTTAGAGAGTCGCGGCATGTCACGCCGACGTTGTGAGGGCCGAGCATCGACGACTGGCGGTGCGAATGCCAGGAGCGGCCTGTCCTCCGCAGTCACTCCGTTGCCTGACCGCGCCGATGCTCAAGTCGCTCTTGGACTATCTGGCGTATGTTGCTTTCCGGGAGCTCCAAAATTGCGCGACGTCGAACATCAAGGGCGAACTCTTCCAACTCCGCATAACTTGCCCCGGCGAGCTTATCCGCCAGCGTGCGGGGGGCCAATCCGAGATCGCCACCAAGACGAGCAGCGAGTCGTTCAAGAAACTGCGTCGCTTGGGCACGGCCAGGCGCGGCGAGTTCGGTACGAATCTGGAATCGACGCCACGCCGCGCGATCGAGAAGTTCGCTGTGGTTAGTAGCACCGATAAAAATCACATGTGCTGGAAGACGGTCAACTTGGAGGAGCAACGTGGAAACAACTCGTTTGATCTCTCCGGTCTCGTGCTCGTCAGATCGCTCTTTGGCGATAGTGTCTAGTTCATCGAAAAACAGGACGCATCGGCGAGTACGAGCGAACTCGAAAGCATTGTCGAGCCTCGCGGCAGTCTCTCCTAGGAAACTCGACACAACGCCTTCGTAACGCACGACGTAGAACGGAAGCATCAACTCAGCGGCGATGGCCTCAGCCACGCTGGTCTTCCCGTTGCCCGGAGGTCCGGACAGCAGAAGACGGTTACGTGGCTCAATCCCGTAGCTGCGCAGCAGTTCAGCACGCTTCTGCTCTTCGACGAGTTCCGTCAAAACTCGGCGCGGTATCGGCGCCAACTCGATATCGCTCAGACGACGGCTCGGAACGATCTCCTGTACCAGGTCGCGAATCGCCGCCGAGTAATCGTCGCGTACGTGACTCTGGCCGGTCGTCGTGATGAGTTCCGAGAGGCGGTCAGCGACCAAGTGGTGCTGGTTGGCACGTTCCTCTGCGATGACCGACTCAACCAGAACCCGGAAGCGGTCTCGATCACCGCGGCGCTCGGCTTCGACAAGATCGAGGAGCAGGTCTGCTCGCGCCATACCCCGCCTCCCCAATAACCTTGCGCTATTATCCGTAGCTCTCAGCCTATCATGGACGGTCCTGAGGCTACCGATCCACGCCGGCATGCGGGAGCAATGCGACCGATCCCGCTTCGTCCTGCTTCGAGTTGACAACGGAACTGCAACATTCTATCTCCGAGCACGAACCAGCGTGTGCTCAGTCGGGAAGTCAGTGGCCGGGGGCCGAGGTGCGTTCCTTGGTGACGTGGATATCGACTCCGTCGTCGTGGAGCTGCTGGACGACGGTGACGTGATCGGCGTACTTGGAGCCGAGCCGAGCGAGATCGGTGACGATGAGCTCGGTCACGTCCTCCCGCGCGGCAGCATCGAGCATGTGATGCAGGCCGTGGCGGCTGAGCCCGACGTCGATGAAGACCTCGGTGACAGTCAGGCCATGCTCGTCGTCGTAGCGACGGCAGTCGACTTCTTGCTGATCCATCCAGGTCGGCTCCTCTGCCGCGCTGTACCGGTAGGTGACGGCCTTCATGACGCACCTCCGGGTGCGACGAAGCGAGCTAACGCGTCCACACTATTGACGCTCACATACAAGAACTCCAACCATCAGGTTGCAGGTGAAACGTGGACCTACGTAGAAAAGTTGAGAACTTTGGCTCGGCCGCGCAAACCGTGTATTCGCGCTGGTTGCGATGGGTTTACCGGACATCGAAGCGGTCGCCGGAAAACTCCGTTGTGGACTCTCGTGGCGAGTCTGTTTGCTCACCACCCGCACTGCCGAGGGCATCATGATCTCGCGTTGAGTGTGGCGGCTGGCGTTAGTGATGTCAGCGGCGTGGTCGACCTGATTGTCGGTCACACCTCGTTGTTGCGAGCGGCCGCGCTCCGGCCCCAGTGGGTGAGTCTGCGCACGATAGGTGACACGCTAAGCTTCGATCCCCTGACCGGCAACGTATTTCCCGTCGCCTTGGGCAAAAACCTGTTGGCGATCCCCATCGCCCGGGTCGTGGTGCCCGGCATCAGGCCGCGCACCCGATACGCCATCCACGCCAGCGGAGTGATAGTCACCAAAGGCTTCCCCGCCAAGACACCATCAACCATGCGCCGAGCGGCCCGCGTGGAGTTAGCCGAGATCAAAGGCGCTGAGGCTGCCACGCTAAACCAATTGTGTTCGGCAGTGGCGTTGCCAATAAAGGCAGCCTGGTCGTGGGAACCGGTGCGCATGAGTCCGGGAACGATGCTCGTCGCCGTCACGCCGGTGCCCGCCAACTCAGCGGCCAGCCCGTCAGTGAAGCCCAAAGCTGCGAACTTAGCTGTGGAGTATGGCAGGAGATGAGGCGGGCTCACGACGCCGCCCACGGAGGCGACCACGCCGATGTGACCACGACGACGCTCCCGCATCGACGGAAGAACGCTCCACGCCACGTTGATGGGCCCCTTGGCCATGATGTCGAGCGCTTGATCGAAGTGCTCCAATTCTACGTCTGCGGCAGGCCCCACCTGAATGATGCCTGCCACGTGAATCGCCACCTCGATGGGGCCATAGCCATTCGAAATCTCGTTGACCACGCGCTGCACGCCCTCGCGGTCAGTGACGTCCATGACATGGATGGAGACACGTTCCTTGAACTCGGACGCTGCACGCTGTAGAGCAGCCTCATCGCGAGCGCACAAAGCTACGTGATGGCCACGTCGATGAAGCTGCCGAGCAATCTCCAGACCGAGGCCACGCGAACCGCCAGCAACAAGCGCAACGGGCACGACGGTCATCGGGGGTCCCCTCTCTGTTGTGCCATGAGTTTGAGGACGATCCTCATGGTCCCATCATCAAGACCAAAGTTGATCCAAACTACCACACCTGTGTCCCGGGAGCGCACCTTGCGACTCAACCTCGCCGCACGATTGCTGCGACCGTCTGGATGGCTACGGCCGGAACTCCGCCGCCCATTGAGTGCATCAGAAACCACACCACCTTGGCCCCGTCATGGCGCAAGCGATGTCCTCGTCCGGCTCAGCGTCGCCCTCAACCAGCTCGACGCGCTGCCGTACAGAGGCGTCCAGCTTCGACGCGTCGCAGACCAGCACCCGAATCGACCAGCCCTCGTCCAGCAGGCGCTCCATCACCAGACCTCCGACGTATCTTGTGGCACCAGTCGCCTGTCAAGTACGATTACCAACGACGATGAAGTGCATGAACACAGCACTCTGCGCCCGGGTTTGGGCGGACCCCTTCCTTCATCGAGAGCAGCAGCCGATGACCCTCCCACCCTTCGCCAACAAGATCGTCGGCCAACTCTTACACTGAACCCTCTCGAGGACCATCCATGACCACACTGATCTGGCTTCGCGACGACCTCCGTCTGGCTGACCACCCAGCCCTGACGGCCGCGTGCTCAGCAGCACATGGACCCGTGGTGGCACTATGGATCTACGAAACCCGCAGGACCGATGAAGACAACAACCGGCACGGCCCGCGCCCGCTCGGTGCGGCCACCCGGTGGTGGTACCACCGCAGCCTGCAACAGCTGGCACCGCGGCTTGCCGACCTGGGTATTCCACTCGTCTTCGCCCGGGGTGATGCCGCGAACGTCATGCGCCGAGTCGTGGACACCTTACAACCTACCTTCGTGCACTGGACGCGACGCTACGCCCCGGCAGCCTGCCGATTGGACGCAGCCATCAAGCAAGAGTTGAAATCCCGCACCGAAGTGCACAGCCATCCCGGCAGCCTGCTCACCGAACCCTGGCTAATGAGGACGGCAAGCGGCTCCCACTACCAAGTTTTCACACCCTTCAGTCACGCCGTAGCCGACCTGCCCCTCACTCCCCTCCTGCCCGAGCCCACACCTGTCGAGGAGTCGGACGGTGCGGCCACAACCCTCGCCACGTTGCGGGAGGACGGTGTCCTGCAGAACTTAGAGGATCTTGGCTTGCTCGACGACGGACGCGCCTGGTGGGAAGACACCCTCGCACAGCACTGGGAGCCCGGTGAATTGGCAGCCCGGCAGCAACTGGACGCCATCGACAGCTGGTTGCCCGGCTATGCCAAACGCCGTGACCTGCCCGGGGAGGAAACATCCACCAGCAGAATCTCTCCGAGGCTGCGGTGCGGGGAACTATCGCCACGCCAAGCCTTGGCCGCAGCCCGCAGCAGCACAGCCGCGGGCGAGGATATCGCCGCTTGGACCAGGCAACTCTACTGGCGCGAGTTCTGCTGGCACCTGCTCCACCACCGCGAACATCTAGAGGACACCCCCATGCGTCCAGGTTTCATCAAGTTCCCCTATCATCCGGACGATCGCCTGGTGGGAGCGTGGCGACAGGGCCGCACCGGCATCGACCTCGTCGACGGCGGAATGTGGCAGCTGTGGCAGACAGGCTGGATGCATAACCGGGTGCGCATGGTCGCTGCGTCGCTGTTCACCAAGAACATGCTCCAGCCATGGCAAGACGGCGAGCAGTGGTTCTGGGAGACTCTCGTGGACGCGGACGAGGCCAACAATCCTGTCTCTTGGCAGTGGGTGGCCGGCTGCGGCGCGGACGCTGCGCCCTACTTCCGTATCTTCAACCCTGAACTCCAGCGCACTCAGTTCGACCCGCACAGCTGCTATGTCAAGCGCTGGATCCCGGAGAGACTCGCTCGGCCTATCGTGCCTGTCGTCGACCTGGCCGAGTCGCGACGCGAGGCGCTTTCCGCTTACGAGCAAGTACGTGCGGCATCCGCAGCCAATGCCAGGCCTCAACGTGGTTGAGGTCGACACGGTTCGTTGTGGAGTTCTAACAGTCCCGACGGCCCACAGAGATCAGCCGTCTGACGCGCTTTGAGAACGTGCGGCGGCTCATTGCATCGGGAGTATCCCTGACCGAAGCGGCCAACACAGCGACTATGCCGATGCCAGAGCCTACCTCACCAACACCCGTGCCTGGGCCCGCGACAGCAAAAAGGCCCGAATCGAAACCATCCACGATGGCAAGGGTTCGAGCCTTGTCAGTAGAGTGGAGCTAACGGGACTCGAACCCGTAACCCCCTGCTTGCAAAGCAGGTGCGCT
>CAUVIG010000011.1:0-22399 GCA_963551745.1 uncultured Actinomyces sp.
GAGCGTATCCGGATCGAGGGGCGCGTGGATGAGCGCATGCAGGTGATCCGTCACAAGGCACTCGACGTGCCCACTTTCCCTCCACCCATCGGGGGTGTTTTCTTCGCGCACGCACAGGACAACGCTCCACCTCTCAGACCAACAGTCCTGCGCGAAGTGAGAGTCACTGGGGCCATGAGAGGCAAGATCCACCAGCACTGATTGCGCCTCCTCAAGGTCCAAGGCGCGGACCGCCTGCAAGAACTCAGTAGGAATGAAGGGCGGACCATCAACGACAGTTACCCCGGCCGTCAGGAGGTTCTCCATAGCAAGAATATGCGGGACTTCGCAGTAATCAACCTGCATGAAGTGCACGCCGTCAACCTCGGTCCGCATGGCGACTGACCGCGGCTGGGAGGGCCAGATCCGAACCTCGCGGACGCCACCCCCTTCCCTCGGGGAGACGAACCGGATGGTAATACGGGAGTTGACCGTGCGTGCGGGACCCAGGATCGCCTCGGCGTCACCGGTGAGACCGCTAATACCGGCAAGGCCAGCACCAACGAGTCCACTGGCAAGCACCACGCTCGACATGCGACTGGTCCCCTCTTCGATGCCGAGAAGCTCAATGAGTGCATCCGCTTGCTCGACGGAGACGACGAGTTCTTCAGGGGACATAGGAGTGCCTTCTTCGACGGTCACGATGTCACCTCCAGTGTGGGTGCCATTTCCATGAAGCTATCAATAACAGTCGTAAATTCATCGCTTGGGCATGTGCATGTCGCAGTCCACAGAACGCGCTGAGAGGAAGCACTGCCTTCATTCGGGTTGTCAGTAAGCCATGCCAGCTGCGTGACAGTCAGCGACATATCTTCAAGAATGTACACGCCCGTTCGGAGGTGCGCGTTCGCAGGAGTCAAGGGCCACTCTGCATCATCGATGAGAAGGAAACCGGGAAATATCTGCTCCAAGCGCTGAGCACTATCAGCAAAAATCTCCTCATCTGCTTGCGCAGTGAGCACATCTTCGGCAGCGACAACTAAGTTGGGGACATAGCTCGCCTCATCTACGTCTGCGATCGCAATCAGGTTGATACTCTCATTTTGTCCAAGAACCCCGAGCGCGCCGCGTTCCTCCTCCGACAGCCGTCTCCAACCGGAAGCCAAAAGGATCATTAAATTATTGTTCATAAGACTCGCTTCCCCTTCCCAACATGCGGAGCCTCACAACAAAAGCCCCTGCATGATGACACAACTTCAGACACGAGAAGGACCACCCATCTGACCCAAAGATCAATTCTCCTACCGCCGTTAACGCCGGACCAATCATGCAGCAGCCCTAGCCAAGCCACTCAGCAACCGAGTCGACAACGTTGTCATTGACCCAGTCACCAAACTTCTCACCCGTTTGAGCACCTTTCAAGGATCCGAACACTCCACCGGTAAATCCACCCACGAGCACTCCTGCACCTCCAAGTTCCGCTCCGCCAGCAGCTCCCAGACCTGCTCCTATCTCTCCACCCAGGAAAGAACCGCCTGCAGTTGCAGCGCCCGACACAGCAGCCCGAACAAGCTTATGACCGACGCCCCAGTCACGATGCTTAACACTATCGATCTCATAGCTGTCATGCGCAGCACCCAGGCCATCCAAAACAGTGCCAATAATGGCAAAGCGCCTGGCTCCATACCCAAGAGCCGGAACCACCTTGGAAAGCCCCCACGGAAGCTTCGCATGGGCCCCCTTTGGTTGCCATTGCCAATCCTCAAAATTTCCCCGAGCCGTCAAGCGCTCAAACCAGTTACGTGACGCCAGGTCACCCGGCTCAATATACTTTCCGTGGTACGTTTGCATATAAAAGGCAGTTGCTGCAGATGCCCCTAGGCTCTTCAGCCCCTCAACATAACTCAAGCCGTTGAGCCAGGGATGAAGCGAGTCCGGAACAAATTGGTTTTTGAAAGCATCAAAAACAGGTGCAATAATCTGCTCATATGTATCAATCTGAAGCTTATTCAACTCCAAGAAAAATACATATTCCGCACGCTCTACGTTATCCTTTTGAATTTCCGCTCGATGCTGCAGATGAACGAAAGCGTCGACCAGTTCATCGTATCTGTCAGGCGGAAGTTCGACGGAACCGAAGCCATCTGCATACGAAGCGATCATGTCCAACGCAGCGCCGTCTTCGGCAATATACTTATATTCTTTCTGAGCAGCGTCTACCCACCAGCGAAGATCTTCTGAAGCACTTTTCAGCGTATCAAAAATTTCCGCCAGTCCATCAGCAACCTGCGATACATCAGACAGATCTTCAGCACACTCGTGCTGCAGCTGAGCCGTTTGATCAGCAACGACCTTATAGGCGCGCATTACATCATCGTCGGCATCCCTCATGATTACCGCCGCATTTTCACATACAGTTACAAATGCATCAATGGAGGAAACATCAAAATCGCACTCCATCTTAAAACTCAGCACAGCCCAAGGTGACGGCCCTGAGGTCATCAGAATCCCTTACCCTCTCGATATTTGTCAACCGCCTTCAGATCCTCCAAAGCCTCAGCATCGGCGCCGGCAAATGCCTCCGACGCTCCGGAGAGTCCTTTCCCAATCGCAACTGAACAATATGACAAAGTCTCGATAACAGCGTTGACACGAACGAGCTTTTCCGCAAGATTCCCTTGGTTGTTCCCAAAGCCGCTCGGAATCTCAACTGTATTGGCCGCAAGACTCTGACTGGCGTCTTCAAGGATTCTAACTCCCTGCGCAATCTCGTCCGCGTCCCATTTGATCCAATCGCACACCTATTTCTCCTCAGAACACAGTAAGTGATCACGCTCCAAACTATCGCACACCCAGCGAGGAAGTCAAACCAATAGGTCAACGAATTGGCAGGCGCTCACCACCGCTGTGTCCCCACCGTTTCAAGCAAAAGTCGCCCTCACTTCCTTGCCCCCAAGACAGAACCTGGAGCCGGGGACTGAACCCGCGAGCCGCACTACTTGGCGAGAAGCTCCATCATGAACCCCCACAGCGCTGTGCGCGGCGGAGCGTCCAGGGCGGGGGCGTTCCGCTCCCGCATGAGGGCGAGAGCACGAGGGTCGAGAGACGTGTGGAGGCGCGCGTGCATGTGGTCGGTGACGAAGCACTCGACGTGCCCCGCGTCCTTCCACCCATCCGGGGTCCGCTCTTCCCGCACGCACAGCACGACAGCCCACCGCTTGTGCCAGCAGTCCTGCGAGAAGTGAGAGTCCGTTGGCCCTTGAGCGGCCACATCGATCAGGGCCGACTGCGCCCTCTCCAAGTCCTCGTTACGCACCGCCAGCACGAAATCGGCGGAGATCGACGGCGGGCCATCATGGATGGTTGGCCCGGGCTCCAGGAGAGTCTCCTCGGCGAGGATACGCGGGACATCGCAGTAATCAACCTGGGTGAAGTGCACGCCGTCAGCCTCGGAGCGCATGACGACCGAACGCGGCCGCGAGGGCCAGATCCGCACACTGCGCACGCCGAGGGTCTGTCTCGGGGAGACGACGCGGATGGCGAGACGCGAGTCGACCGTGCGCGCGGGACCCAGGATCGCCTCGGCGTCACCGGTGAGGCCGTTGCCGTCGGCGAGGCCCGCGCTGATGAGTCCACTGACGGGCATCGCGCTCGATAGTGCGTTGTCCCCTTCTCTCGTGCCCATCAGGTAGATAAGCGCATTCGCCTGTTCGAGGGAGACGACGAGCTCCTCCGGTGTCGAGGCCGCGGTTCCTTCAACGGTCACGATTCCACCTCCAGAGTGCGTGCCATTGTCATGAAGTCAGCGATAATCGACGGGCAGGTGAGGCTCGGACACGTGCATGTCGCGGTCCACAGGAATCGGTGGGGTTCTTCGTCCCCGTCGTTTCTGCGCCAGGTGAGCCACACGAGCTGCGAGACGGTCATCGAAGTGTCGTTGAGGGTGTACACACCTGTGACAAGGCGGGTACGCGCGGCGGGATACGGCGCAACGGTGTCATCAATGAGGCGGCATCCCGGGTGAGGCTCAGCCAGGCGACGAGCGCTGTCATCGAGGATCTCCTTGTCCCCTTTACCGGTGAAGACCTCAGTCTCAGTGATGACAATGTTCGGCACGTACCCCTCGGTTTCCTTCCCGACGGCAATGAAGCGAATACTCTCATCCCGGCCGAGGTCCCCGAGCTCGCCACGTTCCTCCTCCGACAGCTGCCTCCAACCGGAGGCCACACGCATCGTGACGCCTGTGCCCATATGACGATCTACCCCACCAGAATCGCGGTTCTGAGAGGACTTCTTCCCGGCGTTCCCTTCTTCTAATAGGCCGTGCCGCTTAGCATATTGCCAGTCAGCGTAGAAACGATCGGGGAATTTGATGGGTAGGAAAGCGCTGACACCTGGCACCATGAGACACAGCATCAAAAGAGCTATGCAGAAAAGGAGCCATTTGGGAGCACCCATCACCTCGGCCAACTTCCCGATTCCCCCCAGGACCATCACGACAGAGAAGATAGGTACTAACACCGCCTCAATGTTTCGCCAGAACCAACCCTTTCTCGACCGGCGGCGCAGCACATCGGCGAACTGGTTGTCAACAAACATACTCGCATACCAGACACCAAAGCCCACTACTCCTAATACGAGACCCCCCACAACAGTCGTGATTGGATCTCTCACGATACGCTCCTAACGCCAAGCCTCGGCGATCCAGCAGTGGCACGCCAGAATATTGCACGGCCAACAATAAAGCCAAAGCATGACGGACACAAAAAGGCGGGCGCGCACCCTCCGGTGCACGCCCGCCAATTCAAGCAATAACCTCAGTCCCTGGGGCCCGAGGCAGCGCCGGGAGCCGGGGGCTGGGTCCACAGGCCACGCTGGTCCAGGAAGTCGCGCAGGAAGACGGGGCGGTCGGTGATGATGCCGTCGACGCCGACCTCGAGGAGGCGCAGCACGTCGGCTACCGAGTTGATGGTCCACACGTGGACGGCCAGGCCGAGGGTGTGGGCGGTGGCCACGAAGCGTTCGTCGACGACACGGATGGGTCCCTGACGCATGGGCACCTGCGCGGCGATGGCACCCTGGCGCGGGCCGGGCACGTGCCACCACGCGGGGTTCGTGGCGCTCTTCGCGGCGCCCACCAGGCGCACGACGGCCTCGGTCCCCAGAGACGTGGCGACAGCGCGCGTGGGATCCGAGGCGGCGATGTCGCGCACGGCGCGCAGGCGAGGCTCGGAGAAGGAGGCCACGAGCACGCGGTCGGCCGCGCCATGGTCGGCGATGACGTCCAGGAGGGGGCCTTCGACACCCGGCTCCTTCGCGTCGATGTTGAAGTACATGTCCGGGAAGACCTCGAGGACCTGAGCGAGCAGCGGCATCTGCTCCCCGGAGTCGCGGTGGCGCAGCTTGGACAGCGCGCGCCCCCTCATCAGAGCGATAGCACCAGTGCCCTCGTATCAGCGGTCCACGGCCACCTCGTGGCAGACGACGACCTTGCCGTCGGCGGTGATGTGAGCGTCGGTCTCCACGTGACGGATCCCGGCCTCGTACACGTGAGCGAAGGCGCTCGTCGTGTTCTCGGGGGCCTCCTCGCTGCCGCCGCGGTGGGCGAAAACGATGGGTCCCTGACGCATGGTGACGGGCATCATGAGCAAGACTCCTGTCCGAGATAAACAGCTTTGTTTGTCTGCATCCACGCATCCGGATCCACCGGGGTGTTCGAGGAGTCGTGGATTTCGAAGTGCAGGTGCGGGCCCGTCGACCAGCCGTTGTTGCCGACCGCGCCGATGACCTGCCCGGCGGTGACGGTGTCGCCGACCTTCACCTTAATTTTGTTCATGTACTGGTGCAGGTAGGCGGAGTGGAAGACGGTTCCGTCGGACTTCGTGTGCTTGATCTGCACGTAGGCACCCGAGCGCGAGTTCTCCGCGACTTCCTCGACGACGCCGCCGTATACGGCAGTGATGGGCGTGTCGAGCGGGGCAGCCATGTCGATCCCCTCGTGGGCGAGGAGCTGGCCCGACACGGGCGAAATACGCATCGTGAAGGGCGAGGTCACCGTGTAGGTGCCCTGCGGGAGCGGCCAGTAGATCGTGTCGGCGACGACACGCACGTTACGGTTGCCGTCCGCGCCGTTGCCCGACGCGCAGCCGGTGATGGACACGGGGGCCTTCGCCTTGGCGCGCGAGTTCGCGGTGAGGGTGCCGTCCAGGGCGGTCGCCTGTGGCAGCGCGGAGGACACAGCCCAGCTGGGCCCACCCACCGAGGCGCCGAAGGCACGCGCAGGTACGGTCAGGGAGGAGTCGGAGCCAACGCGCCCCGTCATGGGCACGGCGATCGTCGTGCCCGCCAGCCCCAGCACGAGGAGGGCGCGCAGCACGTAGCCGACCGGGTGAACGTTGCGGCGTCGCGCGCCCGCGGACGAGGCCGGGTCTGCCTCCGCGTCCTCTCGATCCGTCGCGGGATCGGGGGTGGGAGCCGAGGCCTCGTCAGTCATCGGGATCGCAGACGTCGTCGGGTTCTCCTGCTGATCGTCCGCGTCATGGGGGTGCACCGCGCGCAGCTGCGACCGCTTCGGCAGCGGGCACTCGGTGTCGCTCACGCTCTCCCCCTTGTCTATGTTCGTCACGAAGGTTTGACCTCGATCTAATGTACCTTGCGGATCGCGGCTCGTCACGGGCGCTGGAGAACGTCTCGGACTTCGCCGACCAGCAGTTCGAGGATGTCTTCGAGGAAGAGGATACCGACGACGGCGCCCGCGTCGCGCACGAGGGCGCAGTGCACGCCGGTGCGCTGCATGTGACGCAAGGCGTCCTCGACCTGATCGTCTGCGGACACTGCCTCGAGGCGTCGAATGCGCCACGGGGTGATCTGCTGCTCGCGGTCCTCGCCGGTGGCGTACAGGACGTCTTTCAGGTGCACGTAGCCGACGATGGAACCGTCGTCGCCGGCGATCGGGAAGCGCGAGTAGCCCGTGTGGGCGACCTGTTCTTCCACGTCGGCCGGGGTAGCGCCCTCGGGCAGGACGACGAGCTTGTCGAGGGGGACCATCGCGGTCCCGGCCGTCTCCTCCGAGAATTCCAGGGTGCCGCTGAGCAGGCCCAGCTCGTCGGTCAGCACGCCCTCCGCCTGCGAGGCGACGACGATCGAGGCAACCTCTTCGACCGTGTAGGAGGCCGAGATTTCCGAGCGCGGCTCGTAGCCGGCCAGCCGCACAAACCAGTTCGCGAAGCGATCCATGGCCTCGATGATCGGGCGCAGGACGTGGCCCAGGCGCACGAGGACGGGGGCCAGAATCAGCAGCATACGCACGGGGGCGGCGATCGAAACGTTCTTCGGAACCATCTCGCCGAAGACGACGTGGCAGAAAAGAACGATGACGAGGGCGGCGGCGAAGCCGACGACGTGGCTGGTCGCCTCAGGCGCGCCCAGGCACTCGAGCGGCGACTCGACGAGGTGAGCGATCGCGGGCTCGGCGATGACACCCAGGGTCGTGGACGCAACCGTCACGCCAAGCTGACAGATCGCCAGCATGAGGGACACATGCTGCAGCGCGTACAGCGCGGCGGCCGCGCCGCGCGCACCATCATCCGCGAGAGGCTCGACCTGCGAGCGACGCGTCGAGGTAACGGCGAACTCGCCGGCGACGAAAAACGCGTTGACGGCCAGCAGGGCCACGGTGATGGCCAGACCAACTCCCACGCTCACAGCGACACCTCCTCGACCTCGGCCTCAGGGGCGGGCGTGATCGCCACCTGGGCGACGCGTCGTCCCTGCATCTGGGTCACCTCGATACCGATGCCGTCCACGCTCACGCGCGATCCAACGACCGGGATCTCGCCCAGCTCGTTCATCACGAGGCCGCCGATCGTGTCGTAGGGGCCATCCTCGGGCAGGTTGATGTCCGTGCGGCGCGCGAGCTCATCCGGACGCAGCGTGCCGGGCACGAGGAACGTGCCGTCGGGGCGCGGGCGGATGCCGAGGCGACGTTGGTCGTGCTCGTCGGAGACCTCACCGACGATCTCCTCGACGACGTCCTCGAGGGTGACGATGCCTGAGACGCCGCCGTACTCGTCGACGACGACGGCCATCTGCAGTCCCTCGTCGCGCAGCTGGACCATCAGGGGGCCGATCGGCACGGTCTCGGGAACCGAGGGCGCGTCGGTCATGAGGGACGAGGAAATGACGGGAACCTCGGCGCGACGATCGGCGGGCACGGCGACCGCTCGGCGCAGCGAGACCAGGCCGAGGATGTCGTCGGAGTCATCGCCGATCACCGGGAATCGAGAGTGTCCGGTTTCGCGGGCCAGGTCCAGCACATCCTGGGCGCTGTCGCCCTCGCTGAGGGTGTGCAGGCGGCCGCGGTCGGTCATGACGTCAGCGGCGCTGAGGGTGGACATGCGGATCGTGTTGACGAAGAGGTCGGCCGTGGACATGTCGAAGGTGCCCTCTTCAACGGAGTGCTCGACGAGGGCGGCCAGCTCAGAGGCGGAGCGCGCCGAGGAGATCTCTTCCTGAGGTTCGATGCCCATGCGGGCGAGCACCCAGTTCGCGGTCCCGCCCAGCACCCAGATGACGGGGCGGGCGATGGTCGTGAAGGCCATCTGAAAGGAGACGACGCGCACGGCAGTAGCCAGGGGGTGGGCCAGGGCGAGGTTCTTGGGGACGAGCTCACCGAAGAGCATCGAGAAGACGTTGATGAACGCGGCGGCCACGAATGCCGCGATGCCGGTCGCAAGCCCCCACGCGAGGCCGACCGATCCGAGCAGGTCCTCAAGCAGGTCAGCCAGCGCGCTCTGCGTCGTATAGCCGAGCAGGATCGTGGTCAGCGTGATGCCCACCTGCGCGCCCGACAGCTGGGTGGACAGCGTGCGGGTGGCGCGCAGGACGGAGGCGGCCCCTCGGTCTCCTTCCTCGGCCTTCTTGTCAAGGACGGCCTGGTCGACCGCAACGAGCGAGAACTCGGCGGAGACGAAGACGAAGGTGCCGGCGGTCAGGACGATGCCGAGCAGAAGCATGAGGGCGGTCGTCATCGCGTGGCCCCCTTGACGAGGCAGGGGCGTGTCGCGGGTGCGCGCGCGGGAGAGGGGCGGGAAAGAGCGGCGATAAAGCCGGCAGTGTCGCAGTCCATGATGGTTACAGTCTAGCGGCCCAGCCCGCCTCTCCCAGCGCGCATTTCCACACAGTGCGAGGCATGTGCCAACAATCATTCTTCAACGGACCAAAGGCCCTTGAAGTACACGCCAAAGGTGTACCAGGTTTCGTGAAGACGATCACGCGGCGGTACGATTATCGAGGTATGGCCGCGCAGGAAATGATCTGATCGCACGGCATGACACTTACGGAGGAATACGTGCCCACTCCCACCGCTTCCCAGCCCGATCCGCAGTGGTACATCGCGAAGATGCGAGACCTCTACGAGCGAGATCCCCAGCTCCTGGATCCCTCCTGGCGTGCCTATTTCTCCACTGAGTCCGCTCCCCCGCAGCTGCGCGCCAAGCGTCCCAACATCCCCGAGGGCTCTGCCGCTGCACCCGAGCCGACCCCGGCCTCGTCGACCGAGGTTCCCCCAGCCTCGGCCATCGAAGACCCGGCGGTCCCCGTGACGGTCACCCCACCGACCCTGGACATCGAGGATGACATCCAGCCGGCACCCGAACAGTCCACACCCGTCGTCTCCGTGACGCGCTCCGACCTGCCACCCGCCCCGCCCGCCGCCGTCGCCGAGGCCACCAGCCCCTACACGCGCCAGCAGCACGGCCGTGCGGCCTTCACGCTCTTCCAGGGCGCCCCCTCGCATGACGAGCTGCACATCCTCAAGTCCGCTGCGCGCGCAACCGCCAAGCACATGGAGGCCTCGCTCTCCATCCCCACAGCCACCTCCCAGCGCCAGATCCCAGCCAAGCTCCTCATCGAAAACCGCGCCCTCATCAACGCGCACCTGGCGCGCACCGTCGGCGGCAAGGTCTCCTTCACCCACCTCATCGGCTACGCCCTCGTCGAGGCGCTGTGCGAGATGCCCGACCTGAACGTGCGCTACGTGCTCGAGGGCGGCAAGCCCGCCGTCGAGCAGCTCGCTCACATCGGTTTCGGCCTGGCCATCGACGTGGCCGACGCGCAGGGCAACCACTCCCTGAAGGTCCCCGTCATCCACGACGCCGACACCCTCACCTTCGCCGAGTTCGTCGACGCCTACCAGGACCTGGTGGCGCGCGCCCGCACGGCGACGCTGACCACCGCCGACTTCCAGGGCGCCTCCGTGACCCTGACCAACCCGGGCACGCTGGGCACCACCACCTCCGTGCCGCGCCTCATGGTCGGACAGGGCCTCATCATCGGCGTGGGCGCCACCGACTACCCGGCGGAATTCCGCGGCGTTTCCCCCAAGCGCCTGGCCGCCCTCGGCATCGGCAAGACGATGTACTTCTCCTCCACCTACGACCACCGCATCATTCAGGGTGCGGCATCGGGCCGCCTGCTGGCCCTGGTGGACTCCAAGCTTTCGGGCCGCGACGGGTTCTACGAGCGCGTCTTTACCTCGATGCACGTGCCCGCGCGCCCCTACGCGTGGGAAGCGGACTACGAGTACGACCCGAACCATGAAAAGGGCAAGCCCGCGCGCATCGCAGAGATCATCCATGCCTACCGTTCGCGCGGTCACCTTGCCGCCGACACCGACCCGCTGGCCTACCGTGTGCGCCGCCACCCCGACCTCGACATTTCCTCCTACGGCCTGAGCGTGTGGGACCTGGATCGCCCCTTCCCCACGGGAGGTTTCGGCGGTTCGGACCAGATGCTGCTACGCGACATCCTCACGCGCCTGCACGACACCTACACGCGCACGGTCGGCATCGAATACATGCACATCCAGGATCCCGAGCAGCGCGCCTGGGTCCAGAAGCGCATTGAGCGCCCCTACGAGGCCCCCTCCCCCGAGGCACAGCGCCACATCCTGGGCACCCTCATCCGCGCCGAGGCCTTCGAGGAGTTCCTGCAGACCAAGTTCATGGGGCAGAAGCGCTTCTCGCTGGAGGGCGGCGAGTCACTGATCCCGCTGCTCGACCACATCCTGGCCGACTCGGCGCGCGCCGGCATCCACGAGGTCGCCATCGGCATGGCGCACCGTGGCCGCCTCAACGTGCTGGCCAACATCGCTGGCAAGTCGTACGCGCAGATCTTCGACGAGTTCGAGGGCAACTACATGCCCAACTCCGTCCAGGGCTCCGGCGACGTCAAGTACCACCTGGGCACGTGGGGCGTGTACTCCCTCGACGACGGCCTCGCCACCAAGGTCTACATGGCCGCCAACCCCTCGCACCTGGAGGCCGCCGACGGGGTCCTGGAGGGCATCGTTCGCGCCAAGCAGGAGCACCTGGGTGACCCGGACCTGCCGATCATCCCGATCCTCATCCACGGCGACGCCGCCTTCATTGGCCAGGGCGTCGTCCAGGAGACCTTCAACCTCTCCCAGCTGGAGGGCTACAAGACCGGTGGCACGATCCACGTGATCGTCAACAACCAGATCGGCTTCACGACCGGCCCGACGCAGGGCCGTTCCACCGGCTACGCGACCGACCTGGCCAAGGGTCTGCAGGTCCCGATCCTGCACGTGAACGCGGACGACCCCGAGGCCGTCATCCGCTGCGCACACCTGGCATTTGAGTACCGCAACGCCTTCCACAAGGACGTCATCATCGACATGGTGTGCTACCGCCGCCGCGGTCACAACGAGGGCGACGACCCGTCGATGACCCAGCCCGTCATGTACTCCCTCATCGACCGCATCCCCTCCACGCGCGCGGTGTACATCCGCGGCCTCGTGGGTCGCGGCCAGCTCACCGAGGACGAGGCCCGCCAGTCCATCGCCCAATACGAGGCGGAACTGGGTCGCATCCTCGAGGAGACCCGCGCGGGCGGCGCCTCCTCCGTGTCCGAGATCAACCCAGGTAGCCGCACGCACGACCCTGCCCTGACAGCCGGCGTCGGCGAGGCCGGGGAATCGCGCGACGAAGAATGGACCATGCCGGAATCCCAGATGCCCGGCATCGGCATGATGATCGGCTGGACGTCTGCTGCCCCCGCCAAGGCGCTGCGCCGCATCGGCCGCGCCCACACGCGCTTCCCGGAGGGCTTCGAACCTCACCCGAAGCTGCGCCAGCTGTGCGAGCGCCGCCTGGAGATGGCGCTCGGAAACAAGCCAATCGACTGGGGCTTCGCGGAGCTCCTCGCGTTCGGCACGCTCCTCATGGAGGGCACCGGCGTGCGCCTGTCCGGCGAGGACGTGGGCCGCGCGACATTCGTCCAGCGTCACGCGATCCTGCACGACGCGAACGACGGGCGCGAGTTCACGCCGCTGCGCTTCCTTACGGAAAACCAGGCGCGCTTCGACGTGTGGAACTCCCCGCTGAGCGAGTACGGCGTTCTGGCCTTCGACTACGGCTACTCCTTGGAGAGCCCCGAGACCCTGACGATCTGGGAGGCACAGTTCGGCGACTTCGCGAACGGCGCACAGACGGTCATCGACGAGTTCGTGTGCTCGGCGGAGCAGAAGTGGGGCCAGCGCTCCTCGCTCGTCATGCTCCTCCCCCACGGCTACGAGGGCCAGGGTCCCGACCACTCGAGCGCGCGCATCGAGCGCTACCTGCAGCTGGCCGCCGAGGACAACATGTGGATCGTCCAGCCCTCGACTCCGGCAAACTACTTCCACATGCTGCGCACGCAGGCCTACAAGCGTCCGCGCAAGCCGCTCATCGCGTTCACGCCCAAGCAGCTGCTGCGCCTGTCGGCCGCGTCCTCGCACATCGACGAGTTCAGCTCGGGCACCTTCCAGTCCGTCATCGGCGATGGCACCATCACCGATCCGGCATCGGTCACGCGCGTCCTGCTGTGCTCGGGCCGCCTGTACTACGACCTCGTTAAGGAGCGCGAGCACCGCGCAGATACGTCGACGGCGATCATCCGCCTGGAGCAGCTCTACCCGCTGCCCGAGGCCGAAGTGGCCAAGGCCCTGGCCCAGTACCCGAACGCGTCGGTGACCTGGGCGCAGGATGAGCCTCGCAACCAGGGCGCGTGGCCGCACCTGGCGCTCAACCTCTTCCCGTCTCTGGGACGCCCGATCCGCGTGGTCTCTCGTCCCGAGTCGGCGACGACCGCCGCGGGACGTGCCTCGCTTCACAAGGAGCAAGCAGCTACCCTTATTGCGCAGGCCTTCGAAGGCTAACGAGGGCCAGCGCTCCCACCGGGGGCGCAGGAGGCACCGGAAAGGAACACCATGCGGATCTGTTTCATCGGAGACGAGCTCGTCGCGGGCGTCGGCGACCCCCGAGGCCTGGGCTGGGTCGGTCGCGTCAACGCTCACTCCACCTTCGATCTGCCCGCCACGTTCCTGACCCTCGCCGTTCCCTCCGAGACGACGAAGCAGATGGCCGCGCGCTGGGAGTCCGAGGTCCTGCCGCGCCTGGCCGAGGGCGAGCCCCACGGCCTCGTCATCGGGGTGGGCACGGGCGACGTCGCGGCGGGCATCTCGACGGCACGCTCGCGCCTGAACCTGGCCAACATCACCGACCGAGCGACCGCGCTAGGCATCCCCAGCTTCGTCGTCGGTCCCCCGCCGCTCGCGGGCGTGGACTCCGGGTCGCTGAAGGCGCTGTCCTCCTCATGCTCCGAGGTGTGCGCGCGCCGAGGCATCCCCTTCGTCGACTGCTACACGCCGCTCGTCGCGCACGACCAGTGGTTCGAGGACATGGCCGCATCGTTGGCCCGAGGCGGGGACGGACAGACGCTGCCCGGCCAGGCCGGCTACGCCCTCATGGCATGGATCGTCCAGCACCAGGGCTGGTACGAGTGGACGGGAGCGACCCCGGCGGACGTGTAGTATCCCGGCATGAGCAGGAACAATCCGTACGCGCCACCGCCTCGTCGACCGCTGCGCAGCGAGATCGTTCAGCGTCGCCCGCCGCGGGACGGCCTCACGCGACGTCGACAGACACAGACAACAGGACAGTTCCACACGCGACGATAAGTCCGCGAAGGCCTTCACTCTCCCGATTCGCACCGACGTGTTCGCGGGTCTGGCGATCGTGATCGCGGCGCTGTTTTTCATGAGCGTCGGAATGGCACAAGCCCCCGATGTCGCTGCTGTCAAACTTCATTGGCAGTTCGCCGCATGCGTGTTCGGGCTCGCAGCCGCGGGTTTATGCATTCCCTTTGTCCCCGCCGCGGTCATCGCCGTCAGCAACGGCGTACCCGCAGCACTCGACCTGACGGAAGGACCCCACATTGCGTCCGTCTCCTCGTGCTGGTTGTACCAACGTCCGGTGAAGAACTCACGAACAAACACCAGCACGAACAGCAATAAGAACGAATTCGAGATGACACTCAGCGACAAGAGCAAGCTTGTCCTTGTCGTCGAAACAGAAACGCGGGAGGACTTACAGTCGGCCTCGGGCATCTACGGCACCCTCTACAAGGGATGCAACTTCCGCTCCTCATCGAAGAAGCTCGTCCTCGACATGTATCCGCGCACTCGCATCATCACGGACGCGCGCCTCGTCTAACGGGTTTCCTCCGAGCACGGATTCCCGCGCCACCTCATCAGCGCCTATAGTTCAGGTACCTCAGAGGTGCTCGCACACCACACTGCGGATGCATCTGAACCACGGCCTCGTTCGTGTCCGCCCAGTTGAAAAGGTTCTCATGAGCAACGAATCCCACCCCTACGTCTCTCAGACACCTGTGTCCCAGCAGCCGTTCGCCCCCAGCACTGCCGCGCGGGTCCCACTGACGAACGTGTTCGCGACGCCCACTCCCCCGCGCGCACCGGAAGGCCCGTCGAGGAGAAGGGCGCGCGGTGTCGTCGCGCTTGTCATCGCATTATTCATTGGTGAGTGCATCGCGGCCTTCCTGTGGGTCGGCACGACGACCTACGGCCTCAGCAGGATCCTGTCGCTCACCTTGGCCTATAGTGTCGCGTTCCAGATTATGTTCGCATCTCTAGCAGCGATCATCTGGCAGCTGCCCCGCCTTCGACGGGCCCGGGTGGCTGATTCAACGCAAGGGCGTCACAAGCGGCTCACAGCGCTGGCGCTGCCGGTCGTCCTCCTCGTTCCGAGCGCATACATTGCTCTGGCCCACGGAATGCCCGTCATTGCTGATCTCCTGACCGGACCTCGCACCGTCACCGTGTCATCCTGCAGCCACGAGGTGCGCACACACCGGATAAAACTGGGAGACTACCGGGGCAAGCCGACGTTCCGCCGATACTTCACGATGACTCTTGCTGACGGAACGACCCATCAAACAGTGATCGGCCTGAGCCAGTTCGGGCATGCCGGCGAGATCGAGGGGCCTGTGTTCGATGCGTGCGTCACGCATGCTGGGGAGACCTCGATGACCATCGACGTCTACTACCGGACCTGGGTGCTGAGCGGTGCCAGGCTGGATTGACGAGGCTCGCCGTCTCTCCGTCCGCGAGCGCGCTTCGGCGGTCGTTTCTCCTCGATCAGCAAGGCCGTGAAACGGGTGCCGTCACGCCTGGGTGAGGATCCCCGAGATGAAGCGCGCGCTGTGGTCGAGGGCCGCCTCGGCCTCGGGAATGGTGGGAACACCCAGGACGTACACGTGGAAACCGTCCGGCTCGACCCGCGCTCGCACGTCGACGCCGGCGCACGCGGCCTTGCGGGCGAACTCGATCACGTCGGGACCCACAATGTCCGCGTCGCCCTGGAAGATGCGCATCGGCGGCAGCCCCGCCGGGTCACCGTACACGGGGCTGACGCACCAGTCGGCAGGGTCCAGGTCGCCCGCCCACGCGCGGCCCGCCCACGCCAGGCCGGGGACACGCAGGATCTTGTCGCGGGGCTGTACATCGTCGATCTCGGGGTTCGTCATGGTCACGTCCACCCACGGCGCGTACAGGACGAGGCCGTCCACCTGACGCGCATCCGCGTCGCGACGCTGCATGGCGAGGGACAGCGCTAGGCCGCCACCCGCCGAGTCGCCAAAGATGACGACGCGGCCGAACTCAGCCTGGGCCTCGTCAATGATGGGCTGGACGAAGTCGAACGCTTCGCTCGCGGTGTGCCTGGGGGCGAGCGGGTAGTCGGGGATGATGACGGGCAGCCCAGTGCGGTCGATGAGGCCCTCAACGATGCCCCACTGGCCAGCGACCATCGGATACACGTACGCTCCACCATGCAGATAGATGAGCGCACCACCTGAGCGCAGGCCCCGCTTCGGACACACACGGGTGACGCCACCCTCGCTCGTCGCCGTGAAACGC
The DNA here is from genome assembly GCA_963551745.1 of uncultured Actinomyces sp. Taxonomy (GTDB): domain Bacteria; phylum Actinomycetota; class Actinomycetes; order Actinomycetales; family Actinomycetaceae; genus Pauljensenia. The sequence goes on from CAUVIG010000011.1 coordinate 16,256, forward strand.
GCCCGCATCGACGCGGGCATGGGAGAGCACTTCGGAGCGTGGAGCGCCATCTGCTCAGTTGCTGTCTCGCTGTGCAGCAACGGAGGCACAAGCCCCATACAGAAGTGAACAACGCGCATCTGGAGGGACATGGAGCCTCTTTCGCTCTTTCGGACCGACAAACTGTTTAATGTCGCACCGGGATGCCCCCGCGCGCCAACAGGTACCAGGATACGCTGTGAGAGAGGCTTCCTACCTCTCGCACACACTCATTGATGCGCGATGGGGCGCGAGTTCTATCCGTGCAGGGGTACGAGTTCGACGTCACCCGCATCGAAGTTGAGGATTCTTGGAGTCCAACATGAGGGCAAGGCACCCGTTTGTCGCAGGCACCCGTACCTCAGACGTTGGCTGTCACTCACGCGGATAGGTTACGAGTATGCGGATAGCTCATTAACCTATCCGCATGTGAATAACCTATCCACACACGGACAACCTATCCGCATACACGGACGCGATCACGATCAGCAGCGAACGAAGGCCTCGCACACCTTTTCCTGCGCAACAGGGACGCACACCAAGCGGCGCATACCCCACACGTCATGCGCGGCAGGCACCCACCACCCGCGCATACAAAACGCGCCCGGACCAACCGGTCCGGGCGCGCAACGTATTCGGCTCAGGCGTTAGGACGCTTGCCGTGGTTCGCGCCGTGCTTACGACGATCGCGACGCTTACGACCCCGCTTCGACATGTCATTTCTCCTTGGGTTTGTTGTCTAGACTGAAGCATTTTTGCACACATTGGCCCAAACCACCAAGGCACAACGCTAGCCCGGCGACAAAGGTCACCGAAAAACGGGCGGCAGCCCCGGCCTCGTCAGCCCGCGTCACGCCACGCGGTCGCGTGTAGTCGCAGCGCGTTTAGCGCCAGGTGACGGACACGCTGGTGATCGAGGCGACGACGCGGGCGCGCAGCGCATCCGAGGCCTGCTCAGTCTCGTAGCAGCCGCGCATGAGGGCGCGCACGTGGCGCTCAGCGTCCAGGGCGTCGGTGCAGTGCGGGCAGGTGGCGACGTGCTTAATCATGAGTGCGCGGGCGCGGGCATCTGGGCCGGGCACAGATCCGGCGTCGATGAGGCCGCTACGACGGTCGCACTCCTCGCAGTCGATCAGTTCGTACAGGGCGTCCAGGACGTCCTGGCACGTGATGTGGGTGGTCACTTGGCTCCTCCGATCCCGTATTCCGCGGCGACGTCGGCCAGCGCGGAGCGCAGGTTCTTGCGCGCCCGGTTTAGTCGGCTCATGACGGTCCCCATGGGAACTCCTAGTTCTTCGGCGATTTCCTTGTAGCTCATACCCTCAACGTCAGCCATGAGGACAACCATCCGGTGTTCCTCTGAGAGCGAATCGAGGGCGTTGCGCAGCTGCGAGGAGGGCAGCGCCTCGAGGGCCTCGACTTCCGCGGATTTGAGGCCGACCTCCGAGTGGGAGGCGGCGTCGGCCAGCTGCCAGTCCTCGACGGTGTCGCTGGAGGCGCGCTTGGGCGAGCGCTGAGCCTTGCGGTAGCTGCTGATGTACGTGTTGGTGAGGATCCGGTAGAGCCAGGCTTTGATGTTGGTGCCGGGCTGGTACTGGTGGAACTTCTGGTAGGCCTTGAGGTACGTCTCCTGAACCAGGTCCTCCGCGTCGGCTCGGTTGCGGGTCATGCCCAGTGCCGCGCCGAAGAGTTGGTTCATGAGGGGCATCGCTTCGTCCATGAAGCGCGCCTCGAGCGCGGCGCCATCCGGGACGGACGAGGCCGGGGCAAGCTCGGATGCCTGCGGCGTCGGTGAGGGGGTTGTCGTATCCATCGCGCCCCAGCGTAGTCGCGCGGGCGTGCGGCGCGAATGGGAGTGGCGGATGGGCAGTCATACTGAGGGCAACGTCTCACGCACCTCTTTATTCCACAACCCCCATCAATTGTGCGTTGCACCACTTTCATGCCGTTGTTTGGGAGTAGCCGGGCCGTTCGGCTTCCCCCCGGGGCAAAGGTGTCGAACAATAGGGGTATGAATCTGCTGCGCGTTGTTGCACGCCCCCTGCTCGCCGCCCCGTTCATCGCCGACGGGGTTGATGCCCTCATGCATCCGCGTTTCCACGTGGAGCGCGCCGCGGGCGTTCGTCCCCTCATCGACAAGGCGACCGACGCGATCGGGATGGAACCACTGACGGACCAGCAGCTGGCCGTCGCGACCCGCGTGACGGGCGCGGTGACGGTCGTCGCCGGCCTGCGTTTCGCGCTGGGCCGCAAGCCCCGCGTGGCCGCCCTGACCCTGGCCGCGATCGGCGCGCCCATGGCCCTCGTCAACGCTCCTGTGCCGGGCACGACGCGCGGCCTGTCCAAGGAGCAGATCAAGCGTCGTCGCTACCGCACGCTGAATAAGGCGGGCCTGGCCGCGGGCGTCCTCCTCGCGTCGACGGACCGCGTCGGTCAGCCCTCCGCCCTCGTCGCCCACGCGATGCGCCGCGATCAGCGCCGCGCGATCGCCGCGGCCGAGGCCGCTGTCGTGGAACGCCTGACCGGCACCGCTTCGTGAGCGCGCCCTGGCCCGCTCCCCTGGCCACCTCCCCCGTGGATGCCACGGTCGAGGTGCCGGGTTCAAAGTCGATCACGGCGCGCGCCCTGTACCTGGCGGCTGTCGCCGATTCCCCCTCCGTCATTCGCGGCGCCCTGGATGCACGCGACACCCGCCTGTTCGCGGCTGCCCTGGAGGTGATGGGCGCGCGCGTCGAGGACGAGCGCGCGGGCAACCTGCGCGTCACCCCGATGGAGCTTCCGCCGCGCGGCGGTCGCATCGAGTGCGGCCTGGCCGGCACCGTCATGCGTTTCCTGCCACCCCTGGCGGCGCTGTCCCCCGAGGAGACGCTCTTCGACGGAGACGAGCAGGCCTACGTTCGCCCCCTCGGCCCACTCCTGGATGCCCTAGTGCGCATGGGCGCGACCGTTACATATCACGGGGAACGCGGGCACCTGCCCTTCACGATTCAGGGCCCAATCCACACACCGCTCGGCGCGCAGGCCTGGGTGGACTCCTCGTCCTCCTCGCAGTTCCTCTCCGCCCTACTGCTCGTCTCTGCCCTCGTGGGCGATCCCCTCTTCGTGTCGGCTCCGGGGCTCGTCCCGTCGATGCCGCATGTGGAGATGACGCTGGCGTCCCTGGCGGGCGCGGGCATTGACCTGGAGATCGTGGACGAGGGTCGCGCGAACCTGTCCACCTGGCACATCTTCCCGTCGCGTCCCCTCGGCGGCGACATCACCGTCGAGCCGGATCTATCCAACGCCGGCCCCTTCCTGGCCGCCGCGATGGTGACGGGTGGGCGCGTGCGTATCCCGGCGTGGCCGGGGGCGACGACGCAGGCGGGCGACGCCTGGCGCGCGCTGCTGGGCCACATGGGCGCAACCATCACCCTGGACGAGGAGGGCCTGACCTTGACGGGGCCGGGCGCCGGCAACTACCCGGGCATCAAGGCGGCCCTGGCCGAGGTCGGCGAGCTGACCCCCACCCTGGCCGCGATCTGCGCCTACGCCTCGAGCCCATCGCACCTGAGCGGCATCGCGCACCTGCGCGGGCACGAGACCGACCGCCTGGCGGCCCTGGTCGCCGAGATCAACCGCGCGGGCGGGCAGGCCGAAGAGACCGAGGACGGTCTGATCATCACGCCGCGCCCGCTCCACGCCGCGCAAATCCGTTCCTACGCGGATCACCGCATGGCGACCTTCGGCGCGATCCTGGGCCTGGTCACGCCGGGCATCACGGTCGACGACATCGCCTGCACGTCCAAGACGCTGCCGACCTTCGAGGCGATGTGGGCCTCCTTGGTGAGCGCTCACGGTCAGGAAAGCACCCAGGCTGCCCCGGCCTCGTCCATTGAGGAGGAGCAGTGATGGCCCGCCGCGACACCGGAACCGACGACCCGCGCGTGCGCGTGCGCGCCGGGAAGGGCTCGCGCCCCCGCACGAAGGACCGTCCCGACTGGTCCTCGAAGCCGCTGGGCCGCGTCATCGGCATCGACCGCGGCCGCTACCAGGTGAGCCTGGAGCAGGACGGCACCCGCGTCGTGGCCGTCCGTGCGCGCGAACTCGGGCGCGGCTCGGTCATCATGGGCGACCGCGTGCGCCTGACCGGCGACCTGTCCGGGCGCCCCGACACGCTCGCGCGCATCGTCGCCGTCGAGGAACGCTCCTCGGTGCTGCGCCGCTCCCTCGAGGACGCGCCGGATCAGCGCGGCGAGAAGGCGATCGTCGCGAACGCGGACATGATGTGCATCGTCGTGGCCCTGGCGGATCCGCCCCCGCGCACCGGCATGATCGACCGCTGCCTGGTCGCCGCCTACGAGGCGGGCCTATCCCCTGTCCTCGTCCTGACGAAGGCCGACCTGGCCAGCGCCGATGAGCTGATCACCGCCTACGAGGACTTCGACGTGCGCGTCGTACTCACGAGCGCCGAGGCCGGGGAAGCCGACCCGGGCGTCGCCGAGCTGCGGGCCCTCCTGACCGGCCATTGGTCGGTGCTCGTGGGGCATTCGGGGGTCGGAAAGTCCACGCTCATCAACCTGTTGGTGCCGGGCGCGGGCCGCGCGACGGGCCACGTCAACGAGGTGACGGGGCGCGGGCGCCACACCTCCACGTCCTCGGAGGCCTTCGAGCTGGACGAGGGCGGCTGGATCGTGGATACACCCGGCGTGCGTTCTTTCGGGCTGGGGCACGTGAGCGTCGCGGACGTGCTCGGCGTCTTCCCGGACGTCGCGGAGGCGGCCGCCTGGTGCCTGCCGCTGTGCTCGCACAGCGAGGAGGAGCCCTCGTGCGCACTTGACGCTTACGCGCACGCCACCGGCCCCTTCACCATCGACGAGGCCGGGGACGAGGACGCAGATCAGGTGCGTTCCGAGCGCGCTTCCCGCGTGGCGTCGGTGCGCAGGCTGCTGGAGGCCGTGGCGACGGCGGAGGCGGCCAGCAAGGCCTTCCGGTAACCCCATTATCACCTTCTCAACATTTTACAAACGGAAAGCATATACTGTGATACCGTTCACTACTAATGAATGCTTGACAGATTATCAGGCCAGTCAATAATAGAAATGTAGCGGCGTCCGCTACACCTGATTACAAGGACGTGATCACTATGAAAACTGCCGTCAAAGCTATCGCAGCCTGCGTCTGCACTGCACTCTTGTCAGTCGGCACGACCCTTCCCGCACAAGCTGCCGGTCGATTAACGGTTGTCCCAACGGGCGAAACGACAGTCGATGAGACCGAATCGGTCGAGGCAGCCCCCGCCGTTGTTATCGCTGCGATCACAGCAATGAAGTTTGGGTACGACACTGCGTATGGTGAGGGAGTCCACCAGGCCCGCACTGGCGGTCTTACATGGAGCGAGTGGCAGGGCCGTAAGGGCTGGGCCATCTTCAACGCAGCCAACACTGTCGGCCTCCTTGGAACCGCCGGATACCTTGGTTTCCGCCACGGGTTCACAGACGAGTGTTGGTCTCGCTACTCCTGCTACGCACGCTAGCGCCAGCCACAAACACCTCAACTCAGGAGGAGGGAAGAGAGATGCAACAGTTTCAACCAGCCCCAGTCGACGCTCCCGATGCAATGCCGACAGCCACAGACAGAGCGCTGCGCGCAGTGTTTGCCTTCGTATTCTTTGCGGTCACCATCGCATCCATCGCGTTTTCCATCGCAGCATCAGGAAGGCCTTCACGCGAACTGACGACCGCCATGTGCGCGGCACTTGCTGCCTGGCAAATGGCCGGCTATTCACGCTCGTGCGCACGAACAACCTCGCGACTGTGGCCTCGCGTGCTCGAATGGACGGGTATTACGTGCGCGATTATCTCAATAGGGGCAGCAGTGACGAGTGTGATCACCAGCAACGGTGACAGTTACGACTATTTCGCGATTCCCTCGAGAGTCGCGAATGGCGCCCTGCTCGGCACGCTCTGTTGCCTCATCGCGCTGCTCGTACTCAAGTACCGGACCCAAGACACCAACAAGTAAACCGCGACACGCCAGTAGCGCCCAGTTCTGATCTATCGTCGGAAGCTGTGCACAAAGCTAGGCGTCGCCAAGCGCGAGGGGGGGGGGGGGCGCCGGGGCGCGAAGTCGGGGCGCCCCCCCCCCGCC